>JAEKKH010000391.1 GCA_019510465.1 Burkholderiales bacterium
GTCGCCGCGTCCGTCGATCAACGCCAGCTTCGCGTTGCTCTTGCCAACGTCCAGGACGAGGGTCGTGCCGGGTGTCGGTCGAGGCACGGCGCGATTCGGGGTGGCATCCATCGTGGCGAGACGGACGAGTCAGGCGACGCCCACGCGTCGCAGCAGCGCGCCGTAGCGCAACCAGCGGGGCAGCACCATCGACACCACCAGCAGCGCGCCGACGATCATCGACATCACGATGCCCGAGACGTTGAGCATGCCGAGACCGAACGTGAAGCTGCCGAGCAGCACGGAGGCCAGGATGGTGCCGACGATGCTTCCCCGTCCGCCCTCGATCGCGACGCCACCGAGGATGACGATGGTGACGGCGTCGAGCTCCCAGCCCATCGCGAGATTCGGCCGGGTGCTCCCGATGCGGCCCGTGAGCAGCACCGAGGCGAGCGCCGCCATCAGGCCGGCGAACACGAACAGCAGGAAGCGATAGCGGTCGACCGAGATGCCCGAGAACCGCGCGGCGATCCGGTTGGCGCCGATCGCGAAGATGCGACGACCGTGCACCGTGCGATGCAGCAGCAGCCCCACCGCGATCGCCATCAGCACCATCACGGCGAACTCGATGGGCACGATGAGCTTGGGCAGGTCGACCAGGTCGCCCAGCGTGCCGTTGCCCCAGGTGCTCAGCCTGTCCGGATAGCCGGTGATGGCCTGGTCTCCCAGCAGCACCTGCGCCAGGCCGCGATAGAGCGACAGCGTGCCGATGGTGACCACGATGGACGGCAACTGCCAGCGCGTGACCAGCCAGCCGTTCAGCGCGCCACAGGCCGCGCCGGTGGCCGCGGCCGCCGCGAGCATCAGGGGCAGGGCCGCACCCGCCTTCATCGCGTAGCCCATGGCCAGCGAGCTGAGGGCCATCGTGGCGGCGATCGACAGGTCGATCTCGCCCGCGACGACCAGCAGCGCCATCGCCAGCGCGATGATGGCCTTCTCGGACATGTTGGTGGTGCTGTCGGCGATCGCGTACGGCGCGAGGAAGCCGTGGATGCCCAGGCCGAATACGATGTAGACGAGGACGATCAGCGCGACGAGCACGCGCTCCCAGGTGTCGACGGCCTTCATGCCGTGGCTCCCTTCGGATGCGGTGCGCTGCCGCGTTCGAGGATCTGGCGCCCGGCCTGGCGCTGCGCCCGCGAGTTCAAGGCCACCGACACCAGGATGACGAAGCCCGCGATCGCCTGCTGCCAGAACGGCGAGACCTGGATGACGGGCAGGGCGCCGTTGACGACGCCGATGAACAGCACCCCCAGCACCGCGCCGCCCACGGTGCCGACGCCGCCGCCGATGCTCACGCCGCCGATCACGCAGGCGGCGATGACGGTGAGCTCGTAGCCCGAGGCCAGCTCGGTGAACGCGATCGAGTAGCGGCCGACCCAGAGCAGCCCGGCCAGCCCGGCCAGCGCGCCCGACAGCGTGTAGGCCATCATCAGGCGCCGGCGAACCGGGACGCCCGCGTAGTTGGCCGCGCTCGCGTTGCCGCCATAGGCATACAGCTCCCGGCCTTCGCGTCGCCAGCGCAGCAGCCAGGCCATCGCCGCCACGACCGCGGCGGCCACCCACCACGGCGTCGGCAAGCCCAGCAACGTCTCTCGAGGCAGGCCCTTGATGGCGGGATGGATATCCTGGTCGGACACCCACGCGCCGTGGCTGGCGACGAAGATCGCGCCGCGGTAGACCGACATCGTGCCGAGCGTGACGACGATGGACGGCAGGAAGAAGCGCGTGATGAGCCAGCCGTTGATCGCGCCGAGGAGGGCGC
>JAEKKH010000181.1 GCA_019510465.1 Burkholderiales bacterium
CGTTGCGGGGATCACGGAGTCCCTCGCGGCGCGCGGCACCCGGGCTCTGCGGCGCTTGGGGCTGCGCCTGGGCGGCGGTGGCCGAGAGCACGAGCGGCGCCGTGGCGAGGCCGGCACCCAGGCCTCTCATGGCTTCGCGTCGCGTCGGTGTGCGAGTCGAGTCGTTGCTCATGCGGGCTCCTGCGGATGTTCGGAAAAATCAGAGGGCCGGCGCTTCCCGGATCCTCTTGCCGTCCGATGCGCCGGCATGTGCGGGCCGCTCGCGGCGAGAGGCGAGTCGGCAACTCTCGTGCCGCCGACGCTTCGCGGATCCTCCCGTCGATGCCGGCTGCCGGCGGCACGTTTCGATCACCATGCGGTGGCGCCGCCCGCTCCGCGAGGACGGCGCTGGAGATCCGTACAGAAGCGCGCCTTTCGACAGCGCCGGCTGCTGGACCGCATCGCAGCCGCCGTGGGCTTGCATCCAGAACGCATCTCGCACCGCCCCGGGTCCGCCCGCCCGGGCCCCGTGGCCGGGGCGCCGCTCACGCGATCAGCAGCACGCGGAAGTCGTTGACGTTCGTGCGCGTCGGCCCGGTGACGACCGAGTCGCCGAGCCGCTCGAAGAACGCGTGGGCGTCGTTGTCGTCCAGGCAACCGCGCGCGCGCAGCCCGAGGGCGCGGGCGCGGGCGAGCGTGTCGGGGCGCAGGACGGCACCGGCGATCTCCTCCTGGCCGTCGACGCCGTCGGTGTCGCCGGCCAGCGCGAAGACGCCGGGCTGCTGGTCGAGCGCGAGCGCGAGCGACAGCAGGAACTCCACGTTGCGGCCGCCGCGGCCGCGGCCGCGCACGGTGACCGTGGTCTCGCCGCCGGACAGCAGTACGCACGGCGGCGTGAACGGCTGGCGCCGCGTCGCGGCCTGCAGCGCGATGCCGCCCATCACCTTGGCGACGTCGCGCGCCTCGCCTTCGATCGCGTCGCCCAGGATGTGCGCTGCATAGCCCGCGTCCGCGGCCACCGCAGCCGCGGCCTGGAGCGCGGCCTGCGGCGTCGCGACCATGCGCAGCTCGCTGCGCGCCAGCCGCGGGTCGCCCGGCTTGATCGATTCTCCGCGGCCGCTCTCCAGCAGCGCCATCGCGGCGCCGGGCAGCGCCAGGCCGTATCGGCGCACGATGTCGAGCGCATCCTCGCAGGTGGTCGGGTCGGCGGCGGTCGGGCCGGAGGCGATGTCCAGGGGTCGGTCGCCCGGGACGTCCGACATCAGCAGCGTGATGACGCGCGCCGGATGGCAGGCCGCCGCGAGCCGGCCGCCCTTGATCGCCGAGAGATGGCGCCGCACGCAGTTCATCTCGCCGATCGTCGCGCCGCTGGCGAGCATCGCGCGGTTGACGGACTGCTTGTCCGCGAGCCCCAGGCCCGGCAGCGGCAGCGGCAGCAGCGCGGAGCCGCCGCCGGAGACCAGGCACAGCACGACGTCCTGCGGGCGCAGGCCGCGCACGACGTCGAGCATGCGCTGCGCACCGCGCAGGCCGGCCTCGTCGGGCACGGGATGCGCGGCCTCGACGATCTCGATGCGCCTGCACGGCGCGCCGTAGCCGTGGCGCGTGACGACCAGGCCCGAAAGCGGTCCCGTCCAGTGGTCCTCGACCGCCTGCGCCATCGCGGCCGACGCCTTGCCGGCGCCGATGACGACGAGGCGCCCGTCGCCGATCTCGTCGGGCCGCGGCAGGTGCGGCGGCACGCACAGCGCGGGCTGCGCGCTGGCCACCGCGGCGTCGAACAGGCGGCGCAGCAGCGCGGTCTCGGCCGTCATCATGCCGCCTGGCCGATCTCGAAGTTCGCGAGCTTCTCCAGCGCGCGCACCATCGCCGAATGATCCCAGCCCTTGCCGCCGTGGGCCGCGCACGCGTTGAACAGCTCCTGCGCGTTGGCGGTGTTGGGCAGCGAGACGCCGAGCGCCCGCGCGCTGGCCAGCGCGAGGTTCAGGTCCTTCTGGTGCAGCTCGATGCGGAAGCCCGGTTCGAACGTGCGCTTGATCATGCGCTCGCCGTGCACTTCCAGGATGCGGCTGGCCGCGAAGCCGCCCATCAGCGCCGCGCGCACCTTGGCCGGGTCGGCGCCGGCGCGCGCGGCGAACAGCAGCGCCTCGGCGACGGCCTCGATGTTGAGCGCGACGATGATCTGGTTGGCCACCTTGGCCGTCTGCCCGTCGCCGTTGCCGCCCACCAGCGTGACGTTCCTGCCCATCAGGTCGAACAGCGGCTTGACGCGCGCGAACACGCCTGCGTCGCCGCCCACCATGATGGACAGGGTCGCGTTGCGCGCGCCCAGCTCGCCGCCCGAGACGGGCGCGTCGAGGTAGTCGCAGCCGATGTCGTTGATGCGGCGCGCGAAGCGCTTGGTCGCGATCGGCGAGATGGAGCTCATGTCGACGACGATCTTGCCCCTGGACAGGCCGGCGGCGACGCCGCCGTCGTCGAACAGCACCGATTCGACGTCGGGCGTGTCGGGCACCATGATGAAGACGATGTCGGCGCGCTCCGCGACGCCGCGCGCGTCGACGCACTGCGTGGCACGCGTCTGGGTGATCGCCTCGGGCATCCTGCCCTTGGTGTGGACGAACAGCGGGAGGCCGGCGGCGATCAGGTGGCCCGCCATCGGCGCGCCCATGATGCCCAGGCCGATGAAGCCGATCTTCGGGGATGCGTTGGTCATGTCGTCTTTCATGTCGGATGAAGGGGGCGGCTCACTTGGCGATGCGCTGGATCCAGTCCAGGCCGATCTCGGTCGAGACGGCCGGCTTGTACTCGCAGCCGATCCAGCCCTGGTAGCCGATGCGGTCGAGGTGACCGAGCAGGAACGGGAAGTTGATCTCGCCGCTGCCGGGTTCGTTGCGGCCGGGGTTGTCGGCGACCTGCACGTGCGCGATGCGGGGCAGGTGCCTGCGCAGCGTCTCCGAGAGCTCGCCCTCGGTGCGCTGCGCGTGATAGACGTCGTACTGCAGGAACAGGTTGCCGCCGCCGACCTCGTCGATCAGCGCGAGCGCCTGGTCGGTGCGGTGCAGGTGGAAGCCGGGGATGTCGAAGCGGTTGATCGGCTCGACGAGCAGCTTCAGGCCGGCGTCCTTCAGGCGCTGCGAGGCGCGGTAGAGGTTGTCCACCAGCGTCTCGTGCGCCTGCGCCGCCGGCACGTCGTCCGGCGTCCTGCCGACCAGGCAGTTGAGCTGCTTCACGCCCAGCGCGCCCGCGTAGTCGATTGCGCGCTCGACGCCTTCGCCGAACTCGGCACTGCGGTCGGGACGGCATGCGATGCCGCGCTCGCCCGCGTCCCAGTCGCCGGCGGGCAGGTTGTGCAGGACGAGCTGGAGGCCGAACTGCTCGAGGCGCGCACGGATGTCCTGCGGGCGGTACGCATACGGGAACAGGAACTCCACGCCCCTGAAGCCGGCGCGCGCGGCGCGCTCGAAGCGGTCGAGGAACGGGAACTCCGTGAAGAGCATCGTGAGGTTGGCGGCCAAGCGGGGCATCGTGTCCTTCGATCGGTTGCAGGTGGATCAGGCGGCGAGCGCAGCGAGTGGGGGTCGTCACTCCAGAAGGCCGGCCAGCTCGAGGCCGCGGCGTCCCTGGGGATGGCGGCAGTCGATCTCCTCGAACTCCGAGATGTCATCGATCTCGGTGCCCATCGCGATGTTGGTGACCTTCTCCAGGATCACCTCGACGACCACCGGCACGCGGAACTCGCGCGCCATCGCCTGCGCCTGCGCGAGGGCCGGGCGGATCTGCTCGGGGTCCGTCACGCGCAACGACTTGCAGCCCAGGCCGGCGACGACCTGCTGGTGGTCGACGCCGTAGCCGCGCAGGTCGCCCTCGCCCGCGGGCACGTTCTGGTTCTCGAACGCGAGCTGCACGCAGAAGTCCATGTCGAAGTTGCGCTGCGCCTGGCGGATCAGCCCGAGGTAGCTGTTGTTCACGAGCACCTGCACGTACGGCAGCCGGAACTGCGCGCCGACCGCGAGTTCCTCGACGAGGAACTGGAAGTCGTAGTCGCCCGACAGCCCGACCACGGTGCGCGTCGGATCCGCCGCGACCACCCCGAGCGCGGCCGGGATCGTCCAGCCCAGCGGCCCGGCCTGGCCGCAGTTGATCCACTGGCGCGGGCCGTAGACGTTGATGAACTGCGCGCCGGCGATCTGGCTCAGGCCGATCGTGGAGACGTAGATCGTGTCGCGCGGGAACGCGGCGTTCATCTCCTCGTACACGCGCATCGGCTTGATCGGCCGCTGCGTGTAGTGGCTCTTGCGGTGCATCAGGCGCTTGCGCTCCTGGCAGCGGAACGCCCAGTCGCCGAAGTCCTTCAGCCTGCCGGCGGCGGCGCGTTCCCGCGCGAGCTCGACGAACAGCTTCAGCGCGGCGCCGGCGTCGCTGGCGATGCCGAAGTCGGGGCTGAAGACGCGGCCGATCTGCGTGGGCTCGATGTCGACGTGAACGAACTTGCGGCCCTGGGTGTAGACGTCGACCGAGCCGGTGTGGCGATTGGCCCAGCGGTTGCCGATGCCCAGGACGAAGTCGCTGGCCAGCATCGTGGCGTTGCCGTAGCGGTGGCTGGTCTGCAGGCCGCACATGCCGGCCATCAGCGGGTGGTCGTCCGGGAGGGTGCCCCATCCCATCAGCGTGGGGACCACGGGCACGCCGGTGATCTCGGCGAACTCCTGGAGCAGCGCGCTGGCGTCCGCATTGATGATGCCGCCGCCGGCGACGATCAGCGGCTTGTCGGCGGCGGCGAGCATGTCCAGCGCCTTCTCGACCTGCTTGCGCGTGGCCGCCGGCTTGTAGACGGGCAGCGGCTCGTAGCTGTCGATGTCGAACTCGATCTCGGCCATCTGCACGTCGAACGGCAGGTCGATCAGCACCGGGCCCGGACGGCCCGAGCGCATCAAGTGGAACGCCTGCTGGAACACGCGCGGCACCTGGGCCGGCTCGCGCACCGTGACGGCCCACTTGGTGACGGGCTTGGCGATGGATTCGATGTCCACGGCCTGGAAGTCCTCCTTGTGCAGGCGGGCGCGCGGCGCCTGGCCGGTGATGCACAGGATGGGGATCGAATCGGCGCCGGCCGAGTACAGGCCCGTGATCATGTCGGTGCCCGCCGGGCCGCTGGTGCCGATGCACACGCCGATGTTGCCGGCGCGGGCGCGCGTGTAGCCTTCGGCCATGTGCGACGCGCCTTCCACGTGGCGCGCCAGGATGTGCGCGATGGACTGCCGCTCGCGCATCTGCGCGTACAGCGGGTTGATGGCCGCGCCCGGCACGCCGAACGCCTGCGTCACGCCTTCGCGTTCCATCACCAGCACTGCCGCCATCGCGGCCTTCATCCTTGCCATGCTCGTCTCCATCGCTGCTTGGGGTTGAAGCGATGGTCGGCGAGCGCGGCGCTTCGAGGAACGCCGTTGACAAGCATGACGTTTATTCCACAATGGAATACCACCTCGCACGCGTCGCCATGGACCGTCTTTCCGCCGTCAAGCTGTACCTGCGCGTCGTCGAGCTCGGCTCCTTCAGCAAGGCCGCGGCGGAGCTGGGCATCGGCCAGCCGGCCGTCACCAAGCAGGTGGCGCGCATGGAGCAGCAGCTCGGCGCGCGCCTGCTGCATCGCTCCACGCACGGCGTCACCGCCACCGAGATCGGCGCGCTGTACTACGAGAAGTGCCGCACCATCGCGCACCACGTCGAGGAGGCCGATTCGGTCGCGGCGCTGCTGCAGTCGCAGGTGCGCGGCGCGATGCGCGTGAGCACGTCGGTGGCGTTCGGCCGCCGCGTGCTGGGCCCGCTGCTGATGCAGTTCATGCGCGCCAACCCCGACCTGCAGATCGACCTCGGCGTCGACGACCGCTATGTCGACCTGATCGAGCAGGGCGTCGACGTCGCGGTGCGCATGGGCCGCCTGGCCGACTCCACGCTGGGCGCGCGCCATCTCGCCATGAATCCCTGGGTGCTGGTGGCCTCGCCCGCGTTCCTGCGCGAGCGCGCGGCGCCGGTCCGGCCGCAGGATCTCGCGGCGCGCGACTGCCTGATCTACAGCACCGTGCAGGGCGACGCGCGCTGGCATTTCACCGGCGCGGGCGGGCAGGCGGAGTCGGTGGCCGTGAAGGGACCGCTGCGCTCCAACAGCCTGTCGCTGCTGCTGGAGGCGGCCGTCGAGGGCATGGGCATCGCGGCGCTGCCGCGCTATGTCGCGCAGGAGGCGCTGGTGCAGGGCACCGTGCTGCCGCTGCTGGGGGCGTGGTCATTGCCCGCGCAGGAGGTGCACGCGGTGTTCCCTTCGCCGCGCATGCTGCCGTTGAAGGTGTCGGGCTTCGTCGAGTGGCTGCAGGCGCAGTTCGAGGGCGAGTGGTGGACGCGGGTCAGTCGGCCCTGAGCAGGTCGAACAGCGTGCGCGCCATCACCTGGGTCGCGCGCCGCAGGTCCTCCAGCACGATGTGCTCGTCGGCCCGCTTCGCGTTCGACTCCAGCACCGTGCGCGGCCCCGCGCCGTAGATCACCGCCGGGATGCCGCGCTCGCTGAACAGGCGCGCATCGGTGTACAGCGGCGTGCCCATGGCCTCCACCGGTTCGCCGAACAGCGCGCTCGCGTGCGTGCACAGCGCGTCCACGAGCGGCGCGTTGCCGGCCAGCGGCTTCATCGCGTGGGCGAGCAGGAGGCGCCGGATGTCGACCGTGATGCCGGCCTGGCCGGCGGCGGCATGCGCGATCAGCGCGCGCAGGCCGGCCTCGACGGCCACCGGATCCTCCTCGGGGATCATGCGGCGGTCGACCTTGAGCACCACCCTGCCGGGCACGACGTTGGTGTTGGTGCCGCCGGCGATCTGGCCGACGTTGACGTAGCCGTGGTGGATGCCGCGCACGGCGCTGCGCGTCTTGCCCAGCACCTCGTTCTCGGCGTACAGGGCGGTCAGGATGCGGTTGGCGGCCTGCAGCGCGTCGACGGCGGTCTCCGGCACCGCGGCGTGGCCCATCCTGCCGTGCACGGTGATCTCGAGCTGCAGGCAGCCGTTGTGCGCGGTGACGACCTGGTAGCTGAAGCCGGCGGCGATCTCGAGGTCGGGCTTCGTCAGGCCCTGCTCCAGCAGCCATGCGGGGCCCAGCTCGCCGCCGAACTCCTCGTCGTAGGTGAACAACAGGTCGATGCCGCCGGCCAGCGGCGCGCCCAGCGCCTCGAGCGCGCGCACGGCGAACGTGAAGGTCGTGAAATCGCACTTGCTGACCGCGGCGGCGCGGCCGTAGAGGCGGCCGTCGACGACTTCACCGCCGTACGGGTCGTGGGTCCACCCCTCGCCGGGCGGCACGACGTCGCCGTGCGCGTTGAGCGCCACGACGCGGCCGCCGCTGCCGTAGCGGCGTTGCACGACGAGGTTGGTGATGGACTCCAGGCCGTGCTCGCGCACGGTCGCCGCGGGCACCTCGTGCGCCTGCGCGTCGAAGCCGAAGTCCTTCAGCAGCGCCTGCGTGCGCAGGGCGTGCGGAGTGTTGTTGCCGGGCGGCGTGTCGGTGGGCACGCGCACCAGCTCCTGCAGCAGGCGCACCTGCTCGTCGAAGTGGGTGTCGATCCAGCGATCGAGTTGGTCGTAGCGCGAGGCGGAAGTCATCGGGTCTCCGAGGCGAGGTTGGCGAGCAGGCGTGCGAAGGCCTGCACGGCGAGGTCGATGTCGTGGCTGGTGGTCGATTCCAGCGGGTTGTGGCTGATGCCGGCGTTCTCGCCGCGCACGAACAGCATGGCCTGCGGCAGCAGCGCGTGCATCTTCATGGCGTCGTGGCCGGCGCCGCTGGGCAGGCGGTGCACCGGCAGGCCCAGCGATTCGACGGCGCGTTCCCAGCGCTGCTGCCACCCGGGCGCGCTCGGCGCGGCGGCGGCGCGCATCGTCTCGTGCAACTGGTGCGACAGGCCGCGGCGATCGCAGATCGCGGCCAGCTCGGCCAGGATGTCGCGCGAGCAGGCGTCGCGCGCGGCGTCGGCCGGGGCGCGCACGTCGAGGCTGAACCGGCAGCGTCCGGGCACGACGTTGATCGAGCCGTTGGGCACCTCCAGGATGCCGACGGTGCCGACCAGGTGCGGCTCGGCCCGCGCGCGGCGCTCGACGAACAGCGCCAGTTCCGCGACGCCGGTGGCCGCGTCGCGGCGGCGATCCATCGGCGTGGTGCCCGCGTGGCTCGCGAGTCCGGCGATCTCGCCGACGTGGCGCACGCTGCCGTTGATGGACGTGACGACGCCCAGCGGCAGGTCGAGCTCGTTGAGCACGGGTCCCTGCTCGATGTGCACCTCCACGAAGCCGAGGTAGCGCTTCGGGTCGCGCTTCAACGCGGGGATGTCCTCCGGACGCAGGCCGGCCGCGGCCATCGCGTCGCGCATGCGCACGCCGTGCGCGTCGGCCTGGTCCAGCCACTTCGGGTCGAAGTGGCCGGTGAGGGCGCCCGAGCCGAGGAACACCGCGTCGTAGCGCTGGCCTTCCTCCTCGGCGAAGCCGATCACCTCGAAGCCGAACGGCAGGCGCTCGCCGCGCCGGTGCAGCTCGCGCACGCAGGCCATGGGCACCAGGATGCCGAGGCGGCCGTCGTACCTGCCGCCGTTGCGCACCGTGTCGTAGTGGCTGCCCGTGACGAGCCGCGGCGCCGCGCGGTCGCTGCCGTGGTAGACGCCGACGACGTTGCCCACGGCATCGATCGAGACCTCGTCGAAGCCGCAGTCCGCGCGCATCCAGTCGGCCAGCTGCGTGGCGACGGCGCGATGCGCGTCGGTCAGGTAGGTCACCGTCAGTTCGCCGCGCTCGGCGTAGCCGGGCTCGCTGAAGCGTGCCAGCGACTCGGCCCAGTCCCAGACGAGGTCGCCCTGCGCGGGCGTGCTGCCGAACTTGTCGTCCAGGCGGATCTCGGCGATGCGGTCGATGTTGCGCAGCGCCTCGGCGAACTCGAAGTCCGGGTGGTTCGCGGCGCGGCGCTCGAACGCGGCGATGATCTGGTGGCGTGTCAGGCCCGTGCCGCGCGGGCCGCGCACGGCCAGGATGAACGGGAAGCCGAACTTGGCGTTGTAGGCCGCATTGAGCTCGCCGATGCGCGCGAATTCCTCGGGCGTGCAGGCCGTCAGGCCGGCCCGGCCCTGCTCGTTCGTGCTCTCGGCGGTGAGCGTCCTGGCGACCATCGCCTTGCCCGCGAGCTCGGGATGGGCGCGGATGAGCCGGAGCTGCGCCTCGCGGCCTGCCGCGCGCACCGCGCGCACGAGCGCATGCTTGAGCGCGGCCAGGCTCGCGAACGGGCGCGCGTCGAACGCGGCGTCGGCGATCCACGGCGAGTGCTCGTAGCTGCCGTCGAGGAGCGCGACGAATTCCGCGCGCGAGGCGGCGTTGAGCCGCTCGAGGGTGAGGGTGGGCATGTTCATTCCCAGGTGAAGGCCTGGTCCGGATCGAAGGGATGCACCTGCCTCCAGTGCCGCGCGATGTCGACGCGGCGGGCGATCCACACGCGCTCGTGGCGCTGCACATGATCGAGGAAGCGCTGCAGCGCGCGCAGCCGGCCGGGACGCCCGAGCAGGCGGCAGTGCATGCCGATGCTCATCATCGCGGGGCGCTCGTCGCCCTCGGCCCAGTGCACGTCGAAGGCATCGCGCAGGTACTGGAAGAACTCGTCGCCGTGGCTGTAGCCCTGGGGCAGCGCGAAGCGCATGTCGTTGGCGTCCAGCGTGTAGGGCACGACGAGGTGCGGGGCGAGCGCGCCGTCGGTCCTGCGCACCTGCAGCCAGAAGGGCAGGTCGTCGCCGTAGTAGTCGCTGTCGTACTCGAAGCCGCCGGCGTCGGCGACCAGGCGGCGCGTGGCGGGGCTGTCGCGGCCGGTGTACCAGCCCGCGGGGCGTTGGCCGATCACGCGCTGGAACGATTCGAGCGCGGCCTGCAGGTGCGCGCGCTCGGTGGCCTCGTCCATGGCCTGGTACGAGATCCAGCGCCAGCCGTGGCAGGCGATCTCGTGGCCCGCCTCGACGAACGCGGCAGCGACCTCGGGGCTGCGCTCCAGCGCCATGCCCACGCCGAACACCGTCAGCGGCAGGCCGCGGCGCTCGAATTCGCGCAGCAGGCGCCAGACGCCCACGCGCGAGCCGTATTCGTAGATGCTCTCCATGCTCAGGTGGCGCGCCGGGAAAGCCGCCGGATTGGACATCTCGGAGAGGAACTGCTCGCTGCCGGGGTCGCCGTGCAACACGCAGTTCTCGCCGCCTTCCTCGTAGTTCAGGACGAACTGCACGGCCACGCGGGCGTTGCCGGGCCACTGCGCGTGCGGCGGGTTGCGGCCGTAGCCGCGGAGGTCGCGCGGATAGGGGGTGGGGTGTGTCATGGCTCAGCCCTGGGGACGCAGCACGGAGGCGAGGTCCGGCGTGCGGGGATCGAGGCGCAGGTTGCGTTCGACGGCCTCGAGGTGGCGTTCCATCAGCCGGGCGGCGGCGCGGCCGTCGCGCTTGGCCAGCGCGTCGACGATGTCCACGTGCTCCTCCTGCGAGTGTTCCGCCGAATGGCTGGACTGGTACATCAGCGCGATCAGCTGCGAGCGCGAGAGCAGGTCGGCGATGAGCTCGGCCAGCACCTCGTTGCCCAGCAGGCGCGCGAGCACCACGTGGAAGTCGGCGAGCAGCCGGGTGCGGCCGGACACGTCGACGCGCGACACGGCCTGGCGCTCGTCGCGCAGGTGCAGGCGCAGCTGCTCCACCTGCTTGTCCGTGATCTGCGCCGCGAGCTGGCGCACCATGCCGCCCTCGATCAGGCGGCGCACCTGGAACACCTGGCGCGCCTCGTCGATGCTGGGCGTGGCCACGAACGCGCCGCGCGCCGGCTCCAGCGTGACGAGGCGGTCGCGGCTCAGCTGGTTCAGCGCCTGGCGCACGACGGTGCGCGAGACCTCGAACACGTCGGCGATCTGCTGCTCCACCAGCCGCGTGCCGGGCATCAGCCGGCGTTCGACGATGGCCGTGGTGATGGACTCGACGATCCCGTCGGTGACGCTGCCCGCGGCACGGCCCGCGCGCGCGGTGTCGACGAGTTGCAGGTGGGCGGCGGGCTTCCGGGGCATGGGCGTCGGATCCTTGGATTGGATGCAAAAGTGTATACAGTCTGGCGCACCGAATGCAAGCACCTGAGGCCATCATGGTGCCGTTCGCGCGCCGGCCAGGTGCTGGGCGAGCGAGGTGTTCCCCTCGACAGCGGCGCTGTGATGGCGCAACGAATACGGGTTATCCCTTGATCGATGGGCGGCGATAACTGTATACAGTCAATATCATGTCGCAGCGGGTGCGGCGCTCCAGGGCGGGTCCGGCGGACGCGCGAACGGTGGCCGTTGCACGCGACGCTCCAGCCTCACAGGGCCCGCCGTGGTGAGGAAACCGAATGCGGTTCGAGCTCGAACCCGGGCGCCGCATCCCGTGACCTGGAGAACGGGGATGGACAGCTATTTCCTGGACTGGGCGAACCTGCTGCTGCGCTGGGCCCACGTCGTCACCGCGATCGCCTGGATCGGCGCATCGTTCCATTTCGTCCTGCTGGACAACAGCCTGACCCGGCCCGACAGCGACGAGCTCAAGGGCAAGGGCGTCGACGGCGAGCTGTGGGCCGTGCACGGCGGCGGCTTCTACCACTCGAACAAGTACATGGTGGCGCCGCGCTGGCGGCCGCTGCCCGAGAACCTGCACTGGTCGTACTGGGAGAGCTACTCCACCTGGCTGACCGGCTTCGGCCTGCTGACGGTGCTGTACCTGTTCAATGCCGGCAGCTTCCTCGTCGATCGCAACGTGCATGCCTGGGCGCCGAGCGCGGCGATCGCGTCGGCGCTCACCTTCCTGCTGCTGTTCTGGATCGTCTACGACGCCCTCTGCCGCACGCTGGGCCGCGGACCCAACGGCGACATGGTGGTGGGCGTGGCCGTGTTCCTGCTGGTGGTGACCTGCGCCTGGTGCGTCTGTCACCTGTTCGCGGGGCGCGCGGCCTTCCTGATGATGGGCGCGATGATGGCCACGGCCATGACGGCCAACGTGTTCTTCTGGATCATCCCCGGCCAGCGCAAGGTGCTGGCGCAGCTGCGCGCCGGGCAGGAGCCGGACCGCATCCACGGCATCCGCGGCAAGCAGCGCAGCGTGCACAACACGTACTTCACGCTGCCGGTCATCTTCGCGATGCTGTCCAACCACTACGGATTCCTGTACCAGGGCGCGGACAACTGGGTGGCGCTGATCGGCGTGATGCTTGCCGGCGCGCTGATCCGCCACAGCTTCGTGTCGCGCCACAGGGCGCACGTGCTGGGCACGCGCACGCCGTGGGAGCACGCCTTCATCGGCGTCGTGATCCTGATGGGCGTGCTGATCGGGCGCATGCCCAGGCCGCCCGAGGCCTCCGCCGCCGTGCCGCCGGCCGCGCCCGTCGCCGCCACCGCCACCGGCGCGGCCCCGAGTGCTGCCGGCTCCGCGGCCGCGGGCGTGGCGGCCGCCGTCGCGACGCCCGGCAGCTTCGCCTCGATGAAGGCCGTCGTCGACCAGCGCTGCGTGCTCTGCCACAACGCGCAGGTGCAGAACAAGGGCATCGAGCTCGATCGCCCCGACCTGATCAAGCAGCACGCGCAGGAGGTCTTCCAGCAGGCCGTGCTCCTGAGGAACATGCCCCTGAACAACGCCACCGGCATCACGGACCAGGAACGCGAGGTGATCCGCCAGTGGTACGACGCGGGCGCCGCGATCGACTGAAGACGCGCGTCCCGTCGATTCCCGACCGGCCCGCGCATCCCCCAGACCCGCCGGCGCCGGATCTTTCCACCCAAGAAGCAGGACTCCTCGATGACCCGATTCCAACGTCTGTGCGCGCTCGCCCTGGCCGGCACCGCGTTCTCCGCCGCGGCCGCCGACTGGAGCGACACCTCCATCGGCGTGCGCTACGGCACGAAGTTCCGCGAGCCGTACGACCCGGACGACATCGCCAAGACCATCGTCGACCTGCAGCACGTGAGCGGCTATGCCTACGGCAGCAACTTCTTCAACATCGACCTGCTGATGTCCGACAGCAAGGATCCCGCGAGCCCGGGCTCGCGCACCGGCGCGCAGGAGGCCTACATCGTCTACCGTCATTTCCTCGATGCCGGCAAGGTGTTCAAGACCGACTTCAAGGCCGGCCCGATCCGCGGCTGGGGCCTGAGTGCCGGCTTCGACTGGAACACGAAGAACGACGCCGGCTACAACTCGCGCAAGCGCATGCTGGTGCTCGGGCCCACCGTGGCCATCGACGTGCCAGGCTTCCTGAACGTGGGCGTGCACGAGCTGTGGGAGAGCAACGCGCCGTTCAACGACTACACGCAGACCGGCGTGCCGCGCTACCACTACAAGGCGCACGCGATGCTGGCCGCGTCGTGGGGCGTCCCGATCGGCGCGCTGCCGCTGTCCTTCGAGGGCTACTTCGACTTCATCGCCTCCAAGGGCAGGGACGAGTTCGGCGCCCGGACCGCGCCCGAGACGCACTTCGACGGCCAGGTGATGTGGAACGCCGGCGAGCTCGTCGGCGCCAAGCCCGGCACCTGGCGCCTGGGCCTGGAGTTCGAGTACTGGAAGAACAAGTTCGGCAACAGCTGGCACGGCCCCGCGGGCCATGGCGCGTTCGCCGAGACGCCGATGCTGCGCGCCGAAGCGCACTTCTGACCGGAGACCCGCATGGGACACCTGAGCACGCACGTCCTCGACACCGCCCACGGCTGCCCCGCGGCGGGCATGGCGGTCACGCTGCAGCGCGTGGACGCCGACGGCCGCTCGCGGGTCGTCAAGTCGATCACGCTCAACGACGACGGCCGCAACGACGGGGGCCCCTTGCTGGACGCGGCCGAGATGGCCGCGGGCCGCTGGCGGCTGACCTTTGCGGTGGCCGCCTACTTCCGCGCGCGCGGCGTCGAGCTGCCCGAACCGCCGTTCGTCGACGTGGTGCAGCTCGATTTCGGCATCGCCGACGCCGCCGGCCACTACCACGTGCCGTTGCTGGTCAGCCCGTACAGCTACAGCACCTACCGCGGCTCCTGAGCGGAGGACGCATGGCACGGCTGCGCGAATCCGCCGGCGACCGGCGCGGGCGCCGGCAGCTGCAGCAGCTGGGCGACCACGGCGACGGCGATGACCTCGGGTTCCTTGCCCGCGATGCCGGGGACGCCGATCGGGCAGGTCATGCGCGCGAGCGTGTCCGCGGGAATGCCGCGCTCCTCGTAGCGGTGCAGGAAGCGCGCGCGCTTGGTCCGCGAGCCGATCAGGCCCAGGTAGTGGAAGTCGCCGCGGCGCAGGATGGCCTCGGCGATGCGCATGTCCAGGTCGTGCCGGTGCGTCAGGACGAGGTAGCAGGCGTTCGCGGGCGCGACGTCCACCTCGGCCTCGACGGGCTCGACGCACACCTTCTCGATATGCGGCGGCAGTGCCTGGCCGGCGGGGAATTCGTCTTCGCGTTCGTCGATCCACTGCACCTGGCACGGGATCCCGGCCAGCAGCCGCACGATCGCGCGCCCGACGTGGCCCGCGCCGTACAGCTGCAGCACGAAGCGCGGCGCGGTCGCCGGCCACGCCTGCATGAAGGCGTGATCCAGCCGCGCGAAGCGCAGCGTGACCGCGCCGCCGCAGCATTGGCCGAGGGCGGGCCCGAGCGGATAGTGGCGCTCGACCGGCGCGAAGCCGGGGACGCGCGCCAGCAGCGTGCGCGCGTTCGCCATGGCCATCAGCTCGAGATGGCCGCCGCCGATGGTGCCGGTCGCGCGCGTGGCCGAGACCAGCATGCGCGTGCCCGCCTCCCGCGGCACGGAGCCCGCGGTCTTCACGACCTCGATGACGACGCCGGCCTCGCCGGCCGCCAGCCAGCGCGCGGCGGTGGCCTGCAGGTCGGCGGGCAGGGGGAAGCCGCCGTCCTGCGGCCCGCCGTGCGCGCTCACGCGGCCTCCCCGCCGGGCAGGCCGCGGCGCACCGCGTCGACAGCGTCCATGATGGCCTCGCCTGTGGCCGGCGCCCGCAGCGGAGGGTCGACGCGATGATCGCCCACCGCCGAGACGGCGTCGCGGATCGCCAGGAACACCGAGAACGGCAGCAGCAGCGGCGGCTCGCCGACCGCCTTGCTGCGGTGGATGCTGTCCTCGACGTTGGCGTTGTCGTACAGCGCCACGTTGAAGACCGGCGGGCAGTCGTTGGCGGTCGGGATCTTGTAGGTGCTGGGCGCGTGCGTCGTCAGCAGGCCGGTCTTCGGGTGCCAGACCAGCTCCTCCATCGTCAGCCAGCCCATGCCCTGGATGAACGCGCCTTCGACCTGGCCGATGTCGACCGCCGGGTTCAGCGAGCGGCCGACGTCGTGCAGCACGTCGGCGCGCAGCAGCTTCCACTCGCCGGTCAGCGTGTCCACGACCACCTCGCTCAGCGCGGCGCCATAGGCGAAGTAGAAGAACGGGCGGCCCTGCAGCTTGACGCGGTCCCAGTGCAGGCCGGGCGTGGTGTAGAAGCCGTCCGACCAGAGCTGCACGCGGTCCTCGTAGGCCGCCCGCGCGAGCTCCGGAAAGGGGATCGCCTGGCCGTGGACATGCACGACGTCGTTGGCGAAGCGCACGTCCGCGGCGTCGCCGCCGTGGCGCCGCGCCGCGAACGCGGCGAGCCGCTCGCGGATCTGGCGCGCCGCGTCCTGGGCGGCCTTGCCGTTCAGGTCGGCGCCGGTCGACGCCGCGGTGGCGGAGGTGTTGGCGACCTTGGTCGTGTCGGTGGCCGTGGCGCGCACGGTGTCGAAGCTGACGCCCAGCTCGTGCGCCACCACCTGCGCCACCTTGGTGTTGAGGCCCTGGCCCATCTCGGTGCCGCCGTGGTTCACCAGCATCGTGCCGTCCGCGTACACGTGCACCAGCGCGCCGGCCTGGTTGAAATGCTTGACGTTGAACGAGATGCCGAACTTGACCGGCGTCAGCGCCAGCCCCTTCTTGAGCACCGGGCTCGTCGCGTTGAAGGCGTTGACCTGGACGCGCCGCTGCTCGTAGTCCGCCTTGGCGGCGAGCTCGTCGGTCAGCGGGCCGATGACGTTGTCGACGACGCGCTGGCCGTACGGCGTGACGTCGCGCTCGCCCACGCCGTAGAAGTTGGCGCGGCGCACCGCGAGCGCGTCGCGGCCCAGCGCGCGGGCGATCGAGTCGAGGATGACCTCGGCCGCGAACGCGCCCTGCGGGCCGCCGAAGCCGCGGAACGCGGTGTTGCTCTGCGTGTTGGTGCGGGCGCTGTAGCCGTGGATGGCCACGTCGGGCAACCAGTAGGCGTTGTCGAAGTGGCACAGCGCGCGCGTCATCACGGGGCCCGACAGGTCCGTCGAGAAGCCGGCGTTGGAGACCATGTCGATCTCGGCGCCCAGCACGCGGCCCTCGTCGTCGAAGCCGACCTCGTACGAATACTCGAAGCCGTGCCGGCGGCCGGTGATCATGAAGTCGTCGTCGCGGTCGGGGCGCATCTTGACGGGACGATCGAGCCGGCGCGCCGCGATCGCGGCGATGCATGCGAACAGGCCCGACTGCGACTCCTTGCCGCCGAAGCCGCCGCCCATGCGCCGGCACTCGACGTGCACGTGGTGCGAATCCAGGCCCAGCGCGTGCGCGACCAGGTGCTGCATCTCGCTCGGGTGCTGCGTCGAGCAGTGCACGCGCATGCCGTCGTTCTCGGTCGGGATCGCGTACGAGATCTGGCCCTCGAGGTAGAACTGCTCCTGGCCGCCGAGGCTGAGCGTGCCCTCGAGGCGGTGCGGCGCGGCGGCGATGGCCGCCTTCGCGTTGCCGCGTTCCAGGTGCATGGGCGGCAGCACGTACTGCCGCGCGGCGTGCGCTTCCCGTGCGGTGATGACGGCGGGCAGCGGCTCGATGTCGAGCACCTGCCCGGCCTGCCCCGCGGCGCGGCGCGCGAGCTCGCGGTCGGTGGCGATCACCGCGAACACGGGCTGGCCGAGGTAGTGCACCTGGCCATCGGCCAGGATCGGGTCGTCGTGGACGATGGCGCCGCAATCGTTGACGCCGGGGATGTCGGCGGCGGTGATCACCGCCACCACGCCCGGCAGCGCACGGATCGTGTCGACCGCGATGCCCTTGATGCGCCCATGCGCCACCGGCGACAGGCCGAGCGCCGCGTGCAGCGTGCCGGCCAGCTCGGGCATGTCGTCGACATAGGTGGCGCGGCCGGCCACGTGCAGGTGCGCCGACTCGTGCTGGCGGCTGATGCCCACGCGCGCGCCGTCGCGCTCGCGCGCGGCCTCGCCGTCGGCGTCGATGCGCGACTGCGCGTTGCGCAGGTAGTCGGCGTAGGCCAGGCCCGGCTCGACCAGGAACGTGTCCACTTCCTTGTTCATGCGATCTCCTCAGGCGGCCGGCGCCGCGTGCGGCATCACGGCGAAGACGCTGGTGCTGCGCGCGGTCAGCGGCGCGTCGGCCCGCGTCTCCAGCCAGAAGCGATGCAGCAGGTTGCGCGCGACGCGCAAGCGGTGCGCAGCGCTGGCGCGCATGTCGGTCAGCGGCGCGAAGTCGCGCTCCAGCGCCGCCATCGCGGCCTCGACCGTGGCTGGCGTCCACGGCTGGCCGACCACCGCGGCCTCCGCTTGAGCGGCGCGCTTGACGATCGCCGCCATGCCGCCGAACGCGAAGCGCGCCGCGCGCACGCGACCGGCGTCGAGCTCGATGGCCAGGCCGGCGGCGACGGCGGAGATGTCGCAGTCGAAGCGCTTGGACAGCTTGTACGCGCGCACCGCCAGGGCGGGCGCGGGCAAGCGCACGTCGAGCGCCTCGATGAACTCGCCGGGCTGCAGCGCGTTCTTCATGTAGTCGAGGTAGAAGTCGTCCAGCCGCAGCGTGCGCGTGGCGCCGCCGCGGCGCAGCACGACGTCCGTGCCGAGCGCCATCAGCACCGGCGCGCCGTCGCCGATGGGCGAGCCGTTGGCGATGCTGCCGCCCAGCGTGCCGGCGTTGCGCACGGGCAGCGAGGCGAAGCGCAGCCACATGTCCTGCAGCCCGGGGATGTGCGCGGCCAGGGTGGACCAGGCGTCCTCCAGCGACGCGGCGGCACCGATGCGCAGCACGCCGTCGCGCCGCTCGATGCGCCTGAGCGCGTCGACGTTGCCGATGTAGAGGATGTCGCCGAGGTCGCGGAACTGCTTGTTCACCCACAGGCCGATGTCGGTGCAGCCGGCCAGCAGTCGGGCCTGCGGATGCTGCTCGCGCAGCGCCGCGAAGTCGTCGAGCGCGCGCGGGGCCCAGAAGCGGTCGCGGCGCGGGCCGGCGTCGGTGCGCACGGCGGCGTTGTCGGCTTCGTAGGCCAGGCCGTCCGGGGCGTCGAGCCGGCGCAGCGCCGCGACGATGGGGCGGGTGTCCAGCCGCGCGGCGCGCAGGTCGAACATGCGCTGGCCCGCGTCCAGGATCGGACGGTAGCCGGTGCAGCGGCACAGGTTGCCCGAGAGCTCGTCGGCCAGCTGCTGGCGGCTCGGACGCGTGCCGGCCTCGCAGTGGCGCTCGTAGGTGCTGGCCAGCGTCATGGCGATGCCCGGCGTGCAGAAGCCGCATTGCGAGCCGTGGCACTCGACCAGCGCCTGCTGGGCCGGATGCAGGTCGGCGCCGCCGATGCGCTTCAGGTCCTCGACCGTGAGCAGTGCCTTGCCGTCGAGCGTGGGCAGGAACTGGATGCAGGCGTTGACCGTGCGCAGCGACAGGCCGCCCACGACGGTGGCGTCAGCCGACGGCGTGCCGACCTGGCGTGCCCGGTCGGCCAGCTCGGCCACGATCACGGTGCAGGCGCCGCAGTCGCCCTCGTTGCAGCCTTCCTTCGTGCCGGTGCAGCGCGCGTCCTCGCGCAGCCAGTTCAGCACCGTGCGCGTGGGCGCGGCGTCCTTCACCTCGACGATCTCGCCGGCGTGATGGTGGAAGAAGCGGATCGGCCGTGTCTGCATGGTCGGAAGAGGGCGTTCGTGACGGGGACGGCACCAAAGTTACTCCGATCCCGCCCTTCCATCCATACGTCGTCGCGCATGGCAACCATGGAGATTCTCGTATGACGGACGCGAATTCTTTCGACAAGATCGAGCTCTCCCTCGTGAGGTTATTCCATACCGTGATCACGGAACGCAGCATTTCCCGGGCGGCCTTGCGCCTGCAGACGACGCAGCCCGCGGTGAGCGCCAAGCTCAAGCGCCTGCGCGCGCTGACGGGCGATCCGCTGCTGGTGCGCGCCGGCCACGGCATGGTGCCCACGCCGGCCGCGCTGGCGTTGATGGAGCCGGCCGCCGAGATCCTGCGCAGCGCCCAGGTGATGTTCGGCTCGCGCTCGCGCGGGCTCGACTTCGACCCCGCCGCGTCCACGCTGCACTTCCGCGTCGCGGCCAGCGACTGGCTGGACCCGATGGTGCTGCCCGAGCTGGTCGGGCGCATCAAGGCGCAGGCGCCGCGCGTCACGCTGGAGATCCTGCCGCTGACCGGGGAGTACGACTACCGCCTGCACCTGTCGCGCGCCGACGTCGACCTCGTGGTCGGCAACTGGCTCAAGCCGCCGGGCGAGCTGCACATCGGCCAGCTGTTCACCGACGACGTCGCCTGCCTGGTGGCGGCCGACCATCCCGCGGCGCGCAACCCGCACTGGTGGACGGCCGAGCGCTACCTCGAGAGCGAGCACATCGCGCCGCGGCCGCTGCATGCCGGTGCGCCGGGCGTCATCGACGAGCACCTGGCCTCGCGCGGCATGGCGCGCCACATCACGGTGCGCACGCCGCATTTCGGGCTGGCGCCGCTGATGGTCGCGCGCTCGCACCTGGTGCTCACCACCGGGCGCCAGTTCTGCAGCCGCTACGTCGACACGCTGCCGGTGTGCATCGTGCCCTGTCCCGTGCGCTTTCCCGCGCTCACCTACTACCAGCTGTGGCACGAGCTGAGCCACCACTCCGGCGCCGGACGCTGGCTGCGCACGCAGGTGCGCGACGTCATCCGCGCCCTCGCCAAGCCCGAATGACCGCCTCTCCCATGACTTCCATCCCCCGCATCGCCCTGCGCGGCGACCTGCTCGACTTCACCGACGATCCCGGCTTCGCGGCGCCCGCCGGCGCCGCCGGCGTGCGCTTCCGGCCCGACCACTGGCTGCTGGTGGAGGACGGCCGCATCGTGGGCGCGCAGGCCGACGATCCGGCGCCCGGCTGGGAGCGCGTCGACCACCGCGGCTCGCTCGTGATGCCCGGCTTCGTCGACACGCACGTGCACAGCCCGCAGCTGGACGTCATCGCGTCGTACGGCACCGAGTTGCTGGAGTGGCTCAACACCTACACCTTCCCGGCCGAGGCCCGCCATGGCGATCCGGCGGTGGCCGTCGCGGGCGCCGAGCGCTTCCTCGACGCGCTGCTGGCGCACGGCACGACGGCGGCCGTCGTCTTCCCCACCGTGCACAAGGTGTCGGCCGACGCGCTGTTCGCGGGCGCGCAGCGGCGCGGCATGCGGCTCGTCGCCGGAAAGGTGCTGATGGACCGCCACGCGCCCGATTACCTGCGCGACGACGTGAAGGACGCCGAGCGCGACTGCGTCGACCTGATCGGGCGCTGGCACGGCCGCGACCGCCTCGCCTACGCGCTGACGGTGCGCTTCGCGCCCACCAGCACGTCCGCGCAGATGCAGATGGCCGCGGCGCTGCTGCAGGCGCATCCGGGCACCTACATGCAGACCCACGTGGCGGAAAACCGCGACGAGGTGCGCTGGGTGGCCGAGCTGTTCCCCGAGGCCCGCAGCTATCTCGACGTCTACCATCGCCACGGCCTGCTCAACGAGCGCTCGGTGCTCGCGCACGGCGTGTGGCTGGACGACACCGACCGCGCGTTGCTGCGCGAGACGGGCGCGCAAATCGCCCACAGCCCCAGCTCCAACCTGTTCCTCGGCAGCGGCCTGTTCGACTGGTTCGCCGCGGAAGGGCAGGGCGCGCATGTGTCGGTGGCCAGCGACGTCGGCGGCGGCTCCAGCCTGTCGATGATCCGCACGCTGGCCGACGCCTACAAGGTGGCCGCGATGCGTGGCGTCAAGCTCACGGCGTGGAAAGCCCTGTACGGCGCCACGCGCGGCGCCGCGCGCGCGCTGCACCTGGATCACGAGATCGGCAGCCTCGAGCCCGGTCGCCACGCCGACATCGCGGTGTGGGACTGGGCGTCGACCCCCCTGATGCAGCACCGCGTCGACCTGGCGCAGGACCTGCACGAGAAGCTCTTCGCCTGGATGACCCTGGGCGACGAGCGCTTGCTGGAGTCGGCCTACGTCGCCGGCGTGCGCAGATACCGCCGGGAGTGAACCCGGCCCCGGCCATTCGACCCGCAGGTCAGCGCACGCCAGATGCGCCCCCGGGCATCCCCATGGAAGCGATGCAGGAGACAACATGCATTCCACGACCCACGCCGCCGCGGCGACCCCCGAGTCCGCCGCTCCTCCCGTTTCACACCGGCCGGCGCCGGCCTGGATCGAACGGCTGTTCGACCTGAGCCGGCACGGCACCACCGTCAACACCGAGCTGCTGGCCGGCCTGACGACCTTCCTGACGATGGCCTACATCGTCTTCGTCAACCCATCGATCCTGGGCGACGCGGGGATGCCCAAGGGCGCCGTCTTCGTCGCCACCTGCCTGATCGCGGCACTCGGCTCGCTGATCATGGGCTTGTACGCGAACTACCCGATCGCGCTGGCCCCCGGCATGGGCTTGAACGCCTACTTCGCCTACGTGGTGGTGCTGGGCATGGGCATGAAGTGGCAGGTCGCGCTCGGCGCGGTCTTCATCTCGGGCTGCCTGTTCCTGCTCGCCACGGTGTTCAGGCTGCGCGAGCTGATCATCCAGGGCATCCCGCAGTCGCTGCGCATCGGCATCACCGTGGGCATCGGCATGTTCCTGGCGATCATCGCGCTCAAGAGCGCCGGCATCGTCGCGCCGTCCAAGGCCACGTACGTGACGCTGGGCGACCTGCACGCGCCGGCGACGATCCTCGCGGTGATCGGCTTCTTCGCGGTCGTCGTGCTGGACCGGCTGCGCGTGCGCGGCGCGATCCTGATCGGCATCCTGGCCGTCACGGCGCTGTCGTTCTTCTTCGCGGGCAACAAGTTCGACGGCGTCGTGTCGATGCCGCCGTCGATCGCGCCCACCTTCCTGCAACTGGACATCAAGGGCGCGCTGGGCGTGGGCGTGTTCAATGTCATCCTCGTGTTCTTCCTGGTGGAGGTGTTCGATGCCACCGGCACGCTGATGGCCGTCGCGCGCCGCGCCGGGCTGGTGACCGACGGCAGGATGCACCGCATGAACAAGGCGCTGCTGGCCGACAGCAGCGCCATCTTCGCGGGCTCGCTGCTGGGCACGTCCAGCACCACGGCCTACATCGAGAGCGCCGCGGGCGTGCAGGCCGGCGGCCGCACGGGGCTGACGGCGGTGTCGGTGGCGGTGCTGTTCCTGGCCTGCCTGTTCTTCTCGCCGCTGGCCGGCGTCGTCCCGGCCTACGCGACGGCGCCCGCGCTGCTGTACGTGGCCAGCCTGATGCTGCGAGACCTCATCGACCTCGACTGGAACGAGACCACCGAGTCCGTGCCCGCCGTGGTGACCGCGCTGGCGATGCCGCTGACCTATTCGATCGCCAACGGCCTGGCCTTTGGCTTCATCACCTACGCGGCGCTGAAGCTATTCACCGGCAAGTGGCGCGAGGCGCATCCGATGTCGTGGATCATCTGTGCGGTGTTCCTGGTGCGCTTCATCTACGTCGGCGGGCACTGATCGCTGCATCGAGCGCGACGCCGCGCCGATCTTGCTCACGACTGCGGCGTCAGGTCGCAGATCCAGTTCACTTCCCACGTGCGGCCCCAGTCCGGCGAGAACGACTGCTCCATGTGCGCCGTGGTCGGCGTCGGGCGCGTCCACACGTAGCGCACGACGATGGGCCGGCCGTTGAAGTCCTCGGCATCGAGGAACTCGCCGCGACCATCATGGAACGCGCCCACCGTCGGCGGTCCGGCCAGCTTGCCGTGGGCGGCGTCGGCCAGCCAGAGGCTCCACAGGCCGGTGGCCGGGTCGTACAGGCGCAGCGTCTGCGCATCGATGCTCGGCCGCTTCACGGCGGCGGCGGCCTGCGCATCACGCGGCAGGACCGCGACCTTGAACTCCTCCATGTTGGCGCGGCCGTCCCAGATCCTGGCCATCACCGACGTGCCCTCGTATTCGATCCACTGCGTCGAGCCGGTCAGCGGGTTCACCAGCTTGCGCAGGCGCGCGTGCCAGTGCCCCATCAGGAAATCGAAGTCGTGCAGGCCGTCGTGCGCGGCCGCCTCCTGCGCGCGCACGGGGGTGGGCGCGAGGGCGGTCGCGACGCAGAGGGCGGCGCAGGCGAGGGCGGCGGGAGGGCGGCTCATGTCGGGCTCCAAGCGTTGGGGAGTCCCGATGCTGCGCGGCTAAACCGGCCACCGCGTGTCACGTTTTGTGCGCCGGCCGCTTCAGCCCTCGTACGCCGCCAGCCGCCGCTGCTCGGCGGGCGTGAACAGCCTGTCGCGCAGCGCCGCCATCGCCGA
>JAEKKH010000403.1 GCA_019510465.1 Burkholderiales bacterium
TCCGACAGCGGGACTTCGGCCTTGATGACCTTGCCGCCGCCAGGCATGTCGTCCATGCCCTGCACCATGCCGCGACGCGACGACAGGTCGCCCATCACGGAGCCGGCGTAGTCTTCCGGCGTCTCGACTTCCACGGCCATCATCGGCTCGAGGATGACCGGCGAGGCCTTGCGGCACGCGTCCTTGAAGCCCATCGACGCGGCCATCTTGAACGCGTTTTCGTTCGAGTCGACTTCGTGGTACGAGCCGAAGGTCAGCGTGACCTTGACGTCGACGACCGGGTAGCCGGCCAGCACGCCTGCGGGCAGGGTGTCTTCGACGCCCTTCTTGACCGCGGGGATGAATTCCTTCGGAACCACGCCGCCCTTGGTGGCGTCGACGAACTCGAAGCCCACGCCCGGCTCCTGCGGCTCGACGGTCAGCACGACGTGGCCGTACTGGCCCTTGCCGCCGGACTGGCGAACGAACTTGCCTTCGACGTCCTTGGCGATCTTGCGGATCGTCTCGCGGTACGCGACCTGCGGCTTGCCGACGTTGGCTTCCACGCCGAACTCGCGCTTCATGCGGTCGACGATGATTTCCAGGTGGAGCTCGCCCATGCCGGAGATGATGGTCTGGCCCGATTCCTCGTCGGTGCGCAGGCGGAACGACGGATCTTCCGCGGCCAGGCGGCCGAGGGCGATGCCCATCTTCTCCTGGTCGGCCTTGGTCTTGGGCTCGACGGCCTGCGAGATCACGGGCTCCGGGAACACCATGCGCTCGAGCGTGACGATCGCGTCCGGATCGCACAGCGTCTCGCCGGTGGTGACTTCGCGCAGGCCCACGCAGGCGGCGATGTCGCCGGCCAGGATTTCCTTGATTTCCTCACGCTGGTTGGCGTGCATCTGCAGGATACGGCCGATGCGTTCCTTCTTGCCGCGGATCGGGTTGAACACCGAGTCGCCGGACTTCAGGACGCCCGAGTACACGCGCACGAACGTCAGCTGGCCGACGTACGGGTCGGTCATCAGCTTGAACGCCAGGGCGGCGAACTTCTCGTTGTCGTCGGCGCGACGCACGACTTCCTTGTCGTCTTCGTCCAGGCCCGGGACCGGCGGCACGTCGATGGGCGACGGCATGAACTCGATCACGGCGTCGAGCATGCGCTGCACGCCCTTGTTCTTGAACGCGGTGCCGCACAGCATCGGCTGGATCTCGGCGGCGATCGTGCGGGTGCGGATGGCGAGCTTGATCTCGTCTTCGGTGAGGTCACCGACTTCGAGGTACTTGTTCATCATCTCCTCGCTCGACTCGGCGGCGGCTTCGAGCATGTTCTCGCGCCACTTCACGGCCTCGGCCTTGAGTTCCTCGGGGATCTCGCGGTAGTCGAATTTCATGCCCTGCGAGGCCTCGTCCCAGATGATCGCCTTCATCTTGATGAGGTCGATCACGCCGGTGAAGTTCTCTTCGGCGCCGATGGGGATGACGATGGGCACCGGGTTGGCCTTCAGGCGCACCTTCATCTGGTCGTAGACCTTGTAGAAGTTCGCGCCGGTGCGGTCCATCTTGTTGACGAACGCGAGGCGGGGCACCTGGTACTTGTTGGCCTGGCGCCAGACGGTCTCCGACTGCGGCTGCACGCCGCCCACGGCGCAGTACACCATGCAGGCGCCGTCGAGCACCCGCATCGAGCGCTCGACTTCGATCGTGAAGTCGACGTGGCCCGGGGTGTCGATGATGTTGATGCGGTGCTCGGGGAAATTGCTTTCCATGCCCTTCCAGAAGCACGTGGTGGCGGCCGA
>JAEKKH010000182.1 GCA_019510465.1 Burkholderiales bacterium
CCGCGGCACCCCGCGAGATTCCGGGCGATGCTGGACATCCTCGGCCACGCCAACGTCGTCGACCGGATCTTCCGCAACCACCTGGGCGGCACCGCCGTCGAGCCCTTCGCCTCGACGTCTCCCGAACGCCCGCCGAGCCTGCCCGAACTGCGTGCAGTCGTCGAGACCACGGACGCCTGGTACCTCGCCTTCGTCTCCGGCATCGACGACACCCGGTTGCGCGAGTCCGTGCCGTTCACCTTCGTGGACGGCAGCAAGGGCACCATGACCCGCGAGGAAATGCTGCTGCACGTCGCCACGCATGCGGGCTACCACCGCGGCAGCATCGGCCAGATCCTGGAAGATCTCGGCGCCGGCTCGCCGCCGGACTCGCTGACGAAGTTCCTGCACCGGCACGAACCCGAAAGGCGCCTCCATGCCGGCGGGCCTGGCCGGCCGGATCCTTCGGCAGCCTAGGGCGGAGCGCATGCGAGGCGCCCAGCGCACCCCGCAGTCGCCGTCAGTGCCCGCCCCGTTCACGATCCTGGAATCGCGTCGTAACCAACTCCGTGCAGAATCGCGCGTCGCCACTTGAGGAAGCGCCTGCATGAAACTGCTTTCGCGGCTGCCGCTTGCCGCCTCGGCCCTGTCGTCGGCACTGCTGCTGGCCGCGTGCGTCGACCTGGCGCCGGCGTACCAGCGGCCTGAAGCGCCGGTCGCCGCGGCGTGGCCCGCGGCGCTGTCGCCTGCGTCGGCGCCAGCGCCTGCGAACACGCCGGCACTGCCAAGCGACGCCGCCGACATCGCCTGGCGCGACTTCATCCTCGACGACCGCCTGCGCCGCGTCATCGCGCTCGCGCTCGCCAACAACCGCGACCTCCGTGTCGCGGTGCTGAACGTGGAGCAGTCGCGCGCGCGGTACCGCATCCAGGACGCCGCGCGCCTGCCGGCGGTCAGCGGCGGGGCGAGCTTCACGCGCTCGTCGGCGGGCGGCATCACGGGCAACAACGTGGCGGCGAGCGTCGGCCTCTCGGCCTACGAGATCGACCTGTTCGGCCACGTGAAGGACGCTAATGCCGCGGCCTTGCAGGCCTGGCTCTCGACGACCGAAGGCGCGCGCTCGGCGCGCATCAGCCTGGTGGCGGAGGTGGCGACGCAGTGGCTGGCGCTGGCCGCCGATGCGCAGACGCAGCGGCTGAACGAGCGCACGCTGGCCCTCGACGATCGCAGTCTCGATCTCAATCGCCGCATGCACGACCTGGGCGCGATCAAGGGCCTGCCGGTGGTGCAGGCGCAGGCCGCGCTCGAGGCGGCGCGGGGCGCGGAGGCGGCGGGTCGCTCGCAGCTGCAGCTCGATCGCAATGCCCTGCGCCTGCTGGTGGGGCAGGAGCTGCCCGAGGACCTGTTGCCGGTGGAGGCGTTGCCCGCGCAGTCGGCGGCGCTGCTGGAGGTGCCGGGCGGCCTGCCGTCGCGGGTGCTGCAGCAGCGGCCCGACGTGCTTGCCGCCGAACACTCGTTGCAGCAGGCCCAGTTGGAGATCGGCGTCGCGCGCGCGGCGTTCTTCCCGACGATCACGCTCACCGGCAGCGCGGGCACGAGCAGCCCGGAGTTGTCGGGGCTGTTCAAGAGCGGCAGCGGGAGCTGGAGCGTCGGCCCGTCGATTTCGCTGCCGATCTTCACTGGCGGGGCGCTGCAGGCCGGACTCGACTCGGCGAAGGCCGGGCGCGAGATTGCCCTGGCCAACTATGACAAGGC
This sequence comes from Burkholderiales bacterium, assembly GCA_019510465.1. GTDB lineage: Bacteria > Pseudomonadota > Gammaproteobacteria > Burkholderiales > Burkholderiaceae_C > Scleromatobacter. The sequence goes on from JAEKKH010000182.1 coordinate 1,735, forward strand.
TGTCCAGACCGCCTTCCGCGAGGTGGCGGATGCGCTGGCGGTGCGCGCCACGCTCGCGGAACGGCTCGCGGCGCAGCAGGCGCAGACGCGGGCGAGCGAGGCGGCGCTGCGCGATGCCGACGCGCTGTTCCGCAATGGCAGCGTGAGCTATCTCGAGGTGCTGGTGGCGCAACGCAGCCTGTACGCATCGCAGCAGTCCGAGATCGCATTGAACCTCACCGAACAGGACAACCGCATCGCGCTCTACAAGGCGCTGGGTGGCGGCTGGAAGGAATCGAATTGAAGCTCCGTCGTTGGTTCACTCCGTGGCGCATCGTGATCGCCGCCGTCGTCCTGCCGGTCGTGGCGCTGATGATCCGCAGCCATTTCAAGCCGCCCGAGCCGCCGGCCATCACCACCACCGCCGTCACGCGCGGCGACCTCGAGATGAACGTGCTGGCCACGGGCACCATCGAGGCGGCCAAGCTGGTGAGCGTGGGGGCGCGGTCCACGGGCGAGGTCAAGCGCCTGTACGTCGCGCTCGGCGACAAGGTGAAGAAGGGCGACCCGATCGCCGAGATCGATTCGAAGCAGCAGGCCAACGACCTGCTGAAGGCCAGCGCGGCGCTGCAGAGCGCGCGCGCCGACCTGGGCGCGCGCAAGGCGGCGCTCAAGCAATACGAGCTGGCGGCGGCGCGGCTGCGTTCGCTGGTGGCCATCGATGCCGGCTCGCACGGTGACCTCGAGGTGGCCGAGGCCAACGTCGACAGCGCGCGAGCCGCCGTCACGGTGGCTGAATCGTCGATCGCGCAGGCCGCGCTCGCGGAGGACACGGCGCGCGTGAACGTGGACTACGCGCACGTCGTGGCGCCCATGGACGGCACGGTGGTGGCCATCGTCACCGAGCAGGGGCAGACGGTGAACGCGGTGCAGATCTCGCCCACCATCATCAAGCTGGCGCGGCTGGACACGATGACGATCAAGGCGCAGATCTCCGAGGCCGACGTGCCGCGCGTGAAGGTGGGCATGCCGGTCTACTTCACGCTGCTGGGCGACCCGGACACGCGCTACGAGACCACGGTGCGCGCCGTCGAGCCCGGCCCCACCACGCTCGCCGGCGACAGCGGCAGCACCGCGAGCGGCACCAGCGCCACGGCGATCTACTACAACGGCATCTTCGACGTGCCCAATCCCGAGGGCAAGCTGCGCATCGCGATGACGGCGCAGGCCACCATCGTGCTGGACAAGATCAAGGACCAGCTTCTGATTCCCAGCGCCGCGCTGGGCGCGAAGGGCAAGGACGGGCGCTATGCGGTGCGCGTCGTCTCGGAGGCCGCGGCGAGCGCCGGCAAGGGCGTTCCGCAGGAACGGCTGGTGCGCATCGGCCTGAACAACCGCGTTCAGGCGCAGGTGCTCGAGGGCCTCAAGGCGGGCGAACGCGTGGTCACCAGCGAGGCGCCGACGCCGGGCGGCGCAGCGAGTGCGCCGGGCGCGGCCAGCGCAGCGAGCGGCGCCGGCAGCGGCGGCAGCGACGGCGGCAAGAAGTGAGCATGCCGGCCCTCATCGAGCTGCGCGGCCTGGGCCGCGACTATCCCGCGGGCGAGGGCACGATCTCGGCCCTGCGCGACGTGGACTTCACCATCGCCGCGGGCGAGATGGTGGCCATCATGGGGCCGTCGGGTTCAGGCAAGTCGACGCTGATGAACATCCTCGGCTGCCTCGACCGCCCGACGCACGGCAGCTACGCGGTGGCGGGCCAGCAGGTCGGCGCGATGACGCCCGACGAACTGGCCGCGCTGCGGCGCGAGCACTTCGGCTTCGTGTTCCAGCGCTACCAGTTGCTGGGCGCGGCGAGCGCGGTGGGCAACGTGGAGATCCCGGCGATCTATTCGGGCGTGCCGGCTGCAGCGCGCCATGCGCGGGCGCGCGAGCTGCTGGAGCGGCTGGGCCTGGGCGGTCGCCTGGGGCACAAGCCGGGACAGTTGTCGGGCGGCCAGCAGCAGCGCGTGAGCATCGCGCGCGCGCTGATGAACGGCGGCGACGTGATCCTGGCCGACGAGCCCACCGGCGCGCTGGACCGCGCCAGCGGCCAGGAGGTGATGGCCATCCTGAAGGAGCTGCACGCCCAGGGCCACACCATCATCCTGGTGACCCACGACGCGCAGGTCGCCGCCAACGCCGACCGCGTGATCGAGCTGTCCGACGGCCGCGTCGTGCGCGACGAGCGCACCAATGCGCGCCCGGCGCAGGCGGTGCTGCCGCCCAAGCCGCGCCATCGCGCCAACGTCCTGCGCGACGTCGCGGCGCGGGTGGCGGAGGCCACGCACATGGCGGTGCGCGCGATGACCAGCCATCGGCTGCGCACCCTGCTCACGATGCTGGGCATCATCATCGGCATCTCCTCGGTGGTCGCGATCGTGGCGCTGGGCGAGGGCTCGCGCGAGCGGCTGCAGCGCGAGCTGAGTTCGCTGGGCACCAACACCATCGAGGTGTTCCCGGGCGAGGGCTTCGGCGACCGCCAGTCCTGGCGCGTGCGCACGATGACGATAGGCGATGCCGAGGCGCTGGAGCACCTGGACTACGTCGACGCCGTGACGCCCGGCTTCAACACCAGCCTGACGCTGCGCCGCGGCAACGTCGACGTCACCGGCTCGGTCGGCGGCGTGGGCGACAAGTACTTCCGCGTCCACGGCAGCAGGTTCGCCGCGGGGCGCGCGTTCGATGCCGAAGCGATCCGCCAGCAGTCGCAGGTGGCGGTGATCGACGACAACGCGCGCAAGGCGCTGTTCAAGGACGGCAGCGATCCGATGGGCCAGGTGCTGCTGCTGGGAAGCGTGCCGGTGCGCATCATCGGCGTCACAGCCAAGGAAGAGGGCCTGTTCAACGGCGGCGAGAACCTGCAGGTGTGGATCCCCTACACCACCGCCACGACGCGGCTGCTCGGCCAGGCAGGGCTGCGCGACATCAACGTGCGGGTGACGGACTCCGCGCCGATGGACGCGGCCGAGGAAGGCATCACGCGCCTCCTGATGCAGCGCCATGGCAAGAAGGACTTCTTCGTCTGGCGCACCGACTCGGTCCGCAAGCAGCTCGACTCCACCACGGCGACGATCACGCTGCTCGTCTCGTGCATCGCGCTGATCGCGCTGGTGGTGGGCGGCATCGGCGTCATGAACATCATGCTGGTGTCGGTGACCGAACGCACGCAGGAGATCGGCGTGCGCATGGCCGTGGGCGCGCGCCAGGCCGACATCCTGCGCCAGTTCCTGATCGAGGCCGTGCTGGTGTGCCTGATCGGCGGCGCGATGGGCGTGGCCCTCGCGCTGCTGGCCGGCTTCGTCTTCAACAGCCTGCACGTGGGCATCGACATGATCTTCTCGTCGGCCTCGATCGTCGGCGCGTTCCTGGTCTCGACGACGATAGGCATCGTGTTCGGCTTCGTGCCGGCGCGCAATGCGGCGCGGCTGGATCCGGTGAACGCGCTGGCGCGGGAGTAGTCCGCCGGGGGGGTGTCCGGATCAGGCCAAGTTGGATCAACGGCCCCGAATTCTTGGATCTTGGTGGTGGCTCCCCGAAGCGCCACCCCATAACGAAAGCCCGCAGCGCGAACGCACTGCGGGCTTTTTTCATGGTTCACGGGCATGCGTCACATGCCCGGCAGCGAGGCCGGGCGGACACGGGCCGGGTCGTCCCGATGGCGGACGGGCATCGCCCGCCGCCGTCGACACGCTCAGATCGCGCGGATGCGCATCGCCTGCGGGCCCTTCTGGCCCTGGCCGACTTCGAATTCGACGCGCTGGTTCTCGGCCAGCGACTTGAAGCCGGTGCTCTGGATTTCCTTGAAGTGCGCGAAGAGGTCCTTGCCGCCGGTGTCAGGGGTGATGAAGCCGAAGCCCTTGGTTTCGTTGAACCACTTCACGGTGCCAGTTTCAGTCGTCATAGTCATTCCTTGTTGAATGCGTTGGAAAAGCCTGCCGGCACCGATGCCGGCAGGCGCCGACCGCCTCCAGACGGGGAGACGGCGGCGGGATGGGAGTCAGGGGCGTTCAGCGCCGCTGCGGCGTCGCCGGACGCGAGCCCTGGCGATCCAGGTGCCGGAACGTGATGCGGCCCTTGGTGAGGTCGTACGGCGAAAGCTCGAGCGTGACCTGGTCGCCCGCGAGGATGCGGATGTGGTGCTTGCGCATCTTGCCGCCGGTGTAGGCCACGAGCTGGTGGCCGTTCTCGAGGGTCACGCGGTAGCGCGAGTCGGGCAGCATCTCGTCGACCTTGCCGCGCATCTCGATCAATTCTTCCTTGGCCATGAGCCTACTCCGTTCGAAGGGGCTGGTGCCCGGGATTGAGTTCACCGATCCACGCGGCCGCCTGCGCCTGGGCGAAGCCCAGCGCCGCGTCGTGCGAATCGAAATGGGGATCGAAGCGCATGACGCGCTCGTGCGTCATGCTGCCGCGGCCGCTGCGGATGGCCAGCGAGGCGGTGTAGTGGCCGCCGTGGTCGCGACGGGCAGAGGAAGAAACGAGGTACTTCCCGTATTGTTGTTGGGTCTGGATGGAATTCCTTCTTGGCTGGTCGCTCGAGGGACACAGCCGGGCTGATGCTTGACAGGCGCACGTGGCGCACGCGGAGAGAGGACTCGGTCCGGCGGCTGGCTCGCAGGGTCATTCGCCGCGGCCAACGGCAACCAGAACAAGACGACCGCACAAGCAATCAGGGAGTCTGGCGAAGGAGGGAGATCGCCTCGGATCTCGGTGTGTCCGCCCGCGACGAATCGGCAGGGTCGGATCACAGGGGGAGTCCTTCATGATACCACACTTGCCCGGCCGCCGCTGTGGTGTCTCGACTGGGCCCGGCACGTGCCCCGCGATGGTCATCGAACGACAGGAGCCCGCCATGATCCGCAAGCTCGGCAGCGGCCAGTACCGCCTCTATTCGCGCAAGCTCGACCCCAAGACCGGCAAGCGGCGCAACCTCGGCACCTTCGACTCGCGCGAGGAGGCCGAGAGACACGAGCGCGAAGTGCAGTACTTCAAGCGGCACTGAACGGCCGCCTGGTCACGGCGCGCGTCGCTCGCCCTCCCGCTGGGACGCGCCGCCCAGAGGGCGACCGGCCACGCCCGCCGCGCGGCAGCCCCCTATCTTGAAAGGCCCTGCTCGTCCTTTCGGGGGATGAAATGACCGCCCGATCGCTCGACCATCGTCGCTGTGCGGCCGGTCGGGCCGCGCAGTCCGAGCGACCGCGCCAGGGGCAGCGCGGCGGCCACCCGCATGCTCGGCTTCGATTCCGGATGCCCCGGGGGAGAAGGAATCATGCCCGCCAACGCGCTCCTGTTCCAGCTGGCGTTCTCGGCCATCGTCATCGTCGCCTTCGGCTATCGCCAGTTCAACACGTGGACCAAGGGCGAATCCTGCCGGGCGACGTCCGACTCCGAGCTGCTGGCCTTCGCGCCGCCGCGCAGCTTCACGCCGCTGTGGCGCTTCCTGGCCACGGCCGCGCTGTACTGCCTGACACTGGTCGTGCTGTACCTCGTCGTCTTCGTGATGCTGTACAACGGCTCGATGGCGGGCTTCGAGCTGCTGGAGGTGTCCGGCGTCACGCAGGCCAACGCCTGGCTCGTCGCGCTGCTGATCGTCACCGGCCTGTCGCCGATGCTGCCGGTGTTCTCCAACGTGGAACACGTGGTGCGCGAGGTGATGCACAACTGGGCGGTGGTACCGGCCAAGGCCCAGGACATGGCCAACGAGCTCGCGTCCCCGACGACGACCTTCGAGCTGGACGAGGCCCTGCTGCGCAGCACGGTCATGCCCCGGCTCGACAAGCCCTTCACGCGCGGCGACTTCACCGAGGGCCGCGCCGTCACCGTGGCGCAGAAGTGGTGCCGCCTGAAGATGCTGCTGCTGAAGTTCGCGCCGCCGGACCAGGACGGGCTCGAGGCGCCGCGCTTCAAGTCGCCCTACGCCACGCGCTTCGTGAGCGACTGCAAGGCGCTCGAGCGCGACATCCGCGAGTTCGCGGAGACCTCGCCCGAGCTCCTGCGCACCCTGGGCGGCTCGCCGGCGGCGGTGCTGCTGTCGGAGCGGCTCGACCAGATGCAGCACCGGCTGTTCGTGCTGATGTGCTGCGCCGCGTTCGCCGCCGCGCGCTCGGTCGAGGAGGTGGTGCGTTACTTCCGCAAGAGCTATGGCATCGGCATCGGGCACGTGCAGCTGTCCTCGGCCCCGTTCGACCCGATCCTGGACACCCTCATCGCCGTGACGCTCACGGTGCTGCTGATCTCCCTCGGCTTCTCGATGACCCATCACGACAGCCCGGTGCACGTGCGCCCGTTCCTGTGGGCCGCGAACGCGTTCTGCGTGCACGGCGCGGGGCTGCTCGTCGGCTGGCTCGTGTTCTCGCGCCGGCGCGATCCATCCGGGGCCTGGGTCGATCCGAGCGACACGCCGCTGAGCCGCAGCCTGCTGCTGGCGTGCCTCGTGCTGGCTTTCAGCCTGGCCGCGATCCCGACCTTCCTGGCCTCCGTGACCGCGTCGCTCCTGAACGGCAGCACCAAGCCGCTGCTGACCCTGGCCAGCGACGCGCTGCTGCGCACATGGCCCTGGGCGTTCCTCGGCTCGGCCACCGCCATCGCCACGTTCATCCACCTCGAGCGCAGCGCCAACGGCGTCGCGAGCCTGCGGCTGCGAGCCCTCTCGGCCGTGGCGCAGGCCGGCACCAACATCGCCATCTCGCTGGTCATCCTCGGCGTGTTCACCCGCCCCGGCGAGACGCCGCCCGACCTGTTCGCGAACCTGGCGCAGCCGCTGTACCAGCTGGTGATCGTGCTGACCGGCGCGATCGGTGTCGTGCTCGGGTTCTTCCTGCCGCGGGTCGTCCACGGCCACGGCCTGGACCGGCGCGCCGGCGTCGCGCGCTTCCCGGTCGACGCCGAGCGCGCACGGGCGACGTTCACGTATTGCGGCAAGCAGGTGCCGGTGACGGTCGCCCACCTGTCGCTGTCCGGGGCGGTGCTGGAACTGGCGCATGCGCATGTCGACGTCGTGCCCGGCCGCCAGGGCGTGCTGACGCTGGTCGACGGTGCCGCGATCAGCGTCCATGTCGCGCGGCTGCTGCCGCCCGAGGAGGACGAGTCGGCCAGCGTGACCCCGCGCCGCTTCGCGGTGCGCCACGCGGCCATGCACGGGCCCGTGGCGACGGGCTCCGGCACGGCCGGCAAGCTGCACCGCTTCCTGGGCAGCCTGGCGCCGCAGCCTGCCACCTGACCCCGAGGCGCGACACCGGAGGCCCGGCCGGCGCCATCGCCTTCGGCGGCCCGGCGCAGACACGGATCGACGACGACGGCGACGCGTCCTCGGCCCGCGCCATCCCGCGGGTTCGGCATCGCTTACCGGGAGATCTCGCCCGGCACCCGCCCCTGATCCATCGGCGAACGCGGCACGTGCTCGACAGCGGCGGCGCCTGGTGGCTGGACGGGGCGCGGTGCCGCCGTCATCGCGCCGGCCGGCCCCGTTGGCGTCAACGGGCGCAGGCCGTGGTGCGCTCGAGCAGCGTGGACAGCTCCTCGATGCGCAACGGCTTGCTCAGGTGGGTGTCGAACAGCTCGTGCTCCGAGCGCAGCGGCTCGTCATGCAGCTTCAGCGCGGACAGCGACGCCAGCATCGGCGCGGGGCCTTCATCGTCGTCGCGGATCCGGCGCGCCGCGGCACAGCCGTCGAGCACGGGCATCTGCACGTCCAGGATCGCGAGGTCGGGATGGAGGTCATGGCAGGCCCGCACCGCCTGTTCCCCGTCGTAGACCGCGACCGCGTCGTAGCCCATCAGGCCGAGCAGCTGGGCCAGCGAGTCGGCAGCATCATGGTTATCGTCGGCGACGACGATGCAGGAACGGGTCGGCATGGGTCGGGGGAGATGACGGTTGGCGTGGAGGGTTGAGCAATCCCCGCTCCCGCCGGACGAAAGACTTGTAACTCAGTGCATGGCCCAGCTCGCCTGCAGCCAGAACACGGCGCCGACCTCGACGGCGTCGCCGACGCCGTGGGCGACGATCGGCGCCAGCAGGCTGCGCGAGCGCTCCATCAGCCAGACGTAGATCAGGCCGAAGGCGAACGCGTAGACCTGCTGGGCGATCGCCAGCGACAGCGGCTGGACCCGGAACGACTCGTAGTGCGCCAGGCCGAACAACAGGGCCACGAGCACGCCCGAGACCGGCAGGTCGACCGGGCCGACACGCACGCGGCCGGGGACCAGCGCCGTCAGCAAGCCCACCAGGAGGCCGCGGAAGATCGGCTCCTCGCACAGGCCCGAGCAGGCCATCACGACCAGCCAGCCCGCGACCCCGCCGTGCGACGGGTCGTAGCCCGCGTCGGGTGCGCGATGGGCAGCCAGCTGCGGCCACCAGTCGGCCACCAGCATCAGAACGCCCATGCCCACGCCGATCGCCAGTGCCGCTCCCAGCAACGAGCGCCCGCGTGCAGGCCACGCGAGGTAGGTGGGCGCCTGCGGCAGGACGCGCCGCATCAGCGCGATGCACGCGAAGCCGGCCAGCGTCTGGAACACCATCGCCAGGCCGACGAAGGCCCAGACGTGCAGGTTGAAGAACGGGGCCGCCTGGTGCGCGATGAATCGCGCCAGCTCGCGCGCGGGCCACAGCACGCCCTGCATCAGCGCGCCCGCGAGCAGCACCGGCCACAGGCGCCAGCGCGGGACGTCGATCTCGGCGAAGGGCCGGCGCGGGGCGGTCAGGGTGGTCATGGCGGGCAGTCCTGGAGTCAGCGATGGCCGCACTCTAGGGACCGCCGTCCGCGGCCAGGCGGCCGATGCGACGAGGCGCCGGATTCGCGGCCCGAGCGCACGCCGCGCAGCGCCGAAGCGCCCGCACGCGCATGTCGGCGCCGTCCGACAACGCGTCGCGCCGGCCGCCCGGGCCCACGCGACCGCCACCCCGGAGGAAGCGCAGCGCCAACGGCGCGCGCCTCGACACCCGTCTCGAGCAGCGGCTCAGGCCCCGTCCAGCGCCGAATTCACCGTCTCGACGAACCGGGCCGGCTCCACCGGCTTGGACAGCAGCGTGACGCCCGGCGGCAGGCCGCCCAGCTTCTCGATGTGGGCGGGGCCGTGCGACGACACCGCCACGATGGCCGGCGTGCGGGCGTGGCCCGGCGCCGACAAGTGGCGGATCATCTGGACGCCGTCGATGTAAGGCATCGAGATGTCGGTGATGATCAGGTCGGGCATCGCCTTGCCCACCTCGATCAGCGCGTCGAAGCCGTTGTCGGCGCAGGTGATGCGCGCGCCCGGCACGGCGATCTCCACCAGCGCCTGCAACAGGTCGCGGTCGTCGGCGCTGTCGTCGACGACCAGCACGCTGAACGGCACGACCGCCTCGGCGGCGGCCTGCGTCGCGGCGCCGCCCCGCTGCTGCGTCTGGGCGCGGATGAACTCCTCGGCGCTGCCGGCATCGATGCGGCGATGGCCGCCGACCGTCTTCCACGCCTTCAGGTGGCCGAGATCGACCCAGCGCTGCACCGTCGGCACCGACACGCCCAGCCGGCGCGCCAGGTGAGCGGTCGAATACGAGGGAGGCCCCGCCGGAGCGCGCGAATTCGCCATCAGGTCAGTTTAGCCAGAAGCCGGCGCCCGTCGCACGGTTTTCGTGCGTCATCCGTCACTGCGCTCGGGCGGCGCGACGTCCTGCATGTGGCGGGCGAGTTCGACGTCGATCTCGGCCTGCAGCGCCTCCAGGCGTCCGAGCAGCGCCCGCCAGCGTTCGGGCAGTCCCAGGTCGACGGCGTCGTGCAGCTCGCGCGCGAGCGCCGCCAGCGCCGGCGCGCCCAGCATCGACGCGGTCGACACCAGCGTGTGCGCATGGCGCGCGCCGGCCTGCAGCTCGCCGGCGTCGAGTGCGGCGCGGATCTCGTTGCCCGAAGTCCCGCGCTGCCGAAGGTAGCGCCCGACGATCTTGTGATACAGCTCCGGCCGGCCCAGGCAGCGGCGCAGGCCCAGCTCGAAGTCGACGACCGGCCCCGGCGCCGGCGCCTCTCGGGCCACCGGCGCGGCCGCGGCGACGGGCCCGGCCGGCGCCAGCCAGCGCAGCATCACCTCGAACAGCTGCGCCGGCTCGAACGGCTTGTCGACATGGTCGTTCATGCCGGCCGCGATGCTCTTGTCGCGGTCGCCGGCCGTCGCATGCGCGGTCATCGCGATCACGGGCAGCCGCGCGAACGCCTCGTCGGCGCGGATGAGGCGCGTGCACTGCAGGCCGTCCATGCCCGGCATCTGGATGTCCATCAGCACCAGGTCGAAGCGCGCCTCGCGCAGCTGCGCCAGCGCCTCGTGGCCGTTGCCGGCGAGCGCGACGTCCATGCCCGCGACGTCGCCCAGCAGCTCGGTGGCGACGAAGCGATTGAGCTCGTTGTCCTCCACCAGCAGCACGCGACGTCCGCGCAGCGCCTCCGGCGCCTGCGCCGGCGCCGGCGCGGGCGCGCGGCCGCCGCGCTGCGGGCCGCAGGCGCCGTTGATCGCGTCCAGCAGCGTGGAGGCGCCGACCGGCTTGGCCAGGCAGCCCGCGAGGCCCTGGCTGGCGGCTTCGCGCACGATGGCCTCGTCGCCATAGGCCGTCACCAGCACGATGGCCGGCGCCGGTCCCGGCGGAGGATCGTCGCGCAACATGCGAACGACGTCGAACCCGTCCAGCCCCGGCATGCGCCAATCGAGCAGCACCAGCTGGTACGGCCGGCCCACGCCCGCCGCGCGACGCAGTTCCGCCAGCCCCGCGGCGCCGCTGGCCTCGACCACCGGCGCGTAGCCGAGCAGCAGCAGCAGGTCGTCGAGGATCTCGCGCGAGTTGGCGCTGTCGTCGACCACCAGGATCCGCAGGTCGCGGTGTGCGCCGGCGTGCGGCAAGCGCGCGGCCTGCGCGGGGCTGCCGACGCGAAAGCGCGCGGTGAAGCGGAAGTCGCTGCCCCGGCCGGGCTTGCTGTCGACGTCGATCTCGCCGCCCATCAGCCCGACGAGCTTGCGGCAGATCGCCAGCCCCAGGCCGGCGCCGCCGTGCGCGCGCGTGCTCGACGCGTCGACCTGCGAGAACGGCCGGAACAAGGCCTCGACCTGCCCGGGCGCGAGGCCGATGCCGGTGTCCTTGACGTCGAAGCGCAGCAGCACCGAGTCCGCTTCGCTCGCGACGCTGCGCACGGTGACGACGACGATCTCGCCGTTCTCGGTGAACTTGACGGCGTTGCTGCACAGGTTGACCAGCACCTGCAGCAGGCGCATCGGGTCGCCCACCAGCACCGGCGGCAGCTCCGGCGAGGTCTTGAGCAGCAGCTCCAGCCCCTTCTCCTGCGCCTTCAGGCCGACCAGCGCGGTGAGGCGGCCGAACACCTCGTCGAGCGAGAAGTCGCGCGACTCGAGCACCAGCCGGCCCGCCTCGATCCTGGAGAAGTCGAGGATGTCGTCGATCACCCGCAGCAGCGCCTCGGCCGCCGAGCGCGCCTGCACGAGGTAGCCGCGCTGCCGGTCGGTGAGCTCGGTGCGCAGCGCGAGGTCCGTCATGCCAAGGACGGCGTTCATCGGCGTGCGGATCTCATGGCTCATGTTGGCCAGGAACTCGCTCTTGGCGCGCGTGGCCGACTGCGCCTCGACGAGCGCCGACTCGAGGTCGCGGCGCTGGGCTTGCATGGTGTCGTCGGCGCTCGACAGGCGCTCGCGCATGCGGTCGATCGCCTGCAGGATCTGGTCGAATTCGTCGCCGCCGGCGGCGACGACCGGGGTGCGGGTGTCGCCCGCGCCGATGCGCTCGAGGACCTCGCCGACCTCGGCCACGCGCTCGACGATCGGCTTCATCAGCACGCGCCGCACGATCACGAAGGCGGCCAGCGCCAGCGCGATCCAGCACGCCAGCATCACGATGCGCACGCGCTCGACGAAGACGGCGGCGCTCGCCTCGCGCTGGGCGTTCTCGCGCTGCGCCGCGGCGACGGCGAACTGGATGCGGTCGCGGTGGTCGGCGAACAGCGGCTGCAGCGTGTGCGCCAGCAGTTCGCGCGCGGAGGCGACGTCGTTGCGACGCAGCGCCGGCAGCAGGTCGCGCTCGACCACCTGGAAGTACGTGGCCGCCGGCGCGCAGGCCGCGTCGACCAGCGAGTCCTTCATGGCGCCCGGCGGCAGCGCGCGCGTCCACTCGGCGCGGCGCGTCTCGAACTCGCGCTCGCGCTGGTGCAGCAGCGCCTCGAGCAGACCCACGCGGGCGGTGTCGCCGTGCGCCTGCGCGTCGACCAGCTCGAATGCCGCGAGGTGGCTCTCCACGATGAACAGCGGCGGCGGCAGGATGTCCGCGACCACGGCCTGGCCGCTGTCGATCGCCTTGTACAGCGGCCCGTTGATGCGCACGCGCTCGAACGCGAGATCCAGCCCCAGCAGCACCGCCAGCGTGACCACCACCATCCCGACATTGAACGCAAGGAGCTTCGTGCGCAGGGACAGGCGGCCAGGATGCATGCGAGGTCTCTCGTCAAAGGACTCACGTCGGCGCCGGAGGCGGCGCGGCACTCGGCCGGGAGTCTAGGGCCTGTTCACCCCGGATGCACGCCGGCGCATCCAGCGCGAACGGCGCCGGCCGCGGGTGCAATCGGTGCTGGTGGACGTCGAGCTGGACGCAGGCCGCAGACACCAGCGGCACCGCCACGCCCGCGCGCAGCGCGCGGGCTCGCAGGTCGCCCAGGATCTGGTCGGCCTCGACGCGCTCGCCGGCCATCAGGTCGCGGTACATGGACGACGTGAGCGCGGAGCCCGCGGCGGTGAGCACGCCCAGCGTGTGGTCGACGACCTGCGGCCGCGGCGCGAATCCGGCGGCGCCCGCGACGGCCGCGGCCTCGGCCAGGAACGCCCGCACGAAGTCGGCGCCGCCGTCGGATGCCGCGATCTCGCCGACGTTGCCGCGCGCCAGTGCGCAGATGCCGCCGAGGGTGGCCAGCAGGATCCACTTGTCCCACAGGTCCTGCGCGATGCGCGTGCTCAGGCGCGCGTCGAAACCGGCGTCGCTCATGAACGCATGCAGCGCCTCGATGCGCGCCGTGCGCTGGCCGTCCAGCTCGCCGTAGACCAGCTCGTGCAGCGGCGCCAGGTGCACGATGCGGCCCTGCGCGTCGAGCGTCGTGGAGACGCGGCACACGCCGCCCAGCACGCGCTCCGGGCCGAAGCGCGCGCGCAGGTCGTCGATGTGCTTCATGCCGTTGAGCACGGGCAGGATCATCGTGCCGGGCCCCACCGCGGGCGCGAAGTCCTCGATCGCGGCGGCCAGGCCGAAGGCCTTGACGGCGACCAGCACGATGTCGAAGGCCCCCTCGAGCGCGGCCGCCTCGACCACGCGCGGCGCGACGCCGAAGTCGCCCAGCGGGCTCAGCACCCGCAGGCCGTTCGCGCGCAGCGCGGCCGCGCGCGCGGGACGCACGAGGAAGGTGACGTCGCGTCCGGCCTGCACCAGCCGCGCGCCGAAGTAGCCGCCGGTCGACCCGGCGCCGACGATCAGGATTCTCATGAAGGGCCCTCCGGGGCCGCGAAGGACCCGCCACAGGATAGGCCAACGCGACGGCGCGCGCAGCCCCGCGCGAAATGACCCGCGCACCACGCGCGGCGCGCTCGCGTGACAATGCGCGCTTCGCCTCGTCGTCCTGCACCCTTGTCCAACGTCCTGCGCCTGTCGTTCCGGCAGACCCTGCTCGCCGCCTTCCTGCTGATCGCAGGCCTGCTCGCCGCCGCGTCGCTGGGCGGCCTGTTCACGCTCGAGCGCGTGATGGCGCAGAGCCGCGTGGCCACCGCCAGCGCGCTGCTGCTGACGGCCGACGCGCGCCAGCTGGGCGAGCTGCGGGTGGCGATGGAGCGCAGCGCGCGCCAGTACATCGTGCTGGACGACCCGTCGCTGCTGCGCGGCTTCACGCAGGCGGCCGACGACGCGGCCCGCCTGCTGGGCGAGATGCGCAACCACGACCTGCCGGCCGGGCTGGCCACGCAATGGCTCGCGCAGATCGAGCCGATCAAGGACCAGCTCGACGGGCCCAAGGCCTCGATCCAGCTGCGCCAGGACGCGCTGTCGGTGCGCTTTCGCACCCTCGACCGCCTCAACGACCAGATCGCCGCCGAAGTGCGCCGCATCGACGACGATCGCAGCGCCGCGCTGCAGGCCCGGCTCGAGGCCGGGCGCGCGTCGGTGGGCACGCAGGTGCTGGGGGCCATCGGGCTGGCCGCCCTGCTGGCGCTGGCGTTCGGCGTCTGGCTGACGCGCCCCCTCAAGCGGCTCGAGCGCGCGATCGCCGGGCTCGGGGAGAACCGCATGGATCACCCGGTGGACATCCGCGGCCCGAGCGACATGCGCTCGCTCGGCCGCCGGCTCGAGTGGCTGCGCCTGCGGCTCAAGGAACTCGACGAGGACAAGGCGCGCTTCCTGCGCTACACCTCGCACGAGCTGAAGACGCCGCTGGCCGCGCTGCGCGAGGGCGTCGCGTTGCTGGAGGACGGCGTGGCCGGGCCGCTGACCGCCGACCAGCGCGAGATCGCGCGCATCCTCGGCCAGAACACCGCGACCCTGCAGGGCCAGATCGAGGCGCTGCTGCGCTTCAACGCCGCCGCCTTCGAGGCGCGCCGGCTCAGCCGCAGCGACACCGACCTGCGCCAGCTGCTGCACGCGCTCGTCGAGGAGCAGCGGCTGCAGTGGCAGGCGCGCCATCTCGAGGTCCGCATCGAAGGGGACGCCCCATTGCTGGCCGTGGACGCCGACAAGCTGTCGGCGGCGTTCGGCAACTTGTTGTCCAATTCGATACGCTTCAGCCCCGTCAACGGGACCTTGACCATCACGCTGTCGTCGTCGCCCGGAACGGTGCGCATCGACCTGCGCGACCAGGGCCCCGGCGTCGCGCCGGCCGACCGCGAACGCATCTTCGAGCCGTTCTTCCGCGGCGAAGTGCAACCCGAGGGCGCGGTGCGCGGCACCGGCATCGGGTTGTCCATCGTGCGCGAATACGTGCAGGCGCACGGCGGCCGCGTCGACCTGTTGTCCGACGGGCCCGGTGCCCATTTCCGAATCGAGCTTCCCCATGCGAAAGACTGAACGCCTCTCCCAGCACGCCCGCGCGCTCGCCGGCCTGGCCGCCGCCACCGCCGTGCTGGGCCTGGCCGGCTGCGCCGTGCCGAAGGCGCCGCCGCCGCCACCGCCGCCGCCGGTGGTCGTGGCCCCGCCGGTCAAGTGCGAGCCGCCGCTCGAGGCGCGCGACCTGGCCGCCCGCCACCTGCTCGCCACCGAGGATCGCTTCAGCGCGCTCAACACCGCCGACCTCACCGCCGAGGCCACGCGCAACCCCGAGGGCGCGACGATCGAGCAGCAGATGGACCAGGCGCTGGCGTTGAGCATGACGCACGTGCAGGGCGACCTCGGACGCGCGCAGGCGCTGCTGGACCAGGTGCTGCGCAACAACACGCCGCAGGCCGACCCGTGGCGGGCGCTGGCCCGGCTGCTCGCCTATCGCCTGGGCGAGCAGAAGCGCGCCGAGGACGCGGTCGAGCGCGGCGCCCAGCAGCTGCGCGACGCCCAGCGCGACAACCAGCGCAAGCTCGACGACGCCAATGCCAAGCTCGAGGCGCTCAAGGCCATCGAGCGCAGTCTCAACACGCGCCAGGCGCCGGCGGCCTCGGCGCCCAAGCCGTAAGCTGCGAGGATGCGCTCGCACGGCCGCCCGAAGGGCGCACACCGCAGTCCGCAGGACGAAGGATACCGATGAGCACCGGAGCCCACATCCTGGTCGTCGACGACGACCCCGACCTGTTGAAGCTGCTGTCGATGCGGCTGTCCGGCGCGGGCTACCGCGTCACCGCGGCGGAATCGGCCGAGGCGGCACTGGTCAAGATCGCGATGGAGCGGCCGCAGCTGGTGCTCAGCGACGTGCAGCTGCCGGGCAAGGACGGCCTCGCGCTGTTCGACGCGATCCGCGTGCAGCACCCGTCGCTGCCCGTGATCCTGCTGACCGCGCACGGCACGATCCCCGACGCCGTCGAGGCCACCTCGCGCGGCGTGTTCACCTACCTCACCAAGCCATTCGACGGCAAGGCGCTGCTGGACGTCATCGCCAACGCGCTGGCCATGGAGGGCGCCGCCGACAACACGGCCGACGGCGGCGAGGTGGAGGCCTGGCGCGCCGAGATCGTCAGCCGCTCCACGCGCATGGCCGAGGTGCTGGCCGAGGCCAAGCTCGTCGCCGCGTCCGACGCCAGCGTGCTGATCCGCGGCGAGAGCGGCAGCGGCAAGGAGCTGGTGGCGCGCGCCATCCACCGCGCCAGCCCGCGCGCCACGGCGCCGTTCGTGGCCGTCAACTGTGGCGCGATCCCCGAGAACCTGCTCGAGTCCGAGCTGTTCGGCCACGTCAAGGGCGCCTTCACGGGCGCCGTGGCCAACCATCCCGGCCTGTTCCAGGCGGCCAACGGCGGCACGCTGTTCCTCGACGAGATCGGCGACATGCCCGTCGCGCTGCAGGTCAAGCTGCTGCGCGTGCTGCAGGAGCGGATGGTGCGGCCGGTGGGCGCGAGCCATGCGGTGCCGGTGGACGTGCGGATCCTGTCGGCCACGCACCGCGACCTCGACCTCGCGATCATCGACGGCAGCTTCCGCAAGGACCTGTACTACCGGCTCAACGTGGTCGCGCTGTCGCTGCCCACGCTGGCCGAGCGGCGCGAGGACATCCCGCTGCTGGCCTCGCACTTCCTGTCGCGGCTGGCGCTCAAATACGGCCGCAAGGTCAACGGCTTCGCGCCCGACGCGATGAAGGCGCTGACGACCGCGTCCTGGCCCGGCAACGTGCGCCAGTTGCACAACGTGGTCGAGCAGGTCACGGCGCTGGCCACGACGCCGCTGGTGCCCCTGGCACTGGTGCAGCGCGCGCTGCGCGTGCCCAGCATGGAGGTGCTGAGCTACACCGAGGCGCGCACCCGCTTCGAGCGCGACTACCTGGTCGGCCTGCTCAAGATCACCGACGGCAACGTGGCCGACGCGGCGCGCCTGGCCGACCGCAACCGCACCGAGTTCTACCGCCTGATGCAGAAGCACGGCCTGACGCCGGGGCTCTTCCGCGGCGACGCCTCCGTCGCCGAGTAGCAGCGCCTGTCGCTGATAAGCGACAAGTGAAATCCCTTGTAGATCAACGACTTGCATCATTGTGCAGTGCAGCGGTCGCCGCAGCCCGACACTTTTCGACGATTTCGGACAGGACGTCGCAAGCTTTCCCTGCCGGGCAGTTGCAACTCCTTGATTCAAAAGGATTTTTTTCGCTGGCACGTGCATTGCGAATGGGAAGCAGACCCCTTGCTTACCAGCTCGTCAATACATGCATCTTCCAGGACGTCGAAAGCGCCCTTTCCCCTCTGTTGTCCTTCGTTCGGCCCTCGCCTGCGCCGCCCTGGCGCTCGCGAGCGCCCAGGCCTGCGCGGCGCTGTTTGACGACGTCGGCGCGCGTGCGCGGCAGCTGGCCGCGAAGCCGTTCGTCGTCGTGCCCCGGCCCGTCGCGCCGGCCGCCGCGTCGGACACGCTGACCTACGACCAGTACCGCGACATCCGCTTCCGTCCCGACCACTCGCTGTGGCGCGACCAGAAGCTGCCGTTCGAGGTGCAGTTCTTCCACCCGGGCTTCGTCAACACGGAGACGGTGAAGATCCACGAGGTCGAGCCGAACGGGGCCGCGCACGAGATCAAGTTCGACACCGCCAACTTCGACTATGGCCACAACAAGCCGCCGTCGAGGGCGCTGGCGTCGGGCTACTCGGGCTTGCGCGTGCACTTCCCGATCAACAACGCGAACCACAAGGACGAGGTCATCGTCTTCCAGGGGGCGAGCTACTTCCGCGCGATCGGCAAGGACCAGCGCTACGGGCTGTCGGCGCGCGGCCTGGCCGTCGACACCGTGGGCGCCGGCGCCGAGGAGTTCCCGCGCTTCACCGAGTTCTGGCTCGAGAAGCCGGCGGCCGACGCCACCTCGCTGACGATCACCGCGCTGCTCGACTCCAGGAGCGTCACGGGCGCCTACCGCTTCGTCGTCACGCCCGGCCAGGACACCGTCGTCGACGTGCAGGCGCGCCTGTACCTGCGCAAGGACGTGAAGACCCTGGGCATCGCGCCGCTGACCAGCATGTTCTTCTCCGGCGAGAACCAGCCGCAGCCGGGCGACTTCCGCCCCGAGGTGCACGACTCCGACGGCCTGATGGTGCACACGGGCACCGGCGAATGGCTGTGGCGCCCGCTGAGCAACCCGAAGCACGTGCTCGTCACCTCGTTCTCGGCGCCCTCGTCGATAAAGGGTTTCGGCCTGATGCAGCGCGACCGCGCCTACACGAGCTACGAGGACGACGAGGCGCGCTACGAGCTGCGCCCGAGCGCCTGGATCACGCCGGTGGGCGACTGGGGCCCGGGCCGTGTCGAGCTCGTCCAGCTCAACACCGTCGACGAGACCAACGACAACATCGTCGCGTACTGGGTGCCGGCCGCGCTGCCGGCGCCCGGCGCGCCGCTGGACCTCGCCTACCGCATGCGCTGGCAGGGCGACGCCGAGCAGCATCCGCCCGGCGCATGGGTCACGCAGTCGCGCGTGGGCCGCAGCTTCGCCACGCTGGCCAAGGGCGAGGAGCAGGTCATCGTCGACTTCGCCGGCCCGTCGCTGGCCGCACTGCCGGCCGACGCCAAGGTCGAGGCGGTCGTCACCGGCGTCGCCAACGTCGACGTCGTGTCGACCAACGTCTATCGCAACGACGCCAACGGCACCTGGCGCCTGGCGCTCCGATTCAAGCAACGCAAGGCCGACGAGCCCGTCGAGCTGCGCGCGTTCCTCCAGCACGGCAAGGACATCCTGAGCGAAACATGGACTCACGTCATACCTCCCCGATGAAGACCTCGCCCCGTTCCTCCACCATGCCCGCCATCGTGCGCAGCCCCATGCTGCCGCGCGCATGGAGCGGCTTCTGGAACGGCATGCTCGGACGCGCCGCGTACGAGCCCACGTCCGAAGCGGCCGCGCTCGCGGCCAGGCCGCTGGCGTGGGAACAGGCCGTTCGCACGCGCCGCCGCGTGCTGATCGCGCTGATCCTGGTGGCCACCGCGTTCGCGGCGATGGTGCTGGCCAGCGGCCAGCGCGAGCTGCAGCACCCGATCCTGCAGGGCGCGCAGATCGGCCTGTTCGCGCTGCTGTTCGCCTGGGTGGCCGCCGGCTGCTTCACCGCGCTGATGGGCTTCTGGGTGCTGCTCAAGGGCGACAGGCACACGATCTCCGCGGCCGACGCCGGCGACGCGCCGTTGCCCGCCGATGGCCGTACGGCGCTGATCATGCCGATCTGCCACGAGGACGTCGCCACCGTGTTCGCCGGCCTGCGCGCCACCGCCGCCTCGCTCGAGCGCAGCGGCGCGCTGCACGCGTTCGACATCTTCGTGCTGTCCGACAGCAAGGACGAGGCCGTCATCGCCGAGGAGCGCGCGGCCTGGGCCGACCTGCGTGACGCGCTGGCCGGCCGCGGCAACGTCCACTACCGCGTGCGCCGCGTCCGCACGAAGAAGAAGGCCGGCAACGTCGCCGACTTCTGCCGCCGCTGGGGCGCCAACTACAAGTACATGGTCGTGATGGACGCCGACAGCGTCATGAGCGGCGACTGCCTGCAGACGCTGGTGCGCCTGATGGAGAAGCACCCGACCGCCGGCATCCTGCAGACCGCGCCGCAGGCCGTGGGCCACGCCACGCTGCACGCCCGCGCGCAGCAGTTCGCGGCCCGCGTGACCGGCGCCCTGTTCACCACCGGGATGCAGTACTGGCAGCTGGGCGAGGCGCACTACTTCGGCCACAACGCGATCATCCGCGTCAAGCCGTTCATGGCGCACTGCGGCCTGGCGCCGCTGGCCGGCCGGGGCGCGTTCTCGGGGCACATCCTGTCGCACGACTTCGTCGAGGCCGCGCTGATGCGCCGCGCCGGCTACCACGTGTGGCTGGTGGGCGACCTGGTCGGCAGCTACGAACAGCAGCCGCCGCATCTGCTGGCCGAGCTGCAGCGCGACCGCCGCTGGTGCCAGGGCAACCTGCAGAACGCCCGCCTGATCGCCGAGCCGGGCCTGCACGCGGTGCACCGCGGCATGCTGGCCACGGGTGCGATGGCCTACGTCTCGGCGCCGCTGTGGCTGCTGTACGTGGTGCTGGGCGCGCTGCTGTGGCTGATGGGCGGCAACGTGCTGTTCACGCCGGAAGGCGGGCTGGCGATCGGCATCCCGGGCCTGTGGGCCGGCACGCTGACGATGCTGGTGCTGCCGCGCCTGCTGGGAGTCGCGGCCGTGTTCATGCGCCGCGAGACCGGCCGCTTCGGCGGCGGCGCGAAGCTGGTGGCGAGCGCGTTGCTCGAGGCCACGCTGGCCATGCTGCTGGCGCCGCTGCGCATGGTGGCGCACACGCTGTTCGTCGTCGGCGCGATGACGGGCTGGAAGCTGGAGTGGAAGTCGCCCCCGCGCGAAGCCAACGACGTGCGCTGGAGCGAGGCCGCGCAGCGCTTCGCGCCGGTCAGCGTGATCGTCGCGGCCATCGGCGCCGCCCTGAGCCTGACCGGCTCGTCGGCGCTGCTGTGGATGATGCCCGTCGGCCTGCCGCTGGTGCTGGCCGTGCCGTTCACGGTGCTCACCGGCAGCACCTCGCTCGGCGAGCGCGTGCGCCAGGCGCGCCTGCTGCTGGTGCCCGAGGAGGCCGCGTCGCCCACCGTGCTGCGCCAGGCCTGGAGCTTCGCGAAGATGAGCCCGGCGGCGCTGCGCAGGCTTGCGGCAGGCTGAGCGACCGATCGGGATTAGCCCGACTCCGCGGCCGAGCAGGTCGGACTAGAGTCCTCCGCAGGCAAAGCCCGTCGACGGCGGGCGCCTCACCGGGAGGGCACGAAAATGTTTCATTTGTTGTGGATGTTGATCGTCGGCATCGTGGTCGGCGCCATCGCGCGCTGGATCATGCCGGGCGCGCAGGGCATGGGCCTGTTGATGACCGGCATCGTCGGCATCGCCGGTTCGTTCATCGGCGGCTTCATCGCGCGCCTCTTCAGCAAGCCGGCGGACGGCGCCATCGTGCACCCGGCCGGGCTGATCCTGTCGGTGGTCGGCGCGCTGATCCTGCTGTTCGTGATGCAGAAGGCCGGGTTCTGAACCGCGCCCGACGGCGGCTCCCTTAGAATGCCGACTGCGCCGGACCGCGAGGTCCGCGCGTCCAGCGGGCCCGGGCATGCCTCGGGCCTTTTCATTCGCAGCCCCTGGATCACCACCATGAACCGCTGTGTCCCGTTCTCCCTGGCCGTCGCGGCCACGCTCGCCGCGCTGGCGCCGGCCGCGGTGTCGGCGCAGTCCATGGCCGCCGACGGCCAGGCGCTGCAGCGCAGCTTCCCCAGGAATGCCCTGCGCGGCAACATCGTCTTCTTCGCGCCGCCCGCGATCACGCTGAACGGCGTCAACACGCAGATGGCGCCCAGCTATCGCATCCACGGCACGAACAACCTGCTGGTGATGTCGAGCCAGTTGAACGGGCTGAAGGCCTCGGTCGACTACACCGTCGACGTGCAGGGCGCCGTGCGCGAGGTCTGGATCCTCACGCCGGCCGAGGCCGCGAAGACCTGGCCGACGACGGCCGCCCAGGCCGC
>JAEKKH010000183.1 GCA_019510465.1 Burkholderiales bacterium
CGGTGACCACGAAGTCGGCGATGACGCCGTCCTTCATCGGGCGGATGGCCTCGATGTTGCCGGGCACCTTGCCCAGCATCGCCTTGGCTTCCTTGCCCACGGCCTGGATGATCTTCTTGCCGTGCGGGCCGCCCTCGTGCCGGATCGAGACCACCGACGGCTCGTCCAGGACGATGCCCTTGCCGCGCACGTAGATCAGCGTGTTGGCGGTCCCGAGGTCGATCGCGAGATCGGTGGAGAAATAGCGGCGCAGCGAAGAGAACATTGGCGGGCAGGGGTGGCGTTGGGGTCGGCGGCTTGCGGGGGTCGTCGCGGGGTCGATATCAGGCCATCTGGATGGGTATGACTCCGGAACCGGGGGCGGGGCCCGAGGGCCCGGGCCGCGGGATTCCGAACCTGGATGTGCGTCTCGCTCGTGGCGCCGCAAGGCGCATGAATTGGGTGGGTCCGGGCGCCCGGCGGCGCTGGATTCAGGTCATGAATCAGCTCGTGCACGATGCCTCGAATTAACCGAGGATAATACCGCAAGCGCACCTGATGAGCCTGTACTCAGGTCGTAACTTTTTAGGTCGGCCCCCGCCCGGCTCCCCCGGACCGGGGTTCGCGGAACGTCGACCCCCAGCCCGGATTTCCCCATGCCCTTGACTCCCGAAGACGTCAGCCGCATCGCGCATCTCGCGCGGCTCGAGCTGTCGCCCGCCGAGGGGCCTGCGATGCAGACCCAGTTGAACGAGTTCTTCAAGATCGTCGAGCAGATGAGTGCGGTCGACACCTCCGGTCTCGAGCCGCTGCACACGCCGCTCTCGGCCATCGGCGACGTCGAGCTGCGCCTGCGGCCCGATGCCGTTACCGAAACCAACAATCGCGAGGCCAACATGGCCAACGCGCCCGCGGCCGAGGACGGCCTGTTCCTGGTGCCCAAGGTGATTGAATGAAGCCCCCACGCTCGCTAGCGCTCGCTGCCCCCCGAGGGGGCCGTCCGCGTACGGCCCGGCGGAGCCGGATCCGTCGCTCCCTTGAACTTCATGCGGCGCCGGTCAGCGGCAGCGCCGGACAACGGATGACGCCCCCACGCTCGCTGTCGGCCCGGCAGAGCCGGATCCGTCGCTCCCTTGAACTTCATGCGGCGCCGGTCAGCGGCAGCGCCGGACAACGGATGACGCCCCCACGCTCGCTAGCGCTCGCTGCCCCCCGAGGGGGCCGTCCGCGTACGGCCCGGCGGAGCCGGATCCGTCGCTCCCTTGAACTTCATGCGGCGCCGGTCAGCGGCAGCGCCGGAAAGTGGGACGGGGATCTCGCATGAGCACCAGGCAATTGCATGACATGGGCGTGGCCGAGCTCGGCCGCGCGCTGGCCGCGAAATCCGTCTCCAGCGTCGAGGCGACGCAGGCCTTCCTGGCGCGCGCCAAGGCCGACGCGCACGGGGCCTTCCTGGTCGTCGACGAGGACGCCGCGCTCGCGTCCGCGAAGGCCGCCGACGCGAAGCGCGGCGCGGGCGTCGAGGGCAGCGACCACCCGCTGCTGGGCATGCCCATCGCGCACAAGGACATCTTCGTCACGACCGAGTCGCCCACCACCGCCGGCTCGAAGATGCTGCAGGGCTACCGCAGCCCGTTCGACGCGACGGTCGTCGCGCGCCTGAAGGCGGCGGGCGCGGTGTCTCTGGGCAAGCTCAATTGCGACGAGTTCGCGATGGGCTCGGCCAACGAGAACTCCGCGTACGGCGTGGTCACGAACCCGTGGGACGCGGCGCGCGTGCCGGGCGGCTCGTCGGGCGGTACCGCCGCGGCGGTCGCCGCGCGCCTGGTACCGGCGGCCACCGGCACCGACACCGGCGGCTCGATCCGCCAACCGGCCAGCTTCACCGGCACCACCGGCATCAAGCCGACGTACGGCGTGTGCTCGCGCTTCGGCATGATCGCGTTCGCGTCCAGCCTCGACCAGGCGGGAACGATCGCGCACTCGGCCGAGGATTGCGCGCTGATGCTGTCTGCCATGAGCGGCTTCGACGAGCGCGACGCCACCAGCGTGCAGAGGCCGCCGCAGGACTTCCACGCGCAGATGCTGCAGGCGCGCCCCGGCGCGTCGGCGTCCCGGCCGCTCGAGGGCCTGCGCATCGGGCTGCCGAAGGAGTTCTTCCCCGCCGCGCTCGCCGCCGACGTGGGCGGCCGCGTGCGCGAGGCGCTCGCGCAGATGGAGAAGCTGGGCGCCACGCTGGTGGACGTCTCGCTGCCCCGCACCGAGCTGTCGATCCCGGTGTACTACATCATCGCGCCGGCCGAGGCGAGCTCGAACCTGAGCCGCTTCGACGGCGTGCGCTACGGGCATCGCGCCGCGAAGTACGACGACCTGCTCGACATGTACAAGAAGTCGCGCTCCGAGGGCTTCGGCCCCGAGGTCAAGCGCCGCATCATGATCGGCGCCTATGTGCTCTCGCACGGCTACTACGACGCGTACTACCTGCAGGCGCAGAAGATCCGCCGCATGATCGCCGACGACTTCCAGGCCTGCTTCCAGCAATGCGACCTGATCGCCGGGCCGGTGGCGCCGACGGTGGCGTGGAAGCTCGGCGAGCAGGGCGACGATCCGGTCAAGGCCTACCTCGCCGACATCTTCACGCTGCCCGGTTCGCTCGCGGGCCTGCCGGGCATGAGCGTGCCGGCCGGCCTGGGCGACGGCGGCATGCCGGTGGGCCTGCAGCTGCTGGGCAACTACTTCGCGGAAGGCGCGCTGCTGCACGCCGCGCACGCGCTGCAGCAGGCCACCGACTTCCACCTCCAGCGTCCGAAATGACGGCCCCCACGCTCGCTGACGGTCGCTGCTCGCCGCGGGCGAGCTCGGTTCGACCCGGCTGCGGCCCTCGCTTGCCGGGCGCCTGGCCGGTTCTCACGACGGGAGCCATCGCCAAGTGACGGCCTCTTTCGCCTCGCATGTGCCGGCGCGCGGCGGCGTGGTCGCGGGCGACTGTCTCGACGTGCTGCGCTCGATGCCGGCCGAACGCGTCGACCTCATCGTCACGTCGCCGCCGTATGCCGACCAGCGCGCCTCCACCTACGGCGGCGTCACGGCGGACGACTACGTCGCCTGGTTCCTGCCGCGCGCCGAGCAGATGCGCCGCGTGCTCAAGCCGGGCGGCTCGCTGGTGGTCAACATCAAGGAGAAGGTGGTCGACGGCGAACGCCACACCTACGTCCTGGAGCTGATCATCGCGTTGCGCCGGCAGGGCTGGCTGTGGACGGAGGAGTACGTCTGGCACAAGCGCAACTGCTTTCCCGGCAAGTGGCCCAACCGCTTCCGCGACGCCTGGGAGCGCTGCCTGCACTTCACGCGCGAGAAGCGCTTCAAGATGAACCAGGACAACGCGTTCGGCAAGAACATCGCCAACTGGCAGGGGCGCGACCGCGCCTACCCCACCAACGTGCTGCACCTGGCCACCGAGTGCGGCAACAAGGGCCACAGCGCGGCGTTTCCGCAGGCGCTCCCGCGCTGGTTCATCGAACTGTTCACCGACCCCGGCGACACCGTGCTCGACCCCTTCGCGGGTTCAGGCACCACGCTGGCCGCGGCGCTGGCGCTCGGTCGCCACGCGATCGGCGTCGAGCTCGCGCCCCCGTACGTCACGCGTGCGCGCGACGCGGTCGCGAGCGCGCGAGCGGCCGCCCAGGCGCTCGCGATCGCGAGCAGCCGCACCGGGCAAGACCTCGTTTCCATCGACCGCGATCCCGCGACCGCGGCCACCGTTTCCAAGGACAGCGTTCCATCATGAGCACCCTCATTCGCGGCTATGAAGTCGTGATCGGCTTCGAGACCCACACGCAACTGTCGACGGTCAGCAAGATCTTCTCCGGCGCGTCCACCCGGTTCGGCGCCGAGCCCAACACGCAAGCCTCGGCGGTGGACCTCGCGTTGCCCGGCACCCTGCCCGTCCTGAACCGCGGCGCGGTCGAACGCGCGATCCGCCTCGGCCTCGCGGTGAACGCCACGGTCGCGCCGTTGTCGATCTTCGCGCGCAAGAACTACTTCTATCCCGACCTGCCCAAGGGCTACCAGATCAGCCAGTACGAGATTCCCGTCGTGCAGGGCGGCACCGTCCCGTTCATGCACGACGGCGAGCTGCGCACGCTGCGGCTGACGCGCGCCCACCTCGAGGAGGACGCCGGCAAGTCGGTGCACGAGGGCTTGGCCTCCATGTCGGGCATCGACCTGAACCGCGCCGGCACGCCGCTGCTGGAGATCGTGACCGAGCCCGACCTGCGCTCGTCCACCGAGGCCGTCGACTACGCGAAGGCGCTGCACGCGCTCGTGATGTGGCTGGGCATCTGCGACGGCAACATGCAGGAAGGCTCGTTCCGCTGCGACGCGAACGTGTCCGTGCGCCGCCCCGGCGCGCCGTTCGGAACGCGCCGCGAGATCAAGAACCTCAACAGCTTCCGCCACCTGCAGCAGGCGATCGACTACGAGATCAACTGGCAGATCGACGAGCTCGAGGACGGCCGCGCCATCGTGCAGGCCACCGTGCTGTTCGACCCCGACTCGGGCGAGACGCGCATGATGCGCACCAAGGAAGACGCGCAGGACTATCGCTACTTCCCCGACCCCGACCTGCCGCCGCTGGTGATCTCGCGCGACTGGGTCGACCAGGTCCGCGCGCAGATGCCCGAGCTGCCGCGCGCGATGGCGGACCGCTTCGTCACGACCGACGGCCTGCCCGAGTACGACGCCGCGATGATGACGCAGTCGCTGGCCACCGCACGCTTCTACGAGAGTGCGCGCGACGCCGGCGCGCCGGCCAAGCTCGTCGCGAACTGGACGATGGGCGAGATCTCGCGCCGCCTGAACAGCGAGGCGCTGTCGATCGAGCAGAGCCCCGTCGACGCGCCGCTGCTGGCCGCGCTGATCAGGCGCATCCAGGACGGCACCATCTCCAACAATGCCGCCAGGCAGGTGTTCGACGCGCTGTGGGCGCGCGAGAAGGGCACGGCAGGCGACGTCGACACCGTGATCGACACCCTGGGCCTCAAGCAGATGAACGACGCCGGCGCCCTCGAAGCCATCCTCGACGAGGTGCTTGCCGCCAACCAGAAGTCGGTGGACGAGTTCAAGGCCGGCAAGGAGAAGGCGTTCCAGGCGCTGGTGGGCCAGGCGATGAAGGCGAGCAAGGGCAAGGCCAATCCCGCGCAGGTCAACGAGATGCTGAAGAAGAAGCTGGGCGCCTGAGGCGTCAGGTGGGCGCCGGTGCGGCGTCCAGCCCGCGGCCATAGTGCCGCGGCGCGCAGCCCATCACGCGCTTGAACGCGGTGCTGAACGCGCTCTCCGACTCGTAGCCGAGCGCGGGCGCGAGCGTCGCGATCGTCTCGCCGCCCACGCCCAGGCGATCGGCAGCCAGCAACATGCGCCAGCGCGTGAGGTAGTCCATCGGCGATGCGCCGACCGTGCGCCTGAACTTCAGCGCGAAGGTGGAGCGCGACATCGCGGCCTCCTTCGCCAATTCGGCGATCGTCCAGCGCCTGCCGGGCTGCGCGTGCATCGCGCTCATCGCGGCGCTCATCTGCCGGTCGGCCAATGCGAACAGCCAGCCCACGCCGCCCGCGGCGCCGTCGTTCAGGTGCAGCCGCAACGCCTGCACCAGCAGCAGGTGCGCGAGCTGCTGCGCGATCAGGAATCCGCCGGGTTGCGGATCCCGGATCTCACGCATCAGCCGCTCGATGGACCAGCGCATCGCGGCCTTGTCGGCTTCGGAGCGCAGGTGCACGACGGGCGGCAGCATGCCCAGCAACATGGGCGCGTGCCGGCCCTCGAAGGCAAAGTGGCCGCCGAGCGCCACGCATTGCCCGCCGCCGTTCATGGTGCGCATGCCGCCGTTGAGCGGCAGCTTCAGCAGCTCGTGGGCATCCATCGGCGGCAGCGACAGGTCGCTCGCCAGGCGGAACGGCAGGCCGCGCGGCAGCAGGTAGCAGTCGCCCGCCTCCACCCGGACGGGCTCGAGGCCCTCGACCTGCAGCCAGCAGCTGCCCGACAGCATCGCCTGGTACTTGATGCCGTCGTGCGGCCCGAAGCGCAGGGCCCAGTCCGGGCCGTAGTCGATTCCGCCCGACATGAAGCTGCGCGGCTTCAGCAGCGACAGGACATCGGACAGCGGATCCATGGCCATTTCGGACGCTCGCGAAGATTTTCCGGACTGAGAAGCATTGATTGTATCGATCCGGCCGCCTACAGTGCCTTCATCAATGAACGGTTCCCGAGCCGGCGACATCACGACTCGGCCGCTGAGCCAGGGGTTCGCCGAGCCGGGGTCACGACCCGGGGTCACGACCCGGGGTCACGACCCGGGGTCAGGTCTTGAATCGTGCACTGCACGATTCAAGACCTGACCCCGCAACGTTCAAGACCTGACCCCGCGACATTCAAGACCTGACCCCGGAGGTGCCGACTTCCGGCATGCCTGACACCGTCAAGGAGAAAACCCATGCGAGTCTTCGTCACCGGCGCGACCGGATTCATCGGCAGCGTCATCGTTTCCGAGCTGCTGCGCGGCGGCCACCAGGTCCTGGGGCTCGCGCGCTCGGACACGGGCGCGGACGCGTTGCGCGCGCAAGGCGTGGACGTGCACCGTGGCACGCTGGAAGACCTGGCCAGCCTGCGCCGCGGCGCCGAGCACGCCGACGGCGTCATCCACGCCGGCTTCATCCATGACTTCTCGAAGTTCGCCGCGAACTGCGAGGTCGACCGCCGCGCCATCGAGGCGATCGGCGACGTGCTCGCCGGCAGCGGCAGGCCGCTGGTCGTCACGGCCGGCATCCCCGGCGTGCCGGGTCGCGCGAGCACGGAGGATGACCCGCTCAACCAGGCGACGCCGCGCGTCTCCGAGCCGCTGGCTGCGGCGCAGGCCGGGCGCGGCATCCGGGCGATGACGATCCGCCTGCCGCAGGTGCACGACCGCGACCGCGCGGGCCTGGTCAGCTACCTGATCATGATCGCGAAGGAGAAAGGCGTGTCCGGCTATGTCGGCGACGGCCAGAACCGTTGGTCGGCGGTGCACCGCCAGGCCACGGCGTCGCTGTACCGGATCGCGCTCGAGAAGGGCGCAGCGGGCGCGCGCTACCACGCGGTCGAGGAGGAAGGCGTCACGCTCAAGGCGATCGCGGAGTCCATCGGCCGCGGACTGGGCATCCCGGCGAAGTCGCTGTCCCAGGCCGAGGCCGTCGCGCACTTCGGTCCGATGGGGCATTTCGTCGGCATGGACAACCCGGCGTCGAGCGCCCTGACGCGCGAGCGCCTGGGCTGGGCGCCCGGCGCACATCCGGGCCTGCTCGACGACCTCGATCATTCCACCGCGTTCGCGGCCTGAGCGTCGTGCGCCGGAGCGAGCACCACGTGCATCCTGCGACCCGCCGTCGCCTCGCGCGGCATGGCCGGCCCGGGTGCCCTGGCCGTGATGCGCTAGAAATTCGCGCTGCCCGCCGCCGCGTGGATCGCCTGGCGCGCCGCGGTCTGGAAGCCCACCGGGTCGGACAGGCCCGCCAGGCGCAGGTCCTCGCTGCCGGTGCCGCGGATCGTCAGCGTGCCGTAGCCGGTCATGCGCTGCCACAGGCTCTGGTCGACGTCGAGGCTCTCGACGCGATTGAGCATCACCGTGGACGTGTGGCGGCTCACGAGGCCGCGCTGCAGGACGACGTAGCGGTTGGTCAGCTTGACGCTCATCGCGCTTCGGCGCAGCAGGGCGCCGCCCACGAACCACAGGAAGGCCAGCGCGCCGAAGCCGGCGACGCCGTAGCCCAGGTGATCCTGCCGCAGCAGGCCCCAGCCGACGAGCGCCAGGCCCGCGAGCCCCAGCACGATGCGCGGCCACAGTGCCCACCAGGACATGCGGGCCTCGCGCAGGATGGTCTCGCCGGCGGACGGATCGTTGGTGCTCATGTCAGTTCGTGGGCAGCGTGCGCGGCGCGTCGCCCGGCAGCGCATCGGAGTACAGGAGGCATTGCAGCGTCTCGCTGCCGTGGGTGAAGGTCATCGCGCGGTCCTTCGTGACGACCTCGATGTCGTCCTTCTTGCTGACGTAGCGCGCCATGTTCTTGTCGGGTACGCGCAGCACGGTCCAGTCATGCCCCTCGAAGTGCAGCTGGCCCTTGCGCGGGTTCAGTTCGGCCGTGAGCAGCCGCCGGCCAGTGCACTGGTAGCTGACGGTCATGGCCTGCACGCCGGCCGCGGCCAGCAGCAGCACCGCCGCCGTCGCCATCCGGAGGGCGCGAGGCGGGTGAACGGGGCGATGTGTCATGGCGAGAACCTCTCAGGCGTCGATGCCGTAGCGGGCACGGTAGGCCGCGACCGCGTCCTTGCTGGCGGCCAGGGCGGGGTCGCCGGTGGTGGCGAGCAGCTGCATCAGGTCCGCCAGGGTGGCGACGGCGACCACCTTCAGTCCCAGCGTCTGCTCCACGTACTGCACGCCCGAGCGGCGGTCCGCGCCCTCGTCGCGAGCGCGCTCCTGGCGATCCATCGTGATGGCCACGCCCACGGGCTCGGCGCCGACGGCGCGGATCATGTCGGCGGCCTCGCGCTTGGAGGCGCCGTCGGTGATGACGTCGTCGATGATCATCACCCGGCCCTTGACCGGCGCACCGACCAGCGTACCGCCCTCGCCGTGATCCTTGGCTTCCTTGCGGTTGTACGCATAGGTGACGTTCTTGCCGTGCTTGGCGAGCCCGATGGCCACGGCGGCCGCCAACGTGATGCCCTTGTAGGCCGGGCCGAACAGCATGTCGAACTCGACGCCCGAGGCGAGCAGCCGGCGTGCATAGAATTCGCCCAGACGCATGAGCTTCATGCCGTCGTCGAAGAACCCGGTGTTGAAGAAGTAGGGCGACTGCCGTCCCGCCTTCGTCTTGAAATCACCGAACCGAAGAACACCGGCCTCCACCGAGAACTGGACGAATTCCTGCGCGAGCAGGTCGTTGGTGGGTGCTGTCATGGAGTGATTACCTTGGGATTTCGCCTGGTGACGTTGAACCTGAACGGGATCCGTTCGGCCCACAACAAGGGCTTCCTTGCATGGGCGGAGTCCATGAAGGCCGATTGTATGGGCGTGCAGGAGGTCAAGGCGCAGCACGAGCACGTGCACGAGACCTTCGACACCCTCGACGGCATGGCCGGCCGCTTCCACTACGCAGTCAAGAAGGGCTACTCCGGCGTGGGGCTGTACAGCCGCGTCGCGCCCACCGAGGTCGTCACCGGCTTCGGCAACGCCGAGTTCGACGCCGAGGGCCGCTACGTCGAGTTTCGCTTCGACAAGCCGTCCGAGGGGCTGAAGCACCCCTTCGACAAGCTCAGCGTCATCAGCTGCTACTTCCCCAGCGGCTCGTCCGGCGAGGAGCGCCAGGCCGCCAAGTTCCGCTTCCTCGACCTGATCTACCCGCACCTGATGGCGCTCAAGGGCCAGCGCGAGTTCATCCTGGTAGGCGACATCAACATCGCGCACAAGAACATCGACCTCAAGAACTGGAAGAGCAACCAGAAGAACTCCGGCTTCCTGCCCGAGGAGCGCGAGTGGATGACGAAGCTGCTGACCGACGGCGGCCTGGTCGACGTCTTCCGCAGCCTGAACGACAAGGAGGAGCAGTACACGTGGTGGAGCAACCGCGGCCAGGCCTGGGCGAAGAACGTGGGCTGGCGCCTGGACTACCACCTCGCCACGCCCGGCGTCGCCGCGCTGGCGCGCAAGGAGCACATCTACCTCGAGCAGCGCTTCTCGGACCATGCGCCGCTCTCGATCGACTACGACTTCAGCTTGTGAGCGGCATTGCGGCCTGCCGCGTGCGTGACAGGCCGTCGTCCGTCGTCGAGGGCGAGCGTCCTCACACCAGCACGCCGCCTCCATCGACCACCATGACCTGTCCCGTGCAATAACGGTTGGTCATCAGGTGGAGACAGGCCTGGGCGATATCCTCCGGTTGCCCCACGCGGCCGACCGGGAGCGCCGCCCCCTTTGCGGCGTACATGGCCTCGCGCTCCGCCTCGGGAATTCCTGCCCAGAGCGGCGTCCGCACGAAGCCGGGGCTGACCACGTTGACGCGGATCGGTGCCAGTTCCACCGCCAGTGCGCGCGCGATGGCGTCCATGGCGCCGCAGATGCCGGCAGCCGCGGTCCAGCCCGCCTGCGGTCGCAGGCTCGCGATGCCGCTGGTGAGGACCACCGAGCCGCCGCGGCGGAGGTGCGGCGCGGCATGCTTGACCACCGCCATGGCTCCGAAGACGCGTACCTCGAACGCCTTGCGGATCGCGTCGATCGAGGTGTCGGCCAGCGCGCCGAGCTGAAGCGTGTCGCCCGCGCTGTAGACGAGGTGGTCGAAGGATCCGATCTGCTTGAAAAGTGCCCGCACGGCCGCCTCGTCCTGGACATCGACCGCCTGTCCTTCGGCGCGGTCGCCGAGCGTGGAGAGGGCCTCGTCGACGCGCCGGCGGCTCGACGACGCGACGACCACGGAGGCGCCGGCGGCCGATGCCGCCCGGGCGGTGGCCAGTCCGATTCCGGAGGTGCCGCCGAGGAGGAGGACGCGATGGTTGTGAAGGGATGTCGGGCTGGGTGCATGAGTGGCGCTTCCCGCGACCGGACGGCAAGGGTGCAGAGCGGCACCCCGCGGTGGTTCAAAGGCGCCCGGACGCCACGTCCAGCACCGCCTGCGCGAACTCCGCCGGCGCCTCCTGGGGCAGGTTGTGGCCGATGCCGCCGGTGACCACCCGGTAGGCGTAGGGGCCCGTGAACTTCCTGCGAAACGCGGCATCGCCGGTGAAGTGCGGCGCGCCGTTGGCGTCGCCTTCCATCACGATGGTCGGCACGTCGATCGCCGGACCCGCGGCCAGCTGGCGCTCCAGCGCGTCGTAGCGCGCCTCGCCCTCGGCCAGGCTCTGGCGCCAGCGGTAGTTGTGGATGACGACGTCGACATGATCGGGGTTGTCGAACGAGGCGGCGCTGCGCTCGAACTCGGCGTCGCTGAAGTTCCACTTCGGCGAGGCCGTCTTCCAGATCAGCTTGTTGAAGTCGTGCCGGTTCATCGCGTAGCCCGCCTTGCCGTGCTCGGTGGCGAAGTAGAACTGGTACCACCAGGCGTATTCGGCGGCGGGCGGCAGCGGCGCCTTGATCGCCTCGCGGTTGTTGATCAGGTAGCCGCTGACCGACACCAGCCCCGCGCAGCGCTCGGGGAACATCGCCGCGATGATGTCGGCGGTGCGCGCGCCCCAATCGAACGCGCCGAACACGGCCCGGCGGATGTTCAGCGCGTCCATCAGGGCGACGATGTCGAGCGCGACCGCAGCCTGCTGCCCGTTGCGCAGCGTCGCGGGCGACAGGAAGCGCGTGCTGCCGTGGCCGCGCAGGTGCGGCACGATGACGCGGTAGCCCGCGGCCACCAGGCGCGGGGCCACGTCGGCGAAGCTGTGGATGTCGTAGGGCCAGCCGTGCAGCAGGATGACGACGCGGCCGTCGGACGGGCCGACGTCGACGAAGCCGACGTTCAGCAGGCCGGCGTCGATCTGGCGCAAGGGGCCGAAGCCCGCGAGCGCGCGCCCCGCGCTTGCGGGAGCCGATTGGGCGTGCGCCGCCGACACCAGCGCCAGCGGGGCGGCGGCGGTCAGGCCGAGGGCGGCGGTGCCGAGGAACCGGCGGCGCGACGGGACGGAAACGGGGGACATGGCGGACTCCTTGCTGCGATGGCCGCATGTTCGGCGTCCCCTGCACGAAGAACAAGAGCAACTAAGATCACAGATTGTTGCCAGGCAGGCAACGCACAGGAACCCTCATGCGCGAGATCAACCAGCAACGCCTGCGCTACTTCCGCGAGGTGCTCGCGCAGGGCAGCATCCGCGGCGCGGCGGATGCGCTCAACACGGCGCCGTCGGTCATCACGCGGCAGATCCGGCTGCTCGAGGACGAACTCGAGACGACGCTGTTCGAGCGCCAGCCGCGCGGCGTCAAGCCGACGGAGGCCGCCGCCCACCTGCTGGAGTTCTGGCGCGGCTACCGCACGCACCAGGAGCACCTGGAGGACCGGCTGCAGGCGCTGCGCGGCCTGCACTCCGGCAGCGTTCGGCTGGCCATCAGCGAAGGCTTCGTCGACGTGCTGGTCGACCAGGTGCTGGCCGGCTTCTGCGCGCGCCATCCCGGGCTGGACATCGCCATCGACACGCTGTCGGCCGACGCGCTCGTGCGCGAGGTGGCCGAGAGCCGCGCCCACATCGGGCTGGCGTACAACCCGCCGGCCGACGCCGCCATCGAGCGGCTCGCGAGCTCGCGCCAGCCGATCGTGGCGATGGCGCGGCCGGATCACCCGCTGGCCAGGCGCAAGGTGCCGGCCCGCATCGCGGACCTGCTGGCGCATCCGCTGGCGCTGATGCCCGGCTCGTTCGGCATCGGACAGGCCGTCGACGCGTTGTCGCGCGCCGAGAACGTCGCGCTGCGGCCCGCCCTGACCACCAACTCGCTGGCGGCGCTCAAGCGCGTCGCCGCCACCGGCAGCTTCGTCGCGCTGGTGGGCGAATTTGCCGCGCACCGCGAGGTGGCCGCCGGCGAGCTGGCCGTCGTTCCCATCGATCACGCGTTGTTCCGCGGCATCCATGCGCGGGTGCTGGCGCGCGCCGGCCGGCCGCTGGCGACGGCGCCGCGCGAGCTGCTCGCCTGGATCCTGCGCGAGATGCCGATGTTCGCGAAGACCCCGGCCAGGCGCGCGGTCGCGCGTCGCTGACCGCACGCCTTGTCGGACAGGCCCTAAACTGGGTCGGCAAAGGAGGCACGCCATGTCCCTGCCCCGACGCGGGTTCCTTTCGCTGCTCGCCACCGCGCCCGCCCTCGCCATGACCTCGTCCGCCGCCGCCGCCTCCCCGCCCGACATGCCCCACGTGCCATGGTCGCGCCAGGCCGTCATCTACCAGGTCAACGTGCGCCAGTACAGCGCCGAGGGCACGCTGAAGTCGGTGGCGGCCGAACTGCCGCGGCTCCGGCAGATGGGCGTGGACATCCTGTGGCTGATGCCGATCCAGCCGATCGGACAGGTCAAGCGCAAGGGCACGCTCGGCAGCTACTACTCGATCCGCGACTACACGGCCGTCAATCCTGAATTCGGCACGCTGGACGACGCGCGCGCCTTCGTGCGGGCCGCGCACGCGCAGGGCATGAAGGTGATCCTCGACTGGGTCGCCAACCACACGGCCTTCGACCATGCCTGGACGCGCGAGCACGAGGATTGGTACAAGCTCGACGCGCACGGCGCGATCTTCCCCGTCACGTTCAACGCCGGCACGTCCCGCGAGGAGCACTGGTCCGACGTGACGCAGCTGGACTACGCGGCGCCGGCGCTGCGCGACGCGATGATCGCGGCGATGCGGTTCTGGGTGACCGAGGTCGACCTCGACGGCTTTCGCTGCGACGTCGCCGGCGAGGTGCCCACGCCGTTCTGGGAGCGCGCGCGGCGCGAGCTCGACGCGGTCAAGCCGATGTTCATGCTCGCAGAGGCCGACAAGATCGAGCTGCACCGCGCCGCGTTCGACATGAGCTACAGCTGGGACCTGGCGCAGCTGTTCGAGCGCATCGGTCAGGGCCGGGCCGGTGCAGCCGAGCTGCGTCATTGGCTCGCGAACGAGCCGCTCGCCTACCCGCCGTCGGCCTACCGCATGCGCTTCACCAGCAACCACGACTTCAACTCGTGGAACGGCACCGACGCAGAGCTGTACGGCGACGCGTACCTGCCGCTGGCCGTGCTCACGTTCACGCTGCCCGGCATGCCGCTGGTCTACGGCGGCGAGGAGGCGCGCCTGGTGAAGCGGCTGGCGTTCTTCGAGAAGGATCCGATCGACTGGAAGACGCGCGAGCTGCAGCCGTTCTACACCACCCTCGCGGCGCTCAGGCACGCGCACCCGGCGCTCGCGGCCGGCCAGTACGGCGGAGCGTCGACGGTGCTGGACGTCGGCAACGACAAGCTGTTCGCGTTCGAGCGCCGGAAGGACGCGGACCGCGTCGCGGTCGTCGTCAACCTCACCGCCGCCGAGCAGAAGCTGCAGTGGGCCGGCGCGCAGCACGTGATCGCACCGCACGCGTGGCGGATCGAGGCCGCATGAGCGCCCGCCCAGCCGCTCCGAAGGGCGCTCGCGCCGACGGGAGCGGATTCGACCTCGACGGCTACCTGCGCCGGATCGGCTTCGCGGGTACGCCGGCGCCCACGCGCGCCAGCCTGGACCGCCTGGTGGCCCTGCACGCGAGCGCCATGCCGTTCGAGAACATCGAGGTGCTGGCGCGTCGCGTGCCGCGGCTCGACCTCGACGGCTTGCAGGCGAAGATGGTGCGCCAGCGCCGCGGCGGCTACTGCTTCGAGCAGAACACGCTGATGCGCAGCGCGCTCACCGCCATCGGCTTCGACGCGCACGCGATGGAGGCGCGCATCCGCTCGGGCGTGCCGGCGGACGTCGTCACGGCGCGCACGCACCTGGCCACGCGGGTCGTGCTCGATGGGGCCGAGCTCCTCGTCGATGTCGGCTGCGGCATCCTCGCGCCCACCGCGCCGCTGGCGCTCGCGAGCCGCGACACGCAGGCCGCCGGCAGCGGCCTGTACCGCCTGGTGGAGGTCGGCGACGAGCTCCTGCTGCAGCAGCGCGAGCTCGCGGGCTGGAAGGACTGCTACCAGCTGCAGCCCAGCGTGCCGCACCCCATCGACTGCGAGATGGGCAACTGGTTCGTGGCCACGTGGCCGAAGTCGATGCTGGGGGCCAACCTGCTGGTGGGCCGCGCGATCGAGGGCGGCCGGCTGCGCCTGTTCAACCGCCGGCTGTCGGCATTCCAGCCGGAGCACGCCGCCCCGGTCGAACGCGACCTGCACACCCGCGCGGAGTTCGCCGACGTGCTGGCCGACGGCTTCGGCCTGGACGTGGCGCCCGCCGATCTGGACGCCGTGATGGCGGCGCTCGACCGCCTGCCGCCGGCGTGACGCCATGGAACTGGTCGAGCGCGACGCGGCCCTGCTGACGTTCGACCGCCAGCTCGAGTCGGTGCGCCAGGGCGGCGGCCACCTCGTGCTGGTCAGCGGCGAGGCAGGCATCGGCAAGACGAGCTTGCTGAAGGCGATGGCCGCACGCCGCGGCGGCGCCGCGCTCTGGTGGGGCGCCTGCGATGCCCTCGAGACGCCGCATCCGCTCGCGCCGCTGCATGACATCGCGCGCGACGCCGACGTCGCCTGGCGCGACCTGCTGCGGCCCGGGCATGCGCGCTCGGAGCTGTTCGATGCGGTGCTGGCGGCGCTGCAGCGCAGCCGCGGACCGGTACTGGCGATCTTCGAGGACCTGCACTGGGCCGACGACGCCACGCTGGACCTCCTGAAGTTCCTCGGCCGCCGGATCGATCGCGTGCCCTGCCTG
Organism: Burkholderiales bacterium; assembly: GCA_019510465.1. Lineage (GTDB taxonomy): Bacteria > Pseudomonadota > Gammaproteobacteria > Burkholderiales > Burkholderiaceae_C > Scleromatobacter. The sequence continues at coordinate 15,391 of JAEKKH010000183.1, forward strand.
CTGGTGATGTCCTGGCGCGACGACGAGGTGTCGGCCGCGCATCCGCTGCGCCGGCTGCTTGGCGAGCTGCCCGCCAGCCTGGTGACGCGCCTGCCACTGGCGCGGCTGTCGGCGACGGCCGTCGCCGCGTTGGCGCATGCCGCGATGCGCACATCCGACGGCTTGCACGCGCTCACGCATGGCAACCCGCTGTTCGTCAGCGAAGTGCTGCGCCACGGCACCGACGGCGTGCCGCGTGGCGTGCAGGACCTGGTGCTCGCACGCTTCGCGCGGCTCACGCCCGCCGCGCAGGCCGTCGTGCGGCTCGCGTCGACGGTGCCCACCCGCATCGAGGCGGCGCTCATCGACACGCTGCAGGCACCGGATGCCGCGACGCTCGACGATTGCCTGAACTCGGGCCTGCTCGTCGCGGTCGACGGCGCCTATGCGTTTCGGCACGAGCTGGCGCGCGTCGCGATCGAGGCCTCGCTGTCGCCACCGATGGCCCGTGCGCTGCACGCCGGCGTGCTGCGCGCGCTCGCCAGCGCCGACATCCCCCTCGCTCGGCGCGTGCATCACGCCGTGCGCGCCGGCGACGCGCGCGCGGTCGCGGCGCTCGCGCCCGAGGCCGCGCGCCAGGCCCTGCAGCGCGGCGCGCATGCCGAAGCCGCGGCGCACTACGGCACGGCCCTCGCGCACGGCGACGGCCGCGCGGCGAGGGCCGGATGGCTGGCCGCGTACGCCCGCGAATGCCGGCTGACGAGCCGGCTCGACGAGGCGATCGACGCGCACGGCCGGCTTTCCGAATGGCATCGCGCGCATCCCGACCCGCGCGCCGAGGCCGCCAACCTCAGCGGCCTGGCGCTCGCGCTCGTGCTGGCGCTGCGCAACGCCGAGGCGGACGCCGCCAGCCAGCGCGCCATCGGGCTGCTCGAGGCGCTGCCGCCATGCCCCGAGCTGGCGCGCGCGTACCGCGTCGAGGCACAACTGCGCATGCTCAATCGCGATTGCCTCGAGTCGGTCGCCTGGGCCGGGAAGGCGATCGCGCTGGCCACTCAGTTCGACGAACGCGAGATCCTCGCCGAGGCCACCGGCACGCTCGGCACCGCGACGCTGTTCCTCGACTACGAGGCCGGCTGCGCGCACCTGGCGCGCGCGCTGGAGCTCGCCCTGGCGAACGGCCTGCACGGCGTGGCTGCCAACACCTACAGCAACCTCGGTTCGGGCTCCGGCGAAGTGTGGCGGCTGCGCGAGGCGCGCGAGCACCTGAAGGCGACCATCGCCTTCTCGCACCGGCACGAGATCGACTTCTATCGCCACTATGGCGTCGCATGGCTCGCGCTGTGCGAACTGCACCTCGGCCAGTGGGACGACGCCCGCGAGCACGCGCTCGACGTCGCCCAGCAACCGGCCCACCCCACCACCAGTCGAGTGATGGCCCTGGTCGCGCTCGGACGGCTGCAAGCGCGCCGCGGCGAGCCCGAGGCCGCGCGCACGCTGGACGAGGCGCTCGCGCTGGCGCTCGGCAGCGGCACGCTGCAGCGCATGGCGCCGGTGCGCTGCGCGCGCGCCGAGGCCGCATGGCTGCGCGGCGACCTGGCCGCCGCCGCCGACGAGGCCCGCGATGCGCTGGCGCAGGCGCAGCGCCACGCGCACCCGTGGTATGCCGGCGAGCTCGCCGTCTGGCGCCGGCGGGCAGGCATCTCCGAGCCGGCTCCCGTGCCTTGCGCGCCGCCGCACGCGCTGCTGCTTCAGGGCCGATGGCGCGAGGCCGCGCAGGCGTGGGCCGCGCTTGGCGCGCCCTACGAGCAGGCGCTGGCGCTGGCCGATGGCGACGACGCGGCGCGGCTCGAGGCGCTGGTGCGGCTGGACGAACTCGGCGCGCACGCGGCCGCGGACCGGCTGCGCAGGACGCTGCGCGCCGCCGGTGTTCGCGGCGTGCCGCGCGGCGCGCGCCCGTCGACGCAGGTCAATCCGCACCAGCTCACGGAGCGCGAGCGCGAGGTGCTGGCGCTGCTGTGCGCCGGCCTGCGCAACTCCGAGATCGCCGAGCGGCTGTGCCGATCGGTGCGCACGGTCGACCACCACGTCGCCGCGGCGTTCGTCAAGCTGGGGGTCAATTCGCGCGCCGAAGCGGCGGCGGCAGCGGCGCGCGCGGGCATCGCTCCGTAGGCGGGTCGTTCGATCCGCCCCGGCCGGCCGGGCGGCACGCCGAAGGACGCTCGAATCGGTGCGGGCCGCGGCGAGGTCGGCCCACGAGCTCGAAAATGGGCAGACGGTCCGGTCAATCTGGGCAATGGCGCCGTTGCGCCCGGGGCGGCGCAGGCCTACGCTGCGTCGCACGGTCGAACATCGGCTGCAACGAACCAGGAGTCCGCCATGCCTCGCTACCTCGTCGAACGCACGTTTCCCGAAGGCCTGCACATCCCCGTCGACAACCAGGGCGCCGACGTCTGCATGACGGTCGTCGCGAGCAACGCCAGGAGCGGCGTGACCTGGGTGCACTCCTATGTCACCGACGACCAGAAGAAGACGTTCTGCATCTACGACGCCCCGAATCCCGAGGCGATCCGCGAGACCGCGCGCAACAACAACCTGCCGATCGACTCGATCACGGCGGTCAGCGTGCTGGACCCGTACTTCTATCGCGGCTGAGATGCCTCGACCGGCCCGGTGACGTCGGGCAGCCGCACCGCGTGCACGCGGTTGCGCAGCTCGGCCACCTTGGCCGCCATCGTCCGTTCGGCGGCGGCCTCGAGGAGCTGGCGCAGGGTGGCGCCGGACGGCCCGCTGGCCACGCCGATGGTCACCGTGACGACGCCGGCCACCGGCGAGGCCGCGTGGGCCAGCGCGAGCGCCTCGACGGCGCCGCGGATGCGTTCCGCGGCGGCCGACGCGGCGTGGCCGTCGGCGTCGGGCAGGACCACCACGAACTCCTCGCCGCCCTTGCGGAACACGAGGTCGGCCTCGCGCGCCACGGCGCGGATCGCGTGCGCCACCGTGCGCAGCGCGTCGTCGCCGGCGGCGTCGCCGTGGGTGTGGTTGAAGTTGCCGAAGTGGTCGACGTCGATGAAGGCGACCGCGGCGCGCTGGACGCGGCGATCGCCCTCGCCCGCCACCGCATGCAGCAGCTCGTCGAGTGCGAGGCGGTTGCGCAGGCCGGTGAGCGCGTCGGTGCGCGCCTCTTCGCGCAGGGCGCGGTTGCGCTGCTGCAACTCGGCCACCGTGGACATCGGGTCGCGCCGCGACGCGACGACGCGGCGCGTGTCGTCGTCGAACGCGACGACGCGGTCGCGACCGCGCGCCTTGGCCGCGTGCAGCGCGGCGTCGCAGGCGCGCCAGACGGCGTCGACCGCGCGCGCGGACTGCGCGTCCAGCGTGGCCACGCCCGCGGACAGCGTGACGATCTCGGCGCTGGCCACCAGCACGACGGGCTCGCGCATCCGGTCGAGGCTCGCCTGCGCCTCACGCCGGGCCGCGGCGAGGTCGCGCTCGGGCAGGAAGGCCATGAACTGGTCGCCGCCGACGCGCGCCAGGCAGCCCGCGCCGGGCAGCGTCTCGCGCAGCCGCGCGGCCACCAGCCGCAGCAGGTCGTCGCCGACCCGGTGCCCGTGGCGGTCGTTGTAGTACTTGAAGTTGTCGATGTCGAAGCTGACGACCGCGCCGGGCACCTCGTCCTGCAGCGCGGCGACCAGCGTGTCGTGCATCACGCGCCGGCTGACCAGGCCCGTGAGGTCGTCCTCGAACGAGTGCGCCGGCAGCGCGGCCGACTCCGGCGGCGCGCCCTGGGCCAGCCAGCGCTTCCAGCGCTCCACCAACGTCATGGCCGCCTCCCGCGCGGGGATGCGTGCGCCCGCGGACGGACGCTCGCGCGCACGACGCCTTCGACCCGGATGATGTGCAATGCCGCCAACTCCCTCTCCCTGACGCAGGGCGCGCGCGCATGGCGCGGGATCGCGGTCGGCGAGCCTCCGCACTCCGGCGGTTCTGCGGCTCACGGCGGCCGGACGCGACGACCGCGCCCGGTGGCAGCCCCGCTGCCCTCCCAGCCTACGGAGGGTCGGTGGCTTTGCGACCCCGGCTCTCGCACGGGTGTGCCCTTGACTGAACGATATTACAGCCAAGTTAGGGGGAAGTGAGATGTCCTGTCTTGCAAAGGCGGCAAACTGAGGGTATGTCCGACCACCTTGCTTACGGAGAACCCATGACGCTCCGCCGTCCCGCCACCCGCTTCCTGGCCGCCACCCTGCTCGCGACAGCCGCCGGCCTCGCCGGCGCCGCCGGACCCGCGCCGGCCACCGCCGCGGCCACAACTGCCGACGGCAAGGAACATGCGATCTTCGCCGTCAGCGACGACGACACGAAGCGATGGAACCTCACGCTGGGAAACATCGGCAACGCCATCGAGGGCCTGGGCGCCGACTCGGCCGACATCGAGCTGGTGGTCTACGGCCCGGGCATCGCGATGCTGAGGAAGGACTCGCCGGTGGCCGACAGGATCGCCGAGGCGCAGAAGAAGGGCGTGCACGTCTATGCGTGCCAGAACTCGATGCGCGGCTACCACCTCGAGCAGGCCGACCTCGCGCCGGGTGTCGGCATCGTGCCGTCCGGCGTGGTCGAACTCATCCGGCGCCAGCATGCCGGCTACGCCTACGTGCGCTCCTGAGCCGGCCCGAATCAGCGCGTGGCGGCGTTCGCGTCGCGCGTCTTCAGGTAGCGCCGGACGTCGTCGAAGCTGACGCGGCCGGCGTGGCCGGTGTCGATCGCGTCGAAGTGGTTGGCGATCCAGCCGAAGCCGCCGGCGCGGGCCTCGTCGCGCGAGAGCGTGCCGCGATGCGCGACGTCGGCGGCGTCGAAGCTGGCGCGCAGGTGCGCTTGCGCTTCGGCATCCAGCGTGGCGCCGACGGAGGCCGGCCGCACGCGGTTCTGGGCCTGCGCGGCCTGGCGCACGGCCGACGGCGGTTGGGCGGGATCGCGCAAGGGCGCGGCGGTGGCCGCGGTGGCCAGCGCCAGCATCGAGGTGAACAGGGCGATGCGCATCATCGGGCTCCCGTGGCCGAGGCGTAGAACGCGGCCAGTTCGGCCTTCATCAACGGACGCGAGCCGTCGTCGAGGTAGGTCATGTGGCCGCCCGGATGGAAGTGCAACGCCACCGGGGCGCCGGCGCCCAGGCGCGCGACGTCCAGCTCCGTCTGGTGGAACGGCGTGATGAGGTCGTGCTCGCCGCCGAGGAAAAGGACCTTCATCTGGGGATCGAGGGCCAGCGCCGCGCCGAGGTCGGGCACGACGTCGGGCAGCGCACGGCCTGCATGCGAGAAGTCCCAGCTGGCGATCGCGTTGCTGGACAGCACGTAGGTGCTCGGGTTCGTGTAGCCGAGCTCGGGCAGCAGCGTGCGGATCTCCGACTGGAAGCCCGGCTCGACGAAGCTGTTGGACGGGTCGTCGTCCGCGGCCAGCGGCGTGCCCACCAGCGCGGACATGCGGCCGTCGTACACGCCCAGCGTCGTGTTGGAGATCAGGTGGTGGCGGAAGGTGTCGAAGTCCATGTCGAAGCGCTGCTGCCACGTGCCCGCGCCCAGGCCGGTGAAGGCCACCAGCGCGGCGATGTGGTCGGCCGGCGGCAGCGTGCCGTTCGCGAGCCACGCATCCGCGTCGGGCCGGTAGGTGGCATCGGCGTAGCTGCGCACGGCGGCGATGTCGGCGTCGAGGTCCGACGTGCCGCTCGACGCCACGTGCCACCAGTCGCCCACGGCGGCATAGCTGGGGAGGAAGCCGGCGCAGTTGATGGTGGGCGTGCCGCCCGAGACCGAGCAGTTGCTGTTGTAGTCGACGATGGACGACAGCTCCACGACGCCGTGCACGCGCTGCCCCGCGGTCTCGAGCAGGCGCGCCAGCACCGGCACGCGCGTGCTGCCGTACGACTCGCCGAACACGAACAGCGGCGACGCACTGCGGCCGTTGACGGCGAGCCAGCGCTGGATGAAATCGCGCAGCACGGCGGCATCCTTGTCCACGCCCCAGAAATCCTGGTTGGTCCTGGGCGAGATCGCCTCGGACAGGCCGGTGCCCACCGCATCGACGAAGACGAGGTCGCTGGTGTCGATCAGGCTCTCGGCGTTGTCGACGTACGGGAACGGCACGGCCTGCGTCGTGGCCGGGACGCCCGTCGACAGGCGCCGCGGCGCGAACGAGCCCAGGTGCAGCCAGATGCTCGCCGAACCCGGACCGCCGTTGAAGAAGAACGTGACGGGCCGGGTGGCGGCGGCGGCGCCGTCCGCCGTGTAGGCGACGTAGAAGATCGAGGCCTCGGGCGCCTGGCTGGCGTCGAGCGCGCTCAGGTGGCCCGCGGTGGCGGTGTAGGCGATCGTGCTGGCGCCCAGCGTCAGCGTGCGGTGCGTGACGCCGGTGGCCTCGCTGGGCGTGGACAGCGACGCCCCGGCGGCCGCGGAGTAGTGGTTCGCGTCGATGAACTGCGTGCCGCCGCCGCCGCTTCCGTCGATGCTGTCGTCGCCGCCACCGCTGCCGCCGCACCCTGCCACCAGGGCCGCCAGGGCCGCGGGCGCGGCGGATCGCGCGATGCGCAGGACGGTCTGGAACAGGGCCATCGATTCCTCCCGGCGAATGCCGACGTACGCCCGGACACTCCGGTTGCCGCGCGACACCGTCGGGCAGGCGGTTTCGCTGCGACGATTGTGGCCCAAGCCCGGCGCGCCCCGGGATCTCCCGGGAAAGGCGACGCCTGGCCCGACTTTTTCTGGCCTTCGGCCCCGCACGAACCGCCGTACGCTCGCGGTTTCCCCTCCCACGACAAGGCCCCCGATGACCCATCGCACCGCCCGCCCCCGCCTCCCCGCCCTGGCGTTCGCGACCCTGGCCCTGGCCGCCGTGCGCCCGGCCGCCGCGGTCGAGCCCTACGCCGCCACCGGCTTTCCGTATGCGTTGGTGGGCATCGCCCAGCCGATCAACGACTCGTTCGCCGTGCGCGCCGACTTCGGCAGCATCGCCCACCACGCCTACAGCGGCACGACGTCCGACAACGACTTCAAGGGAAACATCGACTACAACCGCGGCGCGCTGCTGGGCGACTGGTTCGTCGCGGGCGGCGGCTTCCGCCTCAGCGCCGGCGCCACGTTCAACACGGCCAAGGCCACGATGACGGCCTCGTCGCACGACGGCAAGATCTCCCTCGGCGGCACGCAGTACGACGCGCCATCGTCGCTGTACTACGTGACGTCGGACCTGTCGTTCCCCAAGGCCACGCCCTACGTGGGACTGGGCTGGGGCCACCACCAGAGCTCGCCGGGCCTGTCGTTCAACTTCGACCTGGGCGCCTCGATCGGCACCGCCAAGGCCACGCCGCTGAAGGCGTCGCCCGCGCTGGCCAGCGAGCTCGCGCTCGACCAGCAGGGATCGGCCGACCTGGCGCAGGAGAACCGCGACTTCCAGGACGCCGTGCACAAGTTCAAGGCGATCCCGCAGCTGACCGTGGGCCTGGGCTACCGCTTCTGAGCGGCGTCCAGTTCTTCCGAAAGTGCGCGCAGCACATGGCGCGCGGTCGATTCGTTAGTGGCGCAGACGACGTCGTGCACGTCGCAGGCGCGCACCAGCGCGTTGATGTCGGGCTCGTGGGGCTGCGGGGTCATCGGGTCGCGCAGGAAGATCACGGCGTCGACGCGGCCCTCGGCCAGGCGCGCGCCGATCTGCAGGTCGCCGCCCAGCGGGCCGCTGAGCAGGCGTTCCACCTCGAGGCCGGCCTCGACGATCAGGCGCGAGCCGGTGGTGCCGGTGGCCATCACATGGCATTGGGAGAGGAACGGGACGAAGTCGCGCGCGAGGGCGACCATGAGGTCCTTCTTGGCGTCGTGCGCGATCAGGGCGATGTGCATCGCTCGATCATAAGCACGGCCGGTTACGGCGTGCGATCAATCGCGAGGCCCCGAGATGGGGCGCCGGCTTTACGAAACTTCGCAGAAACCGGGATGGCCAGGGCGGCCGCCCAAAAGAGAAAAGCGCGGGCGAGCCCGCGCTTTGCTGTAGCGTTTGCAGCAAACCGGGTCGACCGGCCCGCCCCGATGCAGGCCGACGAACCACTCAGTTGACCGACGAATCGCTGCCCTTGTTGGACTGCGCGGCCTGCGCGGCGCGCATCGCGGCGTTCGCGTGGCGCTTCGAGCCGGCGGCGCGGGCTTCTTCCGACGTGAACTGGTGGGCGTTGCCGCTGGCGTGTGCCGCACGGCCACCCTGGCTGGCGATCTCGCGCTGGCGCTCGCGATCCATGCCGGCGAAGCCACGGCCGCCGCTTGTCTGGCCGCCCTGCTGGCCGCTGGCGCCAGCTTGGCTTTGCTGCTTCTCGCGGCCGGATTGGTCATGTTGGGAAGTCATTGGTGCTACTCCGAAAGGTTTGGTCCGCCGCCCCATGCGACAGGATTTATCGGACCCGCGAGCGCCAGAGCACCCAGGTCACGGCCGACATGGGCAACGCTCATTCCTCCCCCGGCGCCGCCCCCCTAATGCCGAGCAGGAAACGTCGCCGGACACGGCGTGTGCGCCGCTTGGGTGCATGCATCGAGGCGGCGGCCACACGCCGTCAGGTCCACCGACTTGGACGATGCGATCCGCAATCCCTGCCGGAAAATCGGCCGTTCCTGGTCACCCGGCCAGTGGCGGACCGAAGCGCTGCTCCGGTTTCGGGGCGCGTTCGAACAGGCCCTGCACGCGCGGGATGTTGGCCGCGATGGTGTGCAGTCGATCGGGGTTGGAGGGGTGGTCCGACAGGAACGCCGGCGGTGCGCCCTTGCTCGCCTCCTCCATCTTTCGCCACAACGACAGCGCCGACCGTGGGTCGTAGCCCGCGCGGGCAGCGAGCTCCAGGCCGATCAGGTCGGCCTCGGTCTCGTCGTCGCGGCTGTACTTGAGCGAGAGCAGGTGGCCGCCCACGTTGGCCGCCTGGCGGCTGGCGTTGCTCCACCCGAACAGGCCGGCGAGCAACGCGATCGTGCCCTGCGTCGCCACCTGCTTGCCGATCTGCGAGCGCCCGTGCTCGCGCAGCGCGTGGGTCATCTCGTGGCCCATCACCATCGCGACCTCGTCGTCGGTCAGCTGCAGCCGGGCCAGGATGCCCCAATAGAAGGCGATCTTGCCCCCTGGCATGCAGAACGCGTTGACCTGAGGCGAATTGATCAGGTTGACCTCCCACTGCCACGCGATCGCGCGCGGGTTCCACATGCCCGCGAACGGCCGCAGGCGGGTCGAGATCATCACCAGCCGTCGCAGCTGCACGTGCTCCGGCGGCGCCAGGCGGCGGGCGGCGCGGGCCTGCGCGATCATCTCGCGGTAGCCGCGCGCGGCCTCGGCCTCGATCTGCGCGGCCGGCACCAGCGACTCGAAGCTCGATCGCGGCCCCACCTGGACGCCCTCGCGCGGCGGCGCCTGGGCCAGCGCGGCGGCGCCGGGCTGCGCCAGCAAGGCGCCCGCGGCCAACAGGCGGCGGCGGGCCGGGTCGGCGGGGTCGGGGGTGGCAGCCGGGGTCAAGGACGTCGTTTTCCGGAAAATGGCGGATCTGCACTTGCATGCGATCCGCCCGGTTTCAAGGGCCGGGACGCGCAGCGCGCGCATCCAGCGCGTCGATCGGCCGCCACAGCAGCCTCAGCAGCATCAGCGAGGGCACGCCCATCGCCACGGCGACAAGGAAGAAGCTCGGCCAGCCGATGGCCTCGGCCAGCACCCCGGCCAGCGGCCCGATCCACACCCGGCCCACCGACTGGAACGCCGACAGCAGCGCGAACTGCGTGGCGCTGAAGCGGCTGTTGGTCAGGCTCATGAGGAAGGCGAGGAAGGCCGCGGTGCCCATGCCGCTGGCCAGGTTCTCGGCGCCCACCGCCATCAGCAGCCCGCCGTCGACCTGCGTGGGATGCAGCAGCTTGACGAAACCGAAGTCGAACGCGGGGATCGTCCAGCCCGGCAGCACGCCCTTGCCGTTGACGGCCAGCCACCAGAACGCCAGGCTGCTGGACATCTGCAGCAAGCCGAACACCAGCAGCGACCACACGAGCCGCAAGCGCAGCATCACGAGCCCGCCGAGCAGCGCGCCGAACACCGTCAGCAGCAGGCCGATCAGCTTGTTGACGACGCCCACTTCCGCCGGGCCGAACGCCATGCCCTTGAGCAGGAACGGTGTCAGCAGGGAGAGCTGGAACGCGTCGGTGAGCTTGTAGAACACGATGAACGCCAGGAAGCTCCAGGCGCGCGGCTGGCTGAAGTAGGAGTCCAGTCCGGCCAGCAGCGTCTGGAACTTCGCGCGCCGTGCCGCGAAGCCGGCCAGCGGCAGCGTCACCGCCAGGCCCAGCAGCAGTGCGAGCAGGTCGATCCACTTGGCCTGCAGCGAGCCCCTGGCGACGTCGTGGCCGAACCAGGGCGACAGCAGCGCGCCGGCGATCGCCCCGCCGAAGCGCTGCGTCAGCCACACGCCGGCCCCGACGGCCGCCAGCACCGCCAGGAAGCCCGCCAGGTCCTGGCGCACCGGCGCGCGCGACGCGTCATGCACGCGCGCGGGCGGCTGCGCGAGGCGCGGCAGCGCCAGCGCCGTCGCCACCGCCAGCACCGCCATGATCACCGCCATCAGCCGGTAGACCGCCGGCCACGTCATGCCGATACCGTCCACCGTATCCGTCCACATCAGCGCGACGCCGCCCGACAGGATCATCGCGAGGCGGTAGCCCATCACGAACAGCGACGAGCCGAAGCCGCGCTCGCGCGGAGGCAGCACGTCCACGCGCCAGGCGTCGACCACGATGTCCTGCGACGCGCTGAGGAACGCGACGAGCACGCCGAGTGCCGAGAACAGCGGCAGCGACAGCTTCGGGTCGACGTCGGCCAGCGCGAACAGCGCGAACGCCAGCAGCGCCTGCGTGAGCACGATCCAGCCACGGCGCCGTCCCAGCAGCGGCAGGTCGACCCGGTCCAGCAGCGGCGCCCACAGGAACTTGAACGTGTAGGGGATCCCGATCAGCGTCAGGAAGCCGATCGCGGCCAGGTCCAGGCCGTCCATCGTCAGCCAGGCCTGCAT
>JAEKKH010000400.1 GCA_019510465.1 Burkholderiales bacterium
CACACTTGATGCAAGTGAACGCGGCTCGCCTGTTGGGCCGCAACGAAGTCCAGATGCTGGTCGAACACGTGACCAAGCTGGCCCCGAAGCTGATCGAAGACGTCGTGCCCAAGATGATCGCCATCGCCCCGTTGCAAAAAGTCCTCCAGCTGCTGCTGGAAGAGGGCGTGCACATCCGCGATTTCCGCTCGATCGTCGAATCGCTGGCCGAGCACGCGGGCAGCGTCACCGATCCGGCCGAGCTGGCGCGCCGGATCCGCACGCACATCGCCCCGGCGATCGTGCAGCAGATCTACGGCCCGGTGCGCGAGCTGGACGTCATCGCGCTGGAACCCGATCTCGAACGCATGGTCACGCAGGCCCTCACGTCGCCGCACGGCGCGGTGCTGGACCCGGGCGTGGCCGACACGCTGACGCGCCAGGCCTCCGACATGGCCCGCCGCCAGGAAGACAAGGGCCACCCGGCCTGCCTGCTGGTGCCGGACGCGCTGCGCGCTCCGCTGGCCCGACTGCTCAAGCGAGCCGCGCCGCGCCTGAAGGTGCTGGCTCACAGTGAAATTCCAGAAACCCATTCGATCCGGATCGGCTCGATCATCGGAGGTACCGCATGAACGTCAAACGCTTTGCTGCCCGCACTTCGCGCGAGGCCCTCGCGCTGGTGCGCCAGGCCTTCGGCGTCGATGCCGTGGTGCTGTCGACGAAGCCGTGCGCCGAAGGGATCGAAGTGCTCGCGATGGCGCCCGACAGCGTCGCCGGCCTCGAGCGTCTCACCGCCGAACCCGAGGCCGCCCCGGCCCCGCGGCGTGCGGCCCCGATTTCCCAGCGCGCCGCCGCCGCGGCCACGCCGGCGCAGAACGCCCTCGCCGGCGCGCAGCGCGAGCTCGCCACCCGCATGGGCGTGCCGCAGAACGAAGTGGAAGCCGACGCCGACCAGCTCGCCATGAGCACGCTGTCGTTCCAGGACTACGTGCGCGACCGCATGCTCAAGCGCCGCCACGCCGAACTGCACGGCCAGCCGGTCGAGGCCGAGCCCGCCCGCGCGCCCGAGACGACGCGCAGCGCGCTCGCCCAGACGGGCGCCGCGCGCACGGCGCTGGCCCGTGCCGCCGAGCGCCAGCAGCACATGCAGGCCATCGACGCCAACGACGCCCACTTCGACGCTCCCGCGCCGGCCCCGCAGCGCCGCGCCGCGCCTCCGCAGCGCGTCGAGCCGACGCTGGCGCCGCAGCGCGCGCAGCGTCCGTCGCCGATGTCGTTCTCCAACGCCCCGACGCTGCACGACGACTACGTGGAGGAGGCGCCCGCGCCGCAGGCCGCCTCGGTGACGCACCTGGCCGACGTGGTCAGCCGCAACAACCACATGGACATGGTCAACGAACTGCGCTCGATGAAGGGCCTGATCGAGGAGCGCTTCGGGGCCCTGGCCTTCATGGAGAAGCTGCAGCGCCAACCGCGCCAGGCGATGCTCGCCCAGAAGCTGCTGGACGTCGGCTTCTCGCCGGCGCTGATCCGCAAGATGGTCGACGCGCTGCCTGCCAATGTCACCGACGAGAACGCCTGGGCCGCCGGCGTGCTGGAGCGCAACCTGCTGACCGGCGAAACCGAGATGGCGATGGAGGACCAGGGCGGCGTCCACGCGCTGATCGGCTCCACCGGCGTCGGCAAGACCACGACCACCGCCAAGATCGCCGCCGGCTTCGCCGCGCGCCACGGCGCCGCCAACCTGGGCCTGATCACGCTGGACGCCTACCGCGTCGGCGCCCACGAACAGCT
>JAEKKH010000013.1 GCA_019510465.1 Burkholderiales bacterium
ACTGCATGATCATCGACCTGAAGCTGCCGGACATGGACGGCAGCGAGCTGCTGGAACGCATGACCGTGGAGGACATCTGCTCGTTCCCGCCGGTGATCGTCTACACGGGCCGCAACCTCACGCGCGAGGAGGAGGCGCGCCTGAACAAGTACTCGCGCTCCATCATCATCAAGGGCGCGCGCTCGCCCGAGCGCCTGCTCGACGAGGTCACGCTGTTCCTGCACACGGTGGAGTCCAGGCTGTCGGCGGAGCGCCAGACCATGCTGCGCATCGCGCGCAACCGCGAGAAGGTGTTCGAGGGCCGCAAGGTGCTGCTGGTCGACGACGACGTGCGCAACATCTTCGCGCTGGCCAGCGCGCTCGAGCAGAAGGGCCTGCAGGTGGAGATCGGCCGCAACGGCTTCGAGGCCTTGTCCAAGCTGTCCGAGATGCCCGACATCGACCTCGTGCTGATGGACGTGATGATGCCCGGCATGGACGGCCTGGAGGCGACGCGGCGCATCCGCGCGAATCCGAAGCTGGCCCAGCTGCCCGTGATCGCCGTCACCGCCAAGGCGATGAAGGACGACCAGGAACAGTGCCGCCGCGCCGGCGCCAACGACTACCTCGCCAAGCCGATCGACCTCGACCGCCTGTTCTCGCTGCTGCGCGTGTGGATGCCCAGCATCGAGCGGCTCTGAACGCGCGGTGACGCCCTGGCCCCGTGCTTGCCGGCATCGACCGAACAACCCCGATGCCCATCGAGATGCCCCACGCCGCCGATATCGAGATGCGCCTGTTGCTGGAAGCGGTGTACGCGAAGTACAGCCACGACTTCCGCGACTACTCCGGCGCGTCGCTGAAGCGGCGGGTGCAGCACGCCCTACGGCAATTCGACTGCGAGACGATCTCCCAGCTGCAGTCGAAGGTGCTGCACGACCCGCGCGCGTTCCAGCAGCTGCTGGAGATCCTCACGATCCCGTTCACGGAGATGTTCCGCGACCCGGGCTACTGGCTCACCCTGCGCCAGCAGGTGGCGCCGCTGCTGCGCACCTATCCGTCGCTGAAGGTCTGGGTGGCCGGCTGCGCCACCGGCGAGGAGGTGTTCTCGCTGGCGATCCTGCTGCAGGAGGAAGGGCTGCTCGAACGCGCGATCGTCTACGCCACGGACATCAATCCGGCGGTGCTGGAAAAGGCGCGCCAGGGCATCTTCCCGATCGTCTCGGTGCGCCAGCACACGGCCAACTACCAGGCCGCGGGCGGCAAGCGTGCGTTCTCCGACTACTACAGCGCGGCCTACAACGCGGTGCGCTTCGACCCTGACCTGGTCCGCAACGTCACCTTCGCCGACCACAGCCTGGCCACCGACACGGTGTTCTCCGAGACGCACCTGATCTCGTGCCGCAACGTGCTGATCTACTTCAACAAGGCGCTGCAGGACCGGGCGCTCGGCCTGTTCCACGAGTCGCTGTGCCATCGCGGCTTCCTCGGTCTGGGCAGCAAGGAGAGCCTGGACTTCTCGCACTTCGTCGACAAGTTCGAGCCCGTGAGCCGGCGTGACCGCCTGTTCCGCAAGGTATGAGCGCACGCCCGGCCGCTCCGAAGGGCGCTCGCAGCGCAGGCCGCGGGCCGGAGCTTTCCACATGAGCGCACGCCCGGCCGCTCCGAAGGGCGCTCGCAGCGCAGGCCGCGGGCCGGAGCCTGCCTGATGACCGCCGATGCCGCCGCCATCGAACGAGCCGCCGCGCGCGCCATCGAGGCGGTGGTGATCGGTGCGTCCGCGGGCGGCTTCGAGGCGTTGCTGGCGGTGCTCGAGGGCCTGCCGCCGACCTACCCGATGCCGCTGGTGGCGGTGCTGCACCTGCCGGAGAACCACGACAGCCGGCTGCCCGAGCTGTTCGGCCACCGGCTCGAGCTGAGGGTGTGCGAGGCGCGCGACAAGGAGTCGCTGGCGCCCGGCGTCCTGTACTTCGCGCCTGCCGGCTACCACCTGCAGGTGGAGGCCGACCGGACGTTCTCGCTCAGTTGCGAGGGCCGCGTGAGCTACGCGCGTCCGTCGATCGACGTGCTGTTCGAGACGGCGGCCGACGCTTACGGGAAGTCCCTCGCCGGCATCCTGCTGACCGGCGCAAACTACGACGGCGCCGCCGGCCTCGCGGGCATGAAGGTTGCCGGTGCACTGACCATCGTCCAGGACCCGGCCACCGCCGAAGTCCCGACGATGCCCGAGGCTGCGATCCGCCGGATGGCGCCCGACCTCATCCTTCCACTCGCCGAGATCCACTCCTTGCTGCAAAGGCTCGGAGGACACCGATGACGATTGACCCTGGCATCAAGCTCCTGATCGTCGACGATCTCGCCGAGAACCTGATGGCCCTCGAGGCCTCCATCCGCGACGACGCGTGGAGCGTGCACCCCGCGTCCTCCGGGGACGAGGCGCTGGCGCTGCTGCTCGAACACGAGTTCGCGCTCGCGATCCTCGATGTGCAGATGCCGGGCATGAACGGCTTCGAGCTGGCCGAATTGATCCGCGGCATGGCGCGCACCCGGCACCTGCCGATCGTGTTCGTCAGTGCGGCGGGCAAGGAACTCGATTACGCGTTCAAGGGCTACGAGAACGGCGCCGTCGATTTCCTCTACAAGCCGCTGGACGCCTACGCCGTCAAGAGCAAGGTGCAGGTGTTCGTCGACCTCTACCACCAGCGCACCGAGTTGCGCCGCCAGCTCGCCGCGCTGGAAGAGTCGCGCCGTCGCCAGCAGGCCCTGGTCGCCGAGCTGCAATCCACCCAGCTCGAGCTGGAACGGGCGCTGCGCATGCGCGACGAGTTCATGTCGATGGTGGTGCACGAGCTGCGCACCCCGCTGAGCGTGCTCGCGATGGAGGTGCGCGTGCGCCAGCACCAGGTCGACGCGGGCAACACCACGTTCTTCTCGCCCGAGAACCTGTCGAAGATGTTCGAGCGCGACCAGCGCCAGGTGCGCAGCCTCACGCGCCTGATCGACGACATGCTCGACGTCTCGCAGATCCAGCACGGCAAGATGTCGATCCGTCGCGGCCCCTGCGACCTGGCGGCGCTGCTGCGGCGCGTGGTCGACGAGGTGCAGGGCCAGCGCAGCGACGTCCCGATCACGCTGGAGGCCGACGGCGTCGACGCGGTCGGCGAGTGGGACGAGTTCCGGCTGGAGCAGGTCGTCGTCAACCTGCTCACCAACGCGCTGCGCTATGGCGCGGGCAAGCCGATTCGCGTCGAACTGGATCAACTGCCCGGTGCCGCCGCGATCCGCGTCACCGACCAGGGCGTGGGCATCGCGCCCGACGACCGGGAACGCGTGTTCGAGCAGTTCGTGCGCGTGGGCGAGCGCGCGCGCACGCCGGGCCTCGGCCTGGGGCTCTACATCACCAAGCAGCTGGTGGAGGCCCACGGCGGCACGATCAGCGTCGAGAGCACGCTGGGCGAGGGCTCGACCTTCACCGTGGCGCTGCCGATCGCCAGCGCGCAGGCACCCGCGTTGCGGACGGCGCGGGCCGCCTAGGACAGGGCGGTCGGGCGCGTCATGGCGCCCCGCCGACCGTGCCGCGCCGTCCGCCGGACGGGCGATCAGGCGACCAGCACGGGCTCCAGCGTCGACGCATTGGCGGCGTCGGGGGCCACTTCGGTGGCGCTCACCGGTGCCGGCGGCAGCGCGTGGCGCGGGTCGGCCAGCGTATCGACGGCCTGCTGCAGCGCCTCGAGCATCGCGTACCGGCGGCGGTACATGGCGCGGCGCTTGGTGGGCACCTCTTCCAGCGGGCGCAGCGCCGTCTCCAGCGGCAGCGACCAGTTGCCGCCCACGTCGCGCACGCCCTCGTGCTCGGCCCAGAACGCGCGGTAGTCGAAGCGCAGACGCGAGTCGCGCAGGTTCCAGCGACCCTTGACATGGTTCTCCGGATCGACGCCGTGCAGGCGCGTCGCGCCCCAATGCGCCGCCAGCACGCGCAACGCATGCACCAGCAGGTGCGGCGGCCGCATGCCGTGTGCGGCATGGGTGGCGTCGCGGATGCGATCGAGGCCTTCGTCCTTGAGCGACGGGCCCTGCACGTTGGCCATGAGGAGCGTGCCAGGGTCGGTGAACCCGAAGCCGATGCTGTACAGCCGCAGGCCGTCGGCGCCGACCAGGCCGATCTGCCACAGGCCTTCGTGGAAGCTCACGTCGTTGAGCGACAGCACGAGGCGCGTGTGGTCGGCCAGTTCCAGCAGGGTGATGCCATGCGTGAGCAGGCTGCGCACGTTGGCCTCGTCTCCGACCGACGCGCACACCGTGCGCAGGCTGGCCAGCGTGGTGCGCAGGCGCGCCTGGACGCCCATGCGGCGGTCGATGAGGTGGCTCATGACCGGATAGAAGGCGCGCGGCTGGGCACGGAACAGCGCGTCGCCGAGCGTCAGGCCGCCGAGCTCGCGCAGCAGGCGCGCGCGGGCACGCCAGGTGAGCGCGAGGCGGCCCGCGTATTTCAGGCGCCGCTCCAGGTTCAGGTGGAACGCGTCGTCGAACATTCCGCGTGCGCCCGGCCAGGTCAAGGGGGCGTCCACGGGGACGCCGGGGGCGTCCAGGGAAGTGAGGAGCATGGGGATCCGTCTGCAGGTGAGCGGATGGCCGCTCTTCGAGCGGCGAGTTTGGGAAGTCCAGCTATCGGATCGCTATCACCTGTCGAGCTGGTCAGGTATGTTGCCGGTTTGTATCTGCCGAATGTCGATTCAGCACATTCGCAAGGCTCGACAGCCTGCCGACGCTTGCATCCGGGGCGCCCAAGCGACAATCCCACGGCCATGCGACTGCTCCTGATCGAAGACGACATCCACATCGCGCGCGAGCTCCTGCTTCGCTGGCGCGACGGCGAGCGCCTGGCGCTGCACGCTCCCACGCTGGCCGACGCCGACGCGGCGCTGGCCCAGGGCAGCTTCGACATCGTCCTGCTCGACCTGGGCCTGCCGGATGGCGACGGCATGCAATGGCTCACCGCGTATCGCCAGCGCGATCCGCATGGCGCCCTGCTGGTGATGACCGCGCGCGACCGCGTCGCCGACCGCGTGACGGGCCTGCGCCTGGGCGCCGACGACTACCTCGTCAAGCCGTTCGCGCCCGAGGAACTCGACGCCCGCATCGACGTCCTCGTGCGGCGCGCCAACGTCGGGCGGACGCACGCGATCCGCTTCGGCCGCCTCGACCTGATCCAGGAGAGCTCCGAGGTGCTCCAGGACGGCAAGCGGCTGGACCTGTCGCCGCGCGAGTTCGAGCTGCTGTTCATCCTGATGCGCGCCGCGCCGCGGCTGGTGCCCAAGCGGGCGCTGGTGGACGCCCTGTCCGAGCGCAACCTCGAGCTGAACGACGCCGCCGCCGAACTCTATGTCTCGCGGCTGCGCAAGAAGCTGGAGGGAACCGGTACGGGTATCCGTACCCTGCGGGGGGTCGGCTACCAACTGGCCATCGTGGGCCCGGCGCCGGCCGGCGCACCGGCGACGCCGCCCGCGCCCGCCGGCGGTCGCGAGGGCGGCGGGTGACGCCAGCGCGGTCGGCGCGACCGATCCTGTACCGGCAGCTGACGCTGCGCCTGAGCATCCCGTTGCTGGTGATCGTGGCCGTGGTCGGCGCGATGGGCCTGTTCAGCGTCGGCGCCGAGACCTCCGCCGTCTTCGACCGCTGGCTGCTGGACGCGGCCGTCTCGCTGGCCGACCAGGTGCGAAGCGCCAAGGGCGCCGGCGCCAACGCGGTCGACCTGCCCGAGGCCGCCCGCACGATGCTGGCCTACGACGAGATCGACCACACCTGGTTCAGCGTCGAGGATCGCGGCCGCGTGCTGGTGGGCAGCGCGGGCATCCCCGCCGGCGGCGTCAACGCGGCGACCTACCCCGATGGCCGCGCCTACGACGCCGTCTACGAAGGCGCGCCGGTGCGCGTGGCGGCCGTCAAGGCCGCATGCGCGGGCTGCGAGCACGTCGTGGTGCTGGTGGCCGAGACCACGCTCAAGCGCCAGCGCGCCAACCGCGTCGTCGAATGGCTCCTGATGCCGCTCGCGCTGATGCTGGTGGTGACCTGCTCGGCCATCTACATCGCGGTGCGCCGCACCACGCGGCCGCTGGAATCGCTGGCCGAGCAATGGAGCCGGCAGGCGCACGCGTCGCTGGAGGCCATCCCCGAGGGCGACCTCCCGTACGAGCTGTCGCCATTCGCCACCGCGCTGAACGACCTGCTCTCGCGCATCCGCCGGATGCTCGTGCGCGAGCGCATGTTCGCCGCCGCCGCCGCGCACCAGCTTCGCACGCCGCTGACGGCGCTGCGCCTGGGCATGGCCCGCGCACGCAACAGCCCCGACCTCGAGAGCGCGCGCGCCGTGCTGGACGAGCTGTCGCAGGTCACGGAGCACACCGGCCGCCTGGTGCAGCAACTGATGCTGCTGGGACGGCTCGACCCCGAGGGGCACGCCGATGTCGACCGCGTCCCGGCCGACCTCTGCGACATCGCGTGCGACGTCTGCGGCCTGTTCGCGGAAGCGGCGCTCGACCAGCACCTCGACCTCGAGCTGCAGCTGCCTTCCGCGCCCGTCATGGTGACGGCGCAGGTGGAACTGCTGACCGAGGCGCTGGCCAACCTGATCGACAACGCGATGAAGGCCGCGGGCCGCAAGGGCCAGGTGCTGGTGGCGGTGATCGAGTCGCCGCCCGGCCTGCGCGTCTGCGACAACGGCCCCGGCGTCAGGCCGTCCGAGCGCCAGGAGATCTTCGAGCGCCATGCGCGCGGCTCGCGCCCGCGCTGGGAAGGCACCGGCCTGGGACTGGCGATCGTGCACGACGTCGTGGCGATGCACGGCGCGAAGATCACCGTCAGCGACGGCGAGCTGGGCGGCGCGTGCTTCGCCATCGAGTTCCCGGCACCCGCG
>JAEKKH010000401.1 GCA_019510465.1 Burkholderiales bacterium
AGGTCATCTTCCCGGCCAAGCAAGACGGGACCGCCAAGGGCGACGGCACGCTGGACACCACGGCGGACCAAGACTACTGCTGGATGTGGAGCAACAAGGCGGCGCAGGTGGCAACCCTGAAGCTCAAACTCAAACGCGCCCAGTAGCCCGGCTGAGCAGCGCTTGCCAGGCCTGAGTCCTGCGCGGCCATGGCCGGTGCTGTCGTGGCCTGGCTGACCGGCCATCACGGGTGCGCTGGATTCAAGCGTCGTGATGAAGGGGCAATGTATTGACATCTTTGTCGGCGTACTGGCGGCAGCCGGACTCGGCATGCGCCGCCTCAGGGAACAGGCCGACGCGCTCGTCGTGACGGATCGTCCTGGCTGACAGGCCGAACGCCTTGGCCGCCTCGCCGAGGTTCTGTCGCGGAAGCTTTCGCTGAGGCGGCATCGCGCACGGCTGACGAAACACCGGCCCTTGGGTTGACATGAGTCAAGGGGCCCCAGGGGCGCCAGTTGCAAGCTTCATTGACCTCACGAGGAGTTGGTGATGACGAACGAACGCAGTCCCCGATGGACGTCCCCCTTGGGGATCTTCATGGCGCTGGCTGGTGCAGTCGGCCTGTACTACCTGCTCACCGAGCACCTGACCCACCTGACCCAGGCCATTCCCTTTGCGTTTCTGCTGGCTTGCCCTTTGATGCACATCTTCGGTCATCACCATGGCGACCACGGCAAGCACGGCAATCACGGCGGGCATGAGACTGAAGCTGAAGACGGGCACCCCAAGGCTGGCCCCGGCAGCCGATCCGCATAACCAGCGGTCATAGTGCGCCTCGTCCCTCAAAGTTGGATCAAGGCGGCAGAACTGACGTCGGCCGTCGGGGCCGCGGTGCTGGGTGCGGGCGCCGCCCTGCTGCTTCCGATCGAATGGCGGGCTCATGCGCCCGCGCTGCTTCTCGCCGGCGCCGCCGTTCATGGTGCCGGCATGACGCTCAAGTACCGGCTTGAGGCGCGATCCGGCGCGCCTGCGTGGTGGGCGCGATGGCTGTTCGTGCTCTGCTGGGCGGGCCTTGCGTTGCTGGCGTCATGGCTATGGATCGCCGCCGCCGCGGGGCGATGAAATGAATCCGATGGCAATGGCGCTTGACCTTTCCATCATGGCAAGGTCCAAACTCCGGACGACATTGGGAGAGCGCAGTGCCGTCATCAAGCAGCGACCATCACGAGCATGACCACCACCATCACGGGCAGACCGGCCATGTGATGCCGGACGGGTCAGCGATGCAGGGCGATCACCATGCCCCACATGGCGACCCGGCACAGCACACAGGCCACTCGCCCGGAGCGCGGCCGGGCCCCGGATCGGTGGGTGGCCGTGACGTGGAGTACACCTGCCCAATGCATGCGCAGGTCCGGCAGATGGGGCCTGGCCACTGCCCCATCTGTGGCATGGCGCTCGAACCGGTCGTGGCGACGGCCGAGGCCGGAGAAAGCCCTGAGCTTCGGGACATGACCCGGCGCTTCTGGGCCGGTACGGTCCTCGCGGCGCCGGTCTTTGCGCTGGAGATGGGCGGGCACCTCTTCAACATCCACCACCTGGTGGCCCAGCAGACCTCGAACTGGATTCAGCTGCTTCTGGGAACGCCGGTCGTCCTGTGGGCGGGGTGGCCGTTCTTCACCCGGGCGGCCGCGTCGCTCGTCCACCGCAGTCTGAACATGTTCACCCTCATTGCCCTGGGCACGGGCGCGGCCTGGCTTTACAGCATCGTCGGGACGCTGGTGCCGC
>JAEKKH010000014.1 GCA_019510465.1 Burkholderiales bacterium
CGGCGAGCATCGCCCGCCCGCGCCAGATCGCGATGTACCTGGCCAAGGAGCTGACGCAGAAGAGCCTGCCCGAGATCGGCGAGCTGTTCGGCGGCCGCGACCACACCACCGTGCTGCACGCCGTCCGCAAGATCGGCGGGGAGCGCCAGAAGAACACCGAGCTGAACCAGCAGCTGCACGTACTCGAACAGACACTCAAGGGATGACCAGCCGGGCTCCTGGAAGCCTCCCTGCGCGGAGGCGGGCAAGGCGTCACCCCACAACCCTGGGGACCGTTCCGGGACAACCCGGCAGTGGTCCACAGGACAAGCCGGGAAGCGAAAGTTGTTGTCGAAGGGTCCGGTCCCAACCGGGGGTTCGGCCCCCAGGCTTGTCAGACCTCCAAGCCGTTGATAAATCAGGCGAAAATAGAGTTCTCCACAGTGCACGTCGGGCACTACTGCTACCACCAGTTTAAAAAACAGAGGAAGACATGATTGTTCTCAAAGCGCCTCAGGAAAAGCTGCTCGGCGCATTGCAGGCTGTGTCTGGGATCGTCGAGCGCCGTCACACCTTGCCCATCCTGGCCAACGTGCTGATGCGCAAGAACGGCGAGTCGATCGAGTTCACCACCAGCGACCTGGAGATCCAGGTGCGCACCTCGGCCTCGCTGGGAGGCGACGAGGGCACGCTGTCGACGACCGTCGGCTCGCGCAAGATGATCGACATCCTCAAGTCGCTGCCCGGCGACCAGATCGTCTCGCTGACCTCCAGCGGAACCAAGCTGACCCTGCAGGCGGGCAAGAGCCGCTTCACGATGCAGACGCTGCCGGCCGACGACTTCCCGCTGGTCAACGAGGCGGTCGACTTCGGTCCGAGCTTCGGCGTGCCGCAGAAGGTGCTCAAGAGCCTGATCGACCAGGTGCACTTCGCGATGGCGGTGCACGACATCCGCTACTACCTGAACGGCATCCTGTTCGTCGCCGAGGGCAAGACGCTGACGCTGGTGGCCACCGACGGCCACCGCCTGGGCCTGGCGCAGGCCACGCTGGAGACCGAGATCCCGAAGCAGGAGGTCATCCTCCCGCGCAAGACGGTGCTGGAGCTGGCGCGCCTGCTCAATGGCACGACCGACGAGCCCATCGAGATGCGCTTTGCCGGCAACCAGGCCAAGTTCACGTTCTCGGGCCTGGAGTTCGTCACCAAGCTGGTGGAAGGCAAGTTCCCCGACTACAACCGCGTCATCCCGAAGAACCACAAGAACGCCGTGATCCTCGGCCGCCAGCCGCTGCTGTCCAGCCTGCAGCGCGCGGCCATCCTGACCAGCGAGAAGTTCAAGGGCGTGCGCGTGAACCTCGAGCCGGGCGCGCTGCGCATCGCATCGAGCAACGCGGAGCAGGAAGAGGCCAAGGAAGAACTCGAGATCGACTACGGCGGCGACGCCATCGAGATCGGCTTCAACGTGACCTACCTGATGGACGCGCTCAACAACATCGACCACGACATGGTCAAGCTGGAGCTGCAGGACGGAAACTCCAGCGCGCTGATCACCGTGCCGGAGCAGCCCGGCTTCAAGTACGTCGTGATGCCGATGCGCATCTGAGGCCGCCTCGCGACCTCGCCGTGCCGCGGCGCACGGGTGACCTGCCCATGCGGGACACGAAGCCTTCGAACAACGAGGGCGGCCGCGAATTTTCCCGTTCGTACGACGACACGGCCTGCAGCCCTCGCGGCTTGCCGGCATCCAGGAAGTGAATTGCAATGACTGACCAGACCTCGCCCGACGACACCCCGAAGGACGTTCCGACCCCGCAGCAGCCCGACGCCAACGGCGCCGTGCCTGCGCTGCCGGAAATGCCGGCGTTGTCGGCCGAAGAGCTGAAGGCCAGGTCGGCGGCGGTCTCGGCCGCGTACGGCGAAGGCTCGATCCAGATCCTCGAAGGCCTGGAGGCGGTGCGCAAGCGTCCGGGCATGTACATCGGCGACACCTCCGACGGCACCGGCCTGCACCACCTGGTGTTCGAAGTCGTGGACAACTCCATCGACGAGGCGCTGGCGGGCTATTGCGACGACATCGTCGTCACCATCCACACCGACAACTCGATCTCCGTCATCGACAACGGCCGCGGCATCCCCACCGGCGTCAAGATGGACGACAAGCACGAGCCCAAGCGCTCGGCGGCCGAGATCGCGCTGACCGAGCTGCACGCCGGCGGCAAGTTCAACCAGAACAGCTACAAGGTGTCGGGCGGCCTGCACGGCGTGGGGGTGTCCTGCGTCAACGCGCTGTCCTCCTGGCTGCGGCTCACGGTGCGCCGGGACGGCAAGCAGCATTTCATCGAGTTCCGCCGCGGCGTGCCGCAGGATCGCGTGCTGGAGATGCGCGACGGCTTCGAGACCAGCCCGATGAAGATCACCGGCGACACCGAGCGCCGCGGCACCGAGGTGCACTTCCTGCCCGACACCGAGATCTTCACGAACGTCGACTTCCACTACGACATCCTGGCCAAGCGCCTGCGCGAGCTCTCGTTCCTGAACAACGGCGTCAAGATCCGCCTCGTCGACGAACGCAACGCCAAGGAGGACAACTTCGCCTACGAAGGCGGCGTCAAGGGCTTCGTCGAGTTCATCAACAAGGGCAAGAGCGTCCTGCACCCGAACATCTTCCACGCCATCGGCGAGAAGACGAGCGAGCAGAACACCAACATCGGCGTCGAGGTGTCGATGCAGTGGAACGATTCGTACAACGAGTCGGTGCTGTGCTTCACCAACAACATCCCGCAGCGCGACGGCGGCACCCACCTGACCGGCCTGCGCGCCGCGATGACGCGCGTCATCAACAAGTACATCGACGACAACGAACTGGCCAAGAAGGCCAAGGTCGAGATCGCCGGCGACGACATGCGCGAAGGCCTGGCCTGCGTCGTCAGCGTCAAGGTGCCCGAGCCGAAGTTCTCCAGCCAGACCAAGGACAAGCTGGTCTCCAGCGAAGTGCGCGCGCCGGTGGAGGACATCGTCAGCCGCCTGCTCACCGACTGGCTGCTCGAGAACCCCAGCGACGCCAAGATCATCTGCAACAAGATCGTCGACGCCGCGCGCGCACGTGACGCCGCGCGCAAGGCGCGCGAGATGACGCGCCGCAAGGGCGTTCTCGACGGCATGGGCCTGCCCGGCAAGCTGGCCGACTGCCAGGAGAAGGATCCCGCGCTGTGCGAGATCTACATCGTCGAGGGCGATTCGGCCGGCGGCTCGGCCAAGCAGGGCCGCGACCGGAAGTTCCAGGCCATCCTGCCGCTGCGCGGCAAGATCCTGAACGTCGAGAAGGCGCGCTACGAGAAGCTGCTGTCCTCCGAGGCCATCCTCACGCTGATCACGGCCCTCGGCACCGGCATCGGCAAGGGCATGGGCGGCGACGACTTCAACCCGGACAAGCTGCGCTATCACCGCATCATCATCATGACGGACGCGGACGTCGACGGCGCGCACATCCGCACGCTGCTGCTGACGTTCTTCTACCGCCAGATGCCCGAGCTCGTCGAGCGCGGCCACATCTACATCGCGCAGCCGCCGCTGTACAAGGTCAAGCAGGGCAAGCACGAGCAGTACCTGAAGGACGGCGACGAGCTCAGCGCCTTCCTGCTGAAGGTGGCCCTCGACGGCGCCGCCATCGAGCCCGGCGAAAGCCGTCCCGCCATCACCGGCAGTACGCTGGAAGACCTGGCGCGCAAGTACCTGCTGGCCACGAGCGTGATGGATCGCCTGTCCAACTGGATGGACGTCGAGGCGCTGCGCACCCTTGCCGACGGCCTGACGCTGAACCTCGACGACGCCGCCCAGGCCGAGGCGAGCGCGGTCGCCCTGGCCGGCGCCCTGCACGGCGCGCAGGTCAGCGCGCAGTTCGACGAGCGCACCGACAAGCACCTGCTGCGCATCGAGCGCCAGCATCACGGCAACATCAAGGCCAGCGTCATCACGCAGGAATTCGTGCACGGCGCCGACTACGAGGCCCTCAGCACCGCCGGCGTCACCTTCAAGGGCCTGCTCAGCGCCGAAGCGGTCGTCAAGCGCGGCGAAGGCGAACGCCAGAAGGAAAGCAAGGTCGCCGACTTCCGTGCCGCGATGGCATGGCTGATGTCGCAGGCCGAGAGCGCCGTCGCCCGCCAGCGCTACAAGGGCCTCGGCGAGATGAATCCCGAGCAGCTCTGGGAAACCACGATGGATCCGAACGTCCGCCGCCTGCTGAAGGTGGAGATCGAGGACGCCATCGAGGCCGATCACGTGTTCACGATGCTGATGGGCGACGAGGTCGAGCCGCGGCGCAACTTCATCGAGCTGAATGCGTTGCGGGCGGCGAATATCGACGTTTGAGGCTCGTCGGTATAGGACACCATAGAACGCCCTGGACGGCGCCTGTGACCCGGGATGAGCGGCCTGCCCAACCGTACTATAGGGTGGTATAAAGCGGTATAGAACACCCTAATCGCTCCGCCCAGCGCGTCTTGGAGCCGTCCAATGGCTGATCCGGTCTTCCATCGCCCTGACCTGGCCAACGAGCTGGCCGATGCGATCCTGGCTGACGGCGCCCTCGCCCCGGCGCGCTCCGGCCTGTTCCTGGCCGCGCCGCGGCGCACGGGCAAATCCACGTTCCTGCGCGAGGATCTGATGCCGGCGCTCGAGAATCGTGGCGCCGCCGTGCTCTATGTCGACCTGTGGGCCGACAAGGCGATGGAGCCGGGCCTGGCCATCGTGTCGCTGGTGCGCGCCGCGCTGGCCAGCGAGGACGGAGCGGTGCTCAAGATGTTTCGCAAGGCGGGCCTGGACAAGGTCAACGTCGGCGGCCTGGGCTTCGATGTCGGCAAGGTGGGCCTCGGGACCGGCGTGACACTGAGCCAGGCGCTGGCGGCGCTGTCCGACCGTGTCGAGGCCCCGATCGTGCTGATGATCGACGAGGCCCAGCATGCAGCCACGACCGAGGGCGGCAACAACGCCCTCTTCGCGCTCAAGGCGGCCCGCGACGAGCTCAACAGCAGCGCCCACCACGGGTTGCGCATCGTGGCGACGGGCTCCAGCCGTCCCAAGCTCGCGCTTCTGCGCGCCAGCAAGGACCAGGCGTTCTTCCGGGCCATGATGAGGAACTTTCCCCCGTTGGACGCCCGCTTCGTCCAGTGGTTCATCGCCAATACCGGCCTGCCGACCCCGCTCGACGCCGCGCGTACCGAGGCCGCGTTCCGGCGCGCCGCCTGGCGGCCCGAGGTGCTCGTGCAAGCCCTTGGCGACCTGCCGGACGACAACGGTGCCTGGCCCCCTGCAGACCGCCTGGACGACGCCTTCGAGGCCGCCGTCGCTGCCGCGATCGAGGAGTCCGACGAGGTCATGCTCAAGGTCGTACGGGCCCTCACGCCGCTTCAGGGTGCCGTGTTGCGCGTGATGGGGGCGCAGGGGGAGGATTACAGCCCCTATGCGGCCGCCACGCTCGAGGCGGTCGCGGGGCAGCTTGCCAGGCTCGATCCGAACAGCAGCGTGAAGCCCGATGTTCCCAACGTGCAGAGCGCGCTCGAGGCGCTGCAGGTCAAGTCGCTGGTGTGGCGCGCGGCGCACGGGGAATACGCGCTCGAGGAGCAAGGGCTGGTCGACCTCATGCGCAGCAAGGGGCTGATGGCCTGAGCGGCGCGCTGGCGGTGGTGCGGATCCTCATCGCTGCGGCGTGATGCCGCCAGCAACGAGGTGGCAGCTCGCGCCCGTGCGGGGCGCTCAGGCGCGCGTGGCTTCGACGAACGCCTGCATGTAGCGCGCCACCTCCAGCCCGTCATGCGGCAGCGACAGCGCCGCGCGCGCCGCCGCATAGCGCTCCTCGCCGATCCTGTCGCGCCGCTTGTCCAGCAGATACGCGCTGTAGGCCTCCACGAATTCGGGGTGCGGCTGCACGCAGAAGACGTGGTCGGCGATCGAGTAGGCGGCGATGGGACAGAAGTCGCTGCGGGCCTGCAGCGTCGCGCCGGCGGGCAGCGTCAGCACCTGGTCCTGGTGCGAGGCCAGCAGGTTCAGCGTGGCGTTGCCGGCCGCGGGCTTCAGCGGCGCCGGGCCGACCCAGTCGTAGGCCATGCGGCCCATGCCCCAGCCGTTGGGCGCGCGGCCGACCTGGGCGCCGAGGCAATGGGCGATCAGCTGGTGGCCGAAGCAGATGCCCAGCAGCTTCTTGCGCTGTTGCAGCAGCCCGGTGACGCGGCGGCGCAGTTCCTGCACCCAGGGCTCGTCGGAGAACGCGTCGGCCTTGCTGCCGGTGAGCAGGACGACGTCGTAGTCGTCGAACGAATCCGGGTAGCGGCCCAGCAGGGTGTCGAAGCGATCGAACTGCCAGGGCACGCCGGCGCTGGCGAACATCGTTGCGGTCATGGCGCCGTAGCTGACATAGGTGTCGGCGACGGCGGGGTCGAGGTGGTCGTTGTCGAGGATGCAGACCTTCACGGTCGCTGCGGGGGCAAGGTCGCTCATGGACGGAATGGTAAGCCGCCGGCGATCGCCTTGTCGGCCACGCCTGGCCTTGCGTCGCACCAGGAGACGCAGCGACCTGCGGGATGGCCGGTGTGCCGCAAACGCGTAGGCTGGATCGCGACGTTTCGGGAGCTGCCCATGCTGACGCCACCGCTCAAGGCCTTCTTGCTGCTGTTCCTGTGCGGCGCGCTGGTCGAGGACGCGACGATCTTCGCGCTGGCCTGGCTGGAACCGGACCTCTGGTTCCGCTGGTTCCATCGGGCGCAGCCCGCCGGGCTCGAGACGGCGCTGCTGCGGCGCGCCGCCGGCCAATGGGCGGCGTTCGCTGCCGTGCAGGCGATCACGCTGCTGCGCTGGCGCGTGCAGCCGCTCTGGCTGGTCGCCGTCGCGGGGCTGACGCGGCCTTCATCGTCGTGATGGTGCTCGCGTACCGCCAGGTGGCGGGACGTGCGGCGCCATGAACGCCGCCCCGCGAAGCGGACGTCGCGGAGGTTCATGGGCTCCGTTCGCGGCGAGAGAGGTGGCCCATCGAGGCCATGCGGCTTCCTGGAACGCTGGCTTCACATCATTTGGTGAAAGCGATTTCAGATCATGATCAGCCGTGCTGTCGATCGTCGACCCGCGAAAGAATGGTGTTTGCCCGCGCAACTCCCGATTTACCCGTAGGCGGCCGATCCGCTGCCCTGCTGTAACGGCTCCCTTCCTTCGTCACGGCCGGCGAACAAGCGGACTTC
>JAEKKH010000410.1 GCA_019510465.1 Burkholderiales bacterium
TCGAGAACGACGTCGAGGCGCTGCTGATGCTGCGCCGCTTCTTCAACTACCTGCCGCTGTCCAACCGCGAGAAGGCGCCGTGCCGCCCGAGCGGTGACCCCGGCACGCGCCTGGACTACTCGCTGGACACACTGGTGCCCGAGAATGCCAACAAGCCCTACGACATCAAGGAACTGATCCTCAAGGTCGTCGACGACGGCGACTTCTTCGAGCTGCAGCCCGACTACGCCAGGAACATCGTCACCGGCTTCGGCCGCATGGAAGGCCAGACAGTGGGCATCGTCGCCAACCAGCCGCTGGTGCTGGCCGGCTGCCTGGACATCAAGAGCAGCATCAAGGCCGCGCGCTTCGTGCGCTTCTGCGACGCCTTCAACATCCCCGTCGTCACCTTCGTCGACGTGCCCGGCTTCATGCCCGGCACCAGCCAGGAGTACGGCGGCATCATCAAGCACGGCGCCAAGCTGCTGTATGCCTACGCCGAGGCGACGGTCCCGAAGATCACCGTCATCACCCGCAAGGCCTACGGCGGCGCCTACGACGTGATGGCTTCCAAGCATTTGCGCGGTGACGTGAACTTTGCGTGGCCCAACGCCGAGATCGCCGTGATGGGCGCAAAGGGCGCGGTGGAAATCATCTTCCGCGAAGACAAGGGCGACCCCGAGAAGCTGGCGCCGGCAGCCGCGGTTTCATCGACGACGTCATCCAGCCGCACGAGACGAGGAAGCGCATCTGCCGCAGCCTGTCGATGCTCAAGGACAAGAAGCTGGAGAACCCGTGGCGCAAGCACGGGAACATTCCGCTGTGAGCGCGCGTTTTACAAAAGCGCTGGGCTGGATGCTCGCCACGGTAGTGGGCCTGGCTGCCGCACAAGAGCCGCAAAAGGCGTCGGAGCCGGTCCCCGTCCGCACGGTGCGGTTCGAGAAACTGAGTGGCGACTTGGAGCATCCAACGGGCGAGCCTTTCACCCGCGAAATGCTGCAGCTGCCTGAGAAGCTATATGTAGTCAAGGACGGAATTTACCGTTCGGTCATGAGCCGCATCTCGTTGCGCGTGCCGCGAATCGGTGAGGAGAAGCTGGTGGACGTGCGCGAGGCGGTGACCTTGATGCGCGCCGATGGCTCGCCCGCCACGACGCACATCATGTTCGATCCCGATGGCACGAGCGTTGCGCGTGATCCGACGCGCGCCCAAAGCGCTATCGTCGTGACCCGCCTGCGCGACGAAAGGCCGAAGGATGCCGAGCATGTCCTGGCAGGCATCGACGGCGGCGAAGAGCGGCGCGCCGCCTTGGTGGGGAGTGGTTTCGCCTACTACCGCGTGAAGACCAACATGGGGCCGGGCTTGGCCCGCGTCGTCCGCAATCGCGCCCACACCTTGCGCTTCCCATATGACATGGGGATATTGAAGGACAGTGGCACGGTGACCTACGGCGTCACGGCCTTCGTCGTCGTCGGCAACGACAGTTTGGTGGAGCTCTCCCAGTTATTCCCCTGCGGCCAACGCAGTGACCCGGACTGCCGTATCGCTGCGCTGAGGGTGAATGAGGCGTTTATCAACGGTGTCACCGGCTTCACGCCCTACGCCGCCAGGGCCAGCGCGCCGGCGACTTCGTCGCCATGAGAACCCGAAGGAATCGCTCGTGACCAAAGCCACCTGTGCTGCCGAGGCCCGGCAACTCACCGACATCCCCAACATCGGCAAGGCGATGGAGGCGGACCTGATCGGTCTGGGCATCAAGACGCCGGCCGACGTGAAGCGCATGGATCCGTACAAGACCTACGACCGCCTGCGCGACCCGATGGGCCAGCGTCATGACCCCTGCGTGCTCGACACCTTCATGGCCGCGCATGACTTCATGAACGGCGGGCCCGCCCAGCCGTGGTGGAACTTCACCGAGCAGCGCAAGAAGCTGCTTGGCAAGACCAAATAAAGAGGCACAGCATGTTCACCAAGATCCTGGTTGCCAACCGCGGCGAGATCGCCTGCCGAGTCATTGCAACGGCCCAGAAGATGGGCATCAAGACGGTCGCCGTTTACTCCGAAGCCGACAAGGATGCCCGCCATGTCGAACTCGCCGACGAGTCCGTGCTGCTGGGTCCGGCGCCGTCGCGCGAGAGCTACCTCGTCGCCGACAAGATCATTGCCGCCGCCAAGAGCACCGGCGCGCAGGCCATCCATCCCGGCTACGGCTTCCTGTCCGAGAACGAGGCCTTCGCGCGTCGCGTCGAGGAAGAAG
>JAEKKH010000184.1 GCA_019510465.1 Burkholderiales bacterium
AGCCGCAGGTCACGCTCGACGGCCGCGCGCTCGGCGACAGCCGCGTGCCGCTGGCCGACGACGCGCGCCAGCACAGCGTGCGGGTGGCGCTGCCGTCGATGATGCCGGTGCCCGCGGGCGAGTCGAGCGAACTGCTGCTGTAGCGCAGCCGGTGGCGATCACGCTCGGGTTCCCCCTTCCGGATCCTGACCGCCATGCTGCGCCACCAGCCAGCGCGACCGGCCGCGCATGGGGCCCGCCGCATGCGCCGGCGCCCGCTGCGGCGGCCATGCCGTGCCGATGGCCTGGCCCGCGCTTCCCGGATGCCGGCATCGGCGCGCCCCGAGCGTCGTAGGGACGGCCGCCCGGCACCCCGATTAGCGCGGCAAGCCCTTGCGCACCCGTTCCTGGACGTCGCCGTAGCCTGCCTGGGCCTTGCCGCGGGCGTGGTCGATGATGCCGTCGCCCTGCAGGCGGCGGTTGCCGGTCGCGCGGCGCGATCTTCTTGAGGTCGCCCTTGACCTGCGTGATGCGGCCCTGGAGCTGGTCCTTGTTCATTCCGGGGCTCCCCGACGGGCTCAATGGAAGAAGAAGTACAGGATGACCAGCACGAAGACCGGCACGCCCAGCAACCAACCGACGAGATACTTGCCCATGATGATGTCTCCTGGCAGCGGCGACGCCTCGGCCGGGCGCCGTCCCGGATGCGGGTATTGGAACGCGCGCTCAGCTGCGGATCAAGTGTCCGTTCGCGTCGCGCCATGAATGCTCGAAGGCGAGCGCGTCCTCGGCATTGCGCGGGCGCACGCCCATCAGGATCGCGCCTTCGCGGATGCCCGATTCGTATTCGGCGATGCGCTCCTCGGGGATGCCCCAGCCGATCAGCGCTCCCACCAGGCCGCCGGCGGCACCCCCCGCGCCGGCGCCCGCCAGGGCCGCGGCGATCGGGCCGGCGATCACCAGGCCGAGCCCCGGCAGCACGAGGCTGGTGCCCATCGCGGCGACGGCCGCGGTGATCGCGCCCACGGTGCCACCGATCGCGCCGCCGATCCCCGCGCCCTCCGCGGCCTTGGTGCCCAGTTCGGTGGCCACGGCGTTGTCGGCCGGGAAATGGCGGGTACGAGTCTCGTCCGACATCACGAGATTGACGTCGTCGCGGTCGTAGCCTCGCGCGGCGACGGACGAGTAGGCACGCTCGGCGCTGTCCCGATCGGGGAACAGGCCGGTCACGAGTCGGGGTTCTGCCATGGCGCTCTCCTGCGGATTGGATGCCTTCGGCCCTGCCCGCCCCACGCGAGCGCCAGGCCCTTCGTCCCCAATTCAGCAAGTGAGAGGCCCGCCGGGCCCGTCGCCGCCGAGGGTTCAGCGCCGCCGGCGGCCCGTCGCGATGGCCTTGACCAGCGGCACCGTCAGCATCAGCGCCGCGGAGCCGGCGAGCGCCATCGGGACGAACGAATGCGTCCACGCCATCGCGCCCGCACCGGCGAGGATCGTCGCCTGGCCGGCGAGCCACAGGCCCAGCGGGCCCAGGCGGAAGGAGGATTTGTTCATGGGGCGCGTTCTTCTGGCAAGGATGCCAGTCTCGCGTCGCCGCGGGAGCGTCGATCCGGCGAGGAGCGGGCCGAACACCGCGCAGATCGGCGGGCACGACGGGCGCGGCGCTTGCTTCACCCTGCCGATGACCGCCCCGCCGCCCGCCTACACCCGACGCCTCGTCCCGACGCTGCTGACCGCGACGCCGACCGCGCGCCGCGCGTTCCGCTGCCGCTGTGGACGCCCCGTCTTCTTCCGCAACGACGTCTGCCTGGCCTGCGGCACGCCGCTGGGCTACGACCCCGAGCTGGTGCTGCTGCGCCCCCTCGCGCCCACGCGTGACCCGCAGGTGCTGCGCGCGATGCGCACGCGCGGCGTGGGCGCGACCCTGCCATTGAGCACCTACCGCCGCTGCGCGAACTGGACCTCCGCCGCGCCGTGCAACTGGCTGCTGCCCGCCAACGAGCCCGCGATGCAGCAGCCGTTCTGCCGTTCGTGCCGGCTGAACCGGACGGTGCCCGACCCGGCCGATCGCGACAACGCCGCGCTGTGGCTCAAGGTCGAGCAGGCCAAGCGCTCGCTGGTGTCGCAGCTGATCGCGCTGAAGCTGCCGGTCGCCTCGCGCGTCAGCGAGGACCCGGAACGTGGCGTGATGTTCGACCTGCTGCGCTCGCCCGTCGACGGCCCGCGCGTGACGACGGGCCACGCCGATGGACTGATCACGCTCGACATCGAGGAGGCCGACGACGTCCACCGCGAGACGATGCGATCCCGCATGGACGAGCCCTACCGGACGCTGATCGGCCACCTGCGCCACGAGATCGGGCACTACTACTGGCAGCGGCTCGTCCAGGGTTCGCGGTGGGAAGCGCCGTGCCGCGCGCTGTTCGGCGACGACCGCGCCGACTACGCGCAGGCGCTGCAGGCGCACTATGCCAACGGCGCCCCGCCCGACTGGAAGAACGCCTTCGTCAGCGCCTATGCCACGGCGCACCCGTGGGAGGACTGGGCGGAGACCTGGGCGCACTACCTGCACATGGTGGACGCGCTCGACACCGCGCGCAGCTTCGGCCTGGTCGCCCACCATGACGAGATCCAGTACGAGCCGTTCACCGCGCAGGCGCTGCATGGCGACGACGCGCCGGCCTCATCCTCGGCGGAGGACCTCGGCTTCCTGGCGATCATCAACGGCTGGATCGAGCTGACCGGAGCGCTCAACGAGGTCACGCGCAGCATGGGCGAGCCCGACTTCTACCCGTTCGTGCTGTCCAGGCCGGCCGTGCGCAAGCTGCATTTCATTCACCAGCTCGTCAGGATCGAGGCCGGCGGGCGGGCGCGCGGCGGTTCTCCGACCGGCACCGGCGGCGTGGCCGATGGCGACGGGTCGTCCACCGGCGCCGGCGGCGGAGCCATCGGCGGCGGCGCCGGCGGCGTCGGCGGCGCGGTGGGCGGCAGGCCCGTGTCGGGCGGGACCGGCACGGTGCCGCCGTCGTCGCCCGCGCAGCAAATGGCGCTGCGCGTCATCGCTTGAGCGCCCGCTCGAGCTGCGCCTTGCTCATGCTGGAGCGCCCGTGCAGGTTGGCACGCTTCGCGTCCTCGTAGAGCTGGGCATAGGTGCGCCCTTGCGCGCCGATGTGCGAATGCTCGCCGCCGCGCTTGGAGGGCGGCATGTCGTTGAGCGACTGCGGGCTGGCCTCGCGCGACTCGCCGTGCTGCGCTCGGGTCTTGTTGACGGTGCGCGCGGCGATCTCCTCGGCGACCTTCTCGCTGCGCCCGCGCGACAGCAGGCTCTGCTTGATGTCGGTGTACTGGCGCTCTCGCTTGGCGCTCCAGGGGCCTTGGGGCATGACGATTCTCCCGTCCGGTGGGCGCCACGAAAGGTGCGCCCTCGCCCGTCAGGCGGCAACGCCCATGCCCAGCCGGCCGCGCTCAGGCCGGGCGCGTGGACGCGAAGCGACCGGCGGCGCGCTCCAGCCCGGCACGCGCCGCCTGCGTGGCGTCGAGCGCATCGCGCACGTCCTCCATCGCGAACGGCTTGACGAGGTAACGGTCAAAGCCGGCCTCGGCGGCGCGGGCGCGATCCTCGGCGCCGCCGCGGCTGGCGACGGCCACCAGCACGATGTCGTGCGGGCGGCCGTGGCCGCGCAGGCGCCGCACCGCCTCGACGCCGTCGAGCGCTGGCAGGCCGACGTCGATGAAGGCGATGTCCGGCGACGAAGCGAGCATGCACGAGACGGCCTCGAGCCCGTCATGGACGATCTCCACGCGATGGCCCAGCAGCTCCAGCATGGACGCGAAGCCCTGCGAGAAGTCCCGGTCGTCGTCGGCCAGCAGCACGCGCAGCGCGGGCTGGCCATTGACCGGCGGCCTGGCCGCCACGCCGGCCGGCGCCTCGGCCGCCGCCGCCTCCACCGGCAGGGCCAGCTCGAAGCGGACGCGGCGCGCGCCGGGCGGGCGCCGGCCCTGGAGGCCACCGCCATGCATCGACGCCAGCTGCGCGGCCAGGGCCACCCCCAGGCCCAACGCGGCGCAGTCCACGTCCTCGAGCGGACGCGGCGCGTCGTCGAGATCGGCCGCGCTGGCCACCGAGACCACCAGCATGGCGCCGTCGGCGCCTGCCGGGTTCGCGGCGACGCGGATCACGCTGCCGCGCTCGGTGTGGCGCACGATGTCGGCGACCAGGTGGCCGACCGCCTGGCCGATGCGCGCGGCGTCGCCGCGCACGCGCGGCAGCGTGCCGGGGGCGGCCTGGATGTCGAGGGTCAGCTCCTGCGCCTGCAGCGTGGCGGCGAGGCGCTCGGCGACGCCCTGCAGCACCGGCGCGACGTCGAACGTGCCGGACTGCAGGGTCGCCTTCGTGCCGGACAGCCGCGCCAGGTCGGACAGGTCGTCGGCGATGCGCATCAGGTGACCGACCTGGCGCTCCATGATGCCGCGCGTGCGCAGCCGGCCGGCGGGGTCGTTGTCGGTCAGACGCAGCAGTTCGAGGCCGTTGGACAGCGGCGCGAGCGGATTGCGCAGGTCGTGCGCGAGGCCGGCCAGGAACGCGTGGCGCTGGCGATGCGCGGCCTGGGCGTCGCTGACCGCGGCGTCGAGCTCGGCCCGCAGCGAGGCGAGCGCCGCCTGGGCGTCGGCCAGCGCGCTGCGCGTGCGATCCAGTTCATCGGTCATCGAGGACATCCGGTGGGCCTCCTCACGGGCCTGGGCGATCGTGGCGACATCGCGTTCGCGCTGGTCCCGCAGCTCCGCGATCAACGCCGAAGCCAGGCGCACCCGCGCCGCGAGGACGACGACGACGCCAGCGAGGGCCGCGCAGATCAGGACGAGGAACGCGATGACGGAACTCTTTGGCGGGAACCTTGGCCAAGCCTCGACTGTACGGCGCCGGGCGCGCGGTTCGGCGAGCGCCGCTCAGGACGGCGTGTGGCGCCGGCGGCGCTCGACGGCCTCGATCTTGAGCAGCTGGCGGTATTTGGTGACCGTCCGGCGTGCGACCTGCAGGCCCTGCGTCGCGAGCTGGCGCGCGATCTCCGCGTCGGACAGGGGCGCGGTGGGCGCCTCGGCCTCGATGATGTCCTTGATCAGCCCGCGGATGGCCGTGCCGGAGCACGCGCCGCCGCTGGCGGTGGTCATCGCGCGCGAGAAGAAGTACTTCAGCTCGAACACGCCGATGGGCGTGGCCATGTACTTGTTGTTCGTCACGCGTGACACGGTGGACTCGTGCAATCCCAGTTCGTCGGCGATCTCGCGCAGGCCCAGCGGCTTCATCGCCATGGCGCCGAACTCCAGGAAGTGCTTCTGGCGCGAGACGATGGCCTCGGCCACGCTGAGGATGGTGGAGAAGCGCTGTTCGACGTTGCGCATCGTCCACTTGGCCTCCTGCAGGTGCGTGGCCATCTCGGCGTTCTGCGAGCGGCGATGGCGCTGGAACAGCTCCGCGTAGACCTGGTTCAGGCGCACCTTCGGGATGATGGCGGGGTTGAGCTGCACGTTCCACTGGCCACGCACCTTGCGCACGATCACGTCGGGGATGACGTATTGCAGCTGCGTCGAGCCGAAGCGCCAGCCCGGACGCGGGTCGAGGCGGCGGATGCGGTCGCAGACCGCCTCGATCTCGGCCGGCGTGCGGCCGAGCGCGCGCGCCATCGTGCTCACGTCCTTGGCGGCGAGGCAGTTCAGGTGCTCGCCGATGATGTGGCGCGCCACCTCGCGGGCGTCCTCGTCCTCGATGGTGGACAGCTGCGCCAGCAAGCATTCCGAGACGTTGCGCGCGGCCACGCCGGCCGGCTCCAGCGCCTGCACGCGCTTCAGCGCGATCTGCATCTCCTCCAGCGTGGCGGGCGGGTCGAGGTCGGCCACGGCGATCATCTCCTGCAGGTCGGTGCGCAGGTAGCCGTCGTCGTCCAGCGATTCGACGATCACCTTGGCCAGCACCAGGTCGCGCAGCGTCAGCGGCAGCACGGCGAGCTGGCCATGCAGGTGGGTGGCCAGCGAGGTGGGCACGGCCATCATGTCCAGCGCGCTGGTCTCGTCGTCGTCGGCGCGCTTGCCCGAACCGAGGCCGTCGGCCTGCCACATGTCGCGGTCGCCCTCGCCCGGGCCTTCGCCTTCGGGCGCGGCCATGGTCTCGGCGACGGCCTCCTGCGCCTCGCGCGCTTCCTGGGCCTGCGCGGCCTGCTCCGGCGAGACCGCGTCGTCGCCGGCCTCGTCCGACGAATCCTCTTCCAGGAACGGGTTCTTGCCCAGCGCGTCGTGAACCTGCTGGGCGAACTCGAGCGAAGAGAGTTGCAGCAGCCGGACGGCGTGCTGCAGGCGGGGGGACAGCGTCTGGGTCTGTCGCTGTTCCGTGCGGAAGTCCATCGAACCCATTGGTTCCTCCTGAGCGTGGGACCCGCGAGCCCGGCAAGAGTTGCCGGATGCGCGTTCATGCCCGGAAATACGCAACGTGCGTGCCAGGAGTCGCGAGAGAGGGTATTCCCTCGGTTCGAGGCCACAAAAGAGGACGAAACATCCAGATTGCCTCGATTTCCGTGGTTTATTTCGAACGCTTGTCGCTCGATTGCTTCCTGGATCGGAATATTCAACCGCTTTCAAGCTGAGCTGCGGCAGCTCCAGGCCCCAGATTTGCCGTAAGCCGGCAACGCGTTCCGCGCCGTCTGTCTTGTGGCGACTCGCACCTGCCCGCCGCAGCACGCGGCGCGGGGCGCTCAAGGCCGCCGAGCAGCGTCGGCGTCGCCGTCGACGCCGTGCTTGCGGGCACCGTCCGCGGGCGGTCCCGAGTCGGTCGTGCCGCCTCGCCCTGCCTCATCCTGCGCGCGCGTCGGCGGCGCCTGTGGCGCCTCTGGCGTCTCGGCGCCCGCGGGCGGCGTGCGCCCCGGCTTGTCGTCGAGCCAGGCGGGATGCCGCGGCGGGTAGACGTGCTTCATGGCCAGGGATTCCTCGTGCAAGCGCGGACTCAGAACGTGTAGCCGAGCGACACCGTCACATTTTGGACCTGCGAGCGGCCCTGGCCGGCGAACTTGAAATCATGCTGTTCCCAGCCGATGGCGCCGTGCAGCCCGCGCGAGAAGTTCACGTCGAGCGCGACGCCGTAGCCCAGGCCCAGGCCGCGCGCGCGGCCGCTGGGCAGGCCCGAGGTCGCGGGCACGCTCACCTTGGTGACGCCGTAGGTCGGGCCCACCTTGCCTTCGAGGGCGAAGTGATCGCCCAGCGGCAGGCGGCCCACCGCGCTGAGGTTGACGCCGCGCGCGATCACGCTGCCGCCCGCGCGGTCGGCCTTGCCGAGGTTCATCGCGCTCAGTTCGACGCCGACGTTGTCGGTGACCATGTTGCCGGCGGTCAGGCTGTACGACGTCGTGCCACGCGAGCAGGTCAGGCCCGCCACGCTGCCGCACGAGGTGCTGTAGGTCGACTTGCCGACGGACAGGTCGATGAAGCTCTTGCCCGCCTGCTGCCTGGCGCCGCCGATCTCCCGCGCGAGGCTGGTCTGCGAGTCTTGCGCGCAGGCACCGAACGCGATCCCGAGCGCCGCCGCGGCGACGGCGCCGTGGCTGAGTGCACGAAGGTTGGAGGTCATGGGGACT
The DNA here is from genome assembly GCA_019510465.1 of Burkholderiales bacterium. Classification (GTDB taxonomy): domain Bacteria; phylum Pseudomonadota; class Gammaproteobacteria; order Burkholderiales; family Burkholderiaceae_C; genus Scleromatobacter. Next base: position 7,596 of record JAEKKH010000184.1, read on the forward strand.
ACCCGAGGAGGTCTCTGTAGGACGTTGGATGATCCGACTCAGGCAACCCCCGTGCCACTCGCGGGACGCCGCCGTCGCCCGGTGCCGCGGCCTCTCGTTTTCCCTCGCAGGCCCCGTTGCGGGCATGGCCGTTGCCAAGGGGACCGTCCCCGCCTCCGGCACTGCGCCTGCCCTGGCGCAGCCGAACCCGGGAAGGAATTGCCTCATGTCCGCGCCCATCTCGCTCCGGTTGTCCACGCCACCGAAGCTCGTGTCCGGCCCCGCGCCGCAGTCGCAACTCATGGCGCTGCACAGCCACGCGCATGCGCTCGTCGCCGGGCTCGGCGAGCCGCTCGTCACCGGCAACCGCGTCGACCTGCTGCAGGACGGCCCCTGCACCTATTCGGCGATGTTCGCCGCCATCGAGCAGGCGCGCGACCACGTCAACCTCGAGAGCTACATCCTCGAGGCCGAAGGGCCTGGCGAGGAGTTCGCGCGCCGGCTGATCGCGCGCGCCAAGGCCGGCGTGCGCATCAACGTCCTGTACGACAGCTTCGGCTCGATCGGCACCCCGGCGAGCTACTTCGACCACCTGCGCGCCAACGGTGTCAACGTCTGCGAGTACAACCCGCTGCGTCGCCTCGGCACCCTGCTCAGCCGCGCGCTGCACCTGCGCGACCATCGCAAGCTGATGGTGGTCGACGGGCGCATCGGCTTCATCGGCGGCGTCAACATCAGCCCCGTGTACGCGGCGGGCTCGTCGCCGCTGGCCGCGCTCGGCGCCTCCGACGGCGTGCCGGCCGGCGGCGAGCCCGCGCCCGAAGCGGGCTGGCGCGACACCCACGTGCGCGTCGAGGGTCCGATCGTCGCGCAGTTGCAGCGCTTGTTCATGCACCACTGGAGCCGGCATTCCTCCGTCGCGCTGCGCGGCACGCACTACTTCCCGCCGCTGGGTCCGGCGGGCCAGCAGCGCGTGGCGCTCGCCGCCTGCGACGCCGGGCGCCGGCGCAACCCGTTCTATCGCGCGCTGCTGTCGGCACTCGACGCCGCGCAGCTGCGGATCTACCTGACGACCGCCTACCTCGTGCCGACGCGCCGCTTCATGCGCACGCTGCTGCGCGCCGTGCAGCGCGGCGTCGAGGTGCACCTGCTGCTGCCCGGGACCAGCGACTTCTGGCTGCCGCTGCAGGCCGGCCGCTCGCACTACGGGCGGCTGCTGCGCGGCGGCGTGCACATCCATGAACTGCAGGACGCCTTGCTGCATGCCAAGACCTGCGTCATCGACGGCCTGTGGACGACGGTGGGCTCCAGCAACCTCGACTGGCGCAGCTTCCTGCACAACGCCGAGGCCAACCTCGTCGTGCTGGACGCGGCGCTCGCTCAGGAGATGGAGCGGGTGTTCATGGCCGACGTCGCGCGCTCCAGGGAGATCGCGCGCGCCGAGTGGGCGCGCCGCGGCTGGCGCCAGCGCCTGGCCGAGACGGTCGCGCGCCGCTTCGAGTTCTTCCTGTGATCCGCGCGGTCCGTGCGGCACGGACCAGCAGGCCTTGCCGATCGCCGCGGGCACGCGCGATGGGCACACGATCTGCCGTTGGAGGGCCACATCCTGGCAACCTGAAAGGCTTCACCATGGACAACCAAGACACCATCGATGTCCTCAACACCCTCATCGAGACCTGCAACGATGGCGAGCGCGGCTTCCGCAACGTCGCCGAACACGTGCACTCGGCCGACCTGAAGACCTTGTTCGCCACCCGCGCCAACGAGTGCCGCCAGGCCTGCGCCGACCTGCGCGCGCAGGTGCTGCAGCTGGGGGGCGATCCCGAGACGGGCGGCAGCGCCAGCGGCGCGCTGCACCGCGGCTGGGTCTCGCTGCTGGGCACGTTGTCGGGCCACAGCGACAAGTCGCTGCTGGAGGCGTGCGAGCGCGGCGAGGATTCGGCGCTGGAACGCTATCGCGACGCGCTGGACCAGGCGCTGCCGGACAACATCCGCATGCTGATCGAACGCCAGTACGAGGGCGTCAAGCGCAACCACGCGCAGGTGCGCAGCCTGCGCGACCAGGCGCGCGCGAACGCCTCCTGATCGCCGGCGGGCGCCGCCTGCCATCCCTGCGCGCCCGCCTCGTGCGGGCGCTGTCGTTTCCCATCCCGGAGGCCGACCGTGTGATGAAAGCCGCCACCGCCTGGTCGCTCGCCCGCGAGACCGTGTCCTCGTGGAGCGACGACTACGCCGCCAGCATGGGCGCGGCACTGGCCTATTACACGATGTTCTCGATCGCGCCGCTGCTGCTGATCGTGATCTCGCTGGCCGGGCTGTTCTTCGGCGAGCAGGCCGCGCGCGGCGAGATCCTCGACCAGCTCGAGGGCCTGATGGGCGTCGAGGGCGCCCAGGCGGTGCAGGCGCTGCTGGCCAGCGTCAACGAGCCCAGGGCGGGCATCGTCGCCACGCTGCTGGGCATCGGCGCGCTCGTGATCGGCGCCACCACGGTGATCGGCGAGCTGCAGAACGCGCTCGACCGCATCTGGCGCGCGCCGCGGCAGCCCGGCGAGGGCGGCATCGCCAAGTGGATCCACTCGCGCCTGACGTCCCTGGGCATGATCATGGGCATCGGCTTCCTGCTGATGGTCTCGCTGCTGGCGAGCGCCGCGCTCGCCGCGGTGCAGCGCTGGTTCGGGCGCTGGATCGACCTCGGCGGATTCGCGTCGGCGGTCGACTTCGTCGTCAGCTTCGGCTTCATCACCGTGGCGTTCGCGATGATCTACAAGCTGGTGCCGCACGTGCGCGTCGAGTGGCGCGACGTATGGATCGGCGCGCTGGTGACGTCGCTGCTGTTCACCGTCGGCAAGATGGCGATCGGCCTGTACATCGGGCGCAGCGCCGTGGCGTCCACCTTCGGCGCCGCGGCCTCGCTGGTGGCGATGGTCGTCTGGGTGTACTGGTCGGCGCAGATCTTCCTGCTCGGGGCGGAGTTCACGTGGGTCTACGCGCGTCGCTGCGGTTCGCTGCGCGCGCGTGCCGAAGGCCTGCCTGGTGGCGTGACGCCGGTCCCGCGCCGGCGGGCCGACGACCCGCGCTGATCCGGCGTCCAGGCTTGTCCAGCCGCAAGCGGTGTAACCAGCTGTCGCGCGCACGGCGTCCCAACGCGACCTTGGGCGCCAGATTTCCCTTTCCGAACGGGAAAAACGCACGTTTGCACCCGGTGTTCCTCCGACTGCCCGAGGCCTCGGATGTCATGCTCCGGTCATGGACTCGAAACAGCTTTTCATCGAACACCTCGCGGGCGAACTGCAAGCCATGGAGGTGGGTCGCGTCCCCATGAACGCGCTGCGCTACCGGGTGCACGCCAAGATGCTGCGCAAGGCCCTGGCGGAAGCGTCCACCCCCTCGCTGCTGGAGCGCCAGGGAGGCGCCCACCCGCAGGTCGTGCACGCGCTCTCGAACCGCTTCTTCGAGGAGACCGGCCACCTGCTGCAGCCCAACGCCACGGCGCACAAGGCCCGCTCGGTGCTGGAGCGCACGATGGCGGCCTGCCGCCAGGCCCGCCAGAAGTAAGTCCGACGCCCCTGACCGAGGAGCCGTCGTGGCCGTTCGTCTTCCCGCGATCCTCGCGTTCGCCGCCCTCTTCCTGGCCGCCCACGCCGCCCCGGCGACGGCCGAACTCACCGAGACCGAACAGCGCTGGCTGGACGGCGCCACCCCGCCGCTGTCCTGGGCGCTCAAGCAGGGCCTGCCGATCGACATCGTCGTGCTGCCGCAGGCCCAGCCCGGCGCCGCGCCGCTGGCCATGGGCTACGTCGACGGCCGCTGCAAGCTCGTCTTCGCGATGCGCGGCAACCCGGCCGCCGAATCCACGCTCGGATCCATTCCCGCCCCGCTGCTGCAGGCCACGCTGGAGGCGATGACCGCGCACGAGATCGGCCACTGCCAGCGCCACCGCAGCGGCACCTTCGACAGCCTGCCCGCCGGACTGTCCGACAAGCCCGACGCGATCGAGACGCGTCAACCCACCGCGGAGCTGCAGGCGATGGCGCGCGAGATGCGCATCACCCGCCGCGAGGAGGCCTTCGCCGACCTCGTCGGCCTGGCCTGGACGCACGCCCACCACGCCGCGCAGTTCCCGCAGGTGCTGGCCTGGTTCGACGCCGCGCGCTCCGACGAGACGCCGCGCGGCTTCCACGACACCCGCCACTGGCTCGCGCTCGCGCACGAGCCCGAGGCGTTCGCGGGCGACGCGAGCCCGATCGACCAGGCCGCCACGCTCTGGCAGCGCGGCCTCGAGGACGACTGACGCGCCGTCGTCAGCGCAGCGGCCCGGCCGCCGCCGTCTGCTGCCGCACCGCGCGCCGCGGCCTGCCACCCGCCTGCAGCCGCCGTTGCAAGGCCTCCATGTCGCGCCCGAGCGCGTCGCGCGCCGCGGCGCCGAGCTTCCCGCGCACCGCGGGAAAGAGCTTGCGCTCCTCGTCCCCGTGGTGATGCTGCGCCAGCTCGCGCAGCACGTGCAGCCTGGGCCGGAACATGGCGTCGTCCGCGGCCAGTGCGAGCAGGTCGGCAAGGAGGCGCTTGAGCGCCAGGTGCTCCTCCAGCGATTCCAGCAGCACGTCCTCGCTGCGGTCGCCGTGCACGGCCGGATAGAACACCTGCTCCTCGGAGGCGATGTGCAGGATCAGCGCGTCGGCGACGTCGAGGAAGCGGCTGCGGCGCACGGCCGCGTCAGGGGCATCGAGCGCGTCGCCCAGCGCCTGCTCGATGTCGCGATGCTGCCGCGTCAGGTAGTCGGTGGCCTCCATGCCGGCCTCAGCGTCCGGCGAACGACACCGCCATCCCGGTCGCGGCGGCGTCCCGCTCGTCGGCGGCGACGGGCGAGGCCGCACGGAGGGCGACGACATCGCCATTGAACAGCGCGAGGCACAGGCCGCGCCGCTCGGCCGGCTGGTCGGCCTCGCAGCGCGCCTCGGCGACGGCGCGCGAACGCTGCGCCATGTGCTCCATCTCGGCGGCGCTGACGTCGCGCTGCAGCACGGCGACATACACCGCCATCACGACCCCCGACACGAACAGCAGCGCGGCGCCCAGCCACTGTTCGCGCGTGATCCGCGTGAAGTCGAAGCGCGGCGCCATGACCTGCGGCGCGAGGCGGCCGGATTGCCAGATGGTGACGGTGCCTGGGGTGGTGTCCATGATCTCGTTCTCCACGACACGGCGCGGGGCCGCGCGATGCCCGTTTCTGGCAAGGCTCGCGCCCGCGTGACGCGCGCACGGTCGGGCAAGGTAAATTCGGGGAGTTCGCCTCGCCGCGCCCGGCGCGCAACGACTACCGAAAGGACCGGATGGATTCGACGATCGCCGCCGTGCTGCTGCTGGACGGCATCGGCAATGGCGCCGTGTATGCCTTGCTGGGCATGGCCATCGTGCTGGTGTTCGCCGTCACGCGCGTGATCCTCATTCCCCAGGGCGAGTTCGTCGCCTACAGCGCGCTGACGCTGGCGATGCTGCAGCTCGGTCGCGTTCCGGGCACCGTGTGGCTGGCGCTGTTGCTGGCCGCGCTGGCCTTGCTGCGCGAGACCTGGGACGGTTGGCGCACCCAGCGCGCCTGGTCGGCGACCGGGCTCGAGATCGCGCGGCTGTGCGCCCTGCCTGTCGCAGCCGCCGCGCTCACGTATGTCGCGAGCGGACACGCCTGGCCGCTGCTCGCGCAGGGCCTCATGACGCTGGCGCTCGTCACGTCGCTCGGGCCGCTCGTCTATCGCCTGGCCTACCAGCCGCTGGCCGACGCCTCGGTGCTGCTGCTGCTGATCGTCTCCGTGGGCGTGCATTTCACGCTGGTCGGCCTCGGGCTCGTGTTCTTCGGCGCCGAGGGCTATCGCACGCCCGCGTTCTGGGACGCCACGTTCAACGCCGGCCCGGTCACGATCTCCGGCCAGACCGTCGTGACGTTGCTGGCCTCGGCGCTGCTGATGGGCGCGCTGTACCTGTTCTTCGCGCGCACCCTGGCCGGCAAGGCGCTGCGCGCCACGGCCATCAACCGGCTCGGCGCGCGGCTGATGGGCGTGTCGACCGAGCACGCCGGGCGCAGCGCGTTCTCGATGGCGGCCTTCATCGGCGCGCTGTCCGGCCTGCTGATCGGCCCGACCACGACCATGATCTACGACGGCGGCTTCCTGATCGGCCTCAAGGGCTTCGTCGCCGCGATCTTCGGCGGCCTCGCAAGCTATCCGCTGGCCGTGGGCGGCGCGCTGCTGGTGGGCCTGCTGGACTCGTTCAGCTCGTTCTGGGCCAGCGCGTACAAGGACGTGATCGTGTTCACCGCGATCATCCCGATCCTGCTGCTGCGCTCGCTCGCCGATCGCCACCAGGACGAAGACGAGTGAGCCGGCCGTGACGAAGACCTCCTCCCCCAGGATCGCGGCCGCGGCGGGCGTGCTCGTCCTGCTGGCGCTGCCGCTGCTGCCGGTGCCCGAGTTCTGGATCACGCAGCTGGACTACATCGGCCTGTATGCCGTCGTCGTGCTGGGCCTGGTGCTGCTCACCGGCGTCGCGGGCCTCACGTCCTTCGGCCAGGCCGCGTTCGTCGGCCTGGGCGCCTATGCCAGCGCCTACGTGACGACCGCCCACGGCGCGTCGCCCTGGCTGGGCCTGCTGTGCGGCCTCGCCCTGACGCTGCTGGTGGCGCTGGTCGTCGCCGGCGTCACGCTGCGCATGTCCGGCCACTACCTGCCGCTGGCCACCATCGCATGGGGACTGGCGATGTTCTTCCTGGTGGGCAACCTCGACTTCCTCGGCAAGTTCGACGGCATCCAGGGCATCCCGCCGGTCTCGGTCGGCGGCGTCGAGCTGCGCACGGGCCGTGCGTCGTACTGGCTGATCTGGATCGTCGCGCTGCTGGGGGCGCTGGCGCTGCGCCACCTGCTCGACTCGCGCCCCGGCCGCGCCATCCGCGCCCTCAAGGGCGGCACGCTGATGGCCGAGGCGATGGGCGTGGGCACGCTGCGCTACAAGATGACGGCCTTCGTGATCGCGGCGATCTACGCGTCGCTGTCGGGCTGGCTGTTCGCGCACTACCAGCGCTCGGTCAACCCGTCGCCGTTCGGGCTGCAGATGGGCATCGAGTACCTGTTCATGGCGGTGCTGGGCGGCGTCGGGCTCGTCGGCGGCGCGTTCGTCGGCGCCGCCGCCGTCAAGATCGCCGAGGACCAGCTGCAGAACTGGCTGCCGGCGCTGCTGGGCACCAGCGGCCCGGTGGAGCTCGTCGTGTTCGGCATGGTGCTGATCCTGGTGCTGCAGGTCGCGCCGCAGGGCCTGTGGTCGCTCGCCACACGCCGGCTGCCGGTGCGCAGTCTCGATCCGGCCGCCTGGGCCGGCGCCGAGCCGCTGCCCAGGGCAGCGCCGCCCGCGCGCGGCGAGACGGTGCTGTCGGTGACGCAGGCGCGCAAGCAGTTCGGCGGGCTCGTGGCCGTCAACGACGTCAGCTTCGACGTGCGCGCCGGCGAGATCGTCGGCCTCATCGGCCCGAACGGCGCGGGCAAGTCCACGCTGTTCAACCTCATCACCGGCGTGCTGCCGCTCACCCGCGGCCAGGTCGCCTTCCGTGGCGCGCGCGTGGACGGGCGCGCGTCCCGCGCGATCGCGCGCCTGGGCATGTCGCGCACGTTCCAGCACGTGCGCATGATCCCGGACATGAGCGTGCTCGAGAACGTGGCGCTCGGCGCGCACCGGCGCGCGGGCGCCGGCGTGCTGCGCGCGATGCTGCGCCTGGATCGCCGCGAGGAACGCCGCCTGCTCGCCGAGGCCTGGCGCCAGCTCGATCGCATCGGCATGGCGTCGCTGGCCGGCGAGCCGGCCGGCAACCTGGCGCTCGGCCAGCAGCGCCTGATGGAGATCGCCCGCGCCCTGTGCACGGATCCGTCGCTGCTGCTGCTGGACGAGCCGGCGGCGGGCCTGCGGCTGAAGGAGAAGCAGGCGCTCGGCGAGGTGCTGTCGCAGCTGCGCGCCGAGGGCATGAGCCTGCTGCTGGTGGAGCACGACATGGACTTCGTGATGACGCTGACCGACCGCATCGTGGTGGTCGAGTTCGGCACCAAGCTGACGGAGGGCACGCCCGGGCAGGTGCGCGAGAACCCGGCCGTGCGTGCCGCCTACCTCGGGGTGGAACACTGATGGCCGCGCCACTGCTGCAGGTGGAGAACCTGCACGCCGGCTATGGCCGCGCGGAGGTGCTGTCGGGCATCGCCATCGAGGCCGCGGCCGGCAGCGTCGTCGCCGTCGTCGGGCCCAATGGAGCCGGCAAGAGCACGCTGCTGAACGCGCTGATGGGCGTGCTGCCGGCGCGCGGCGACATGCGCTTCGACGGCGAGGCGGTGCAGCACCTGTCGCTCGAGGAGCGCGTGCGGCGCGGCATCGCGCTGGTGCCCGAGACGCGCGCGTTGTTCGCCTCGATGCCCGTGGCCGACAACCTGCTGCTGGGCGGCTATCGCCAGCGCCATGCGCCACGCGCCGAGCAGGCCGCCCGGCTGGACGAGATCTACGCGCTGTTCCCGCGCCTGCGCGAACGCCAGGCGCAGGCGGCCGGCACGCTGTCGGGCGGCGAGCGGCAGATGCTGGCGATCGGCCGTGCCCTGATGGGCCGGCCGCGCCTGCTGATGCTCGACGAACCCAGCCTGGGCCTCGCCCCGCTGGTGGTCAAGGAGATCTTCCGCATCATCGAGCGCTTGCGCGACACGGGGGCCACCATCCTGCTGATCGAGCAGAACGCGCGCGCCGCGATGGCGGTGGCCGACCACGCCTACGTGCTCGAGACCGGCGCCATCGCGCTGTCCGGCCCCGCGCAGCAGCTCGCGGCCGATCCGCGCGTCATCGAAACCTACCTCGGCAAGGCCAAGGCTTGATCCGCCGGCCGATCATCCCCATCTGAACGACACAATGAACGCCCTCTCGCGCGAAGAAGCCTGCCGCATCGCCTCCTACATCCTGGCCGGCCTGGCGCTGGTCGGCGTTCTCCAGCTGCACCTGCTGGTGCCGCTGCTGGTGGGCCTGCTGGTCTACCAGCTGGTCGTCTCGGTCACCCCGTTCGCGCAGCGCTGGTTCAACACCCGGCTCGCCAAGATGCTGACGGTGCTGCTGTTCGCGACGCTGATCATCGCCGTCATCGCGGGCGCCGTGTTCGGGTTGATCGTGTTCTTCCGCAGCGACATCGAGAACCTGCCGCGCCTGCTGGCCAAGGTCTCCGACATCCTGGACAAGGTGCGGGCCGGCATCCCGCCGTTCCTGGCCGGCTACCTGCCCGACGACATCGCCGACCTCCAGCAGAAGGCGCTCGACTGGCTGCGCACGCACGTGGCCGAGCTGCAGATGATGGGGGCGCACACGCTGGTGACCTTCGCCGAGACCATCATCGCGATGGTGATCGGCGTGGTGCTGTCGCTGCGCGAGGTCGACCCGCACGGCACCTCCGGCCCGCTGGCCGTCGAACTGACGCGGCGCGCCGAGCGCTTCGCCGGCGCGTTTCGCAACGTCGCGCTGTCGCAGCTGTCGATCTCGCTGCTGAACACCACGTTCACCGGCCTGTACCTGGTCATCGGCCTGCACCTGTTCGGCGTGCACCTGCCCCTGACCAAGACGATGATCGCGATCACCTTCATCGCCGGCCTGCTGCCCATCGTCGGCAACCTGACGTCCAACACCATCGTCGTGGTGGTGAGCCTGGCCCATTCGCCGGCGGTGGCCGTCGCCTCGCTGGTGTTCCTGGTGGTGATCCACAAGCTCGAGTACTTCCTGGGCGCGCGCATCGTCGGCACGCGCATCAAGTCGCAGATCTGGGAGCTGCTGATCGCGATGATGGCGCTCGAGGCCTTGTTCGGCGTCCCGGGCCTCGTGGCCGCGCCGATCTACTACGCGTACGTCAAGAGCGAGCTGATCGACGCCAAGCTGATCTGACGGCGGGCGCCGGTCGGACGAACCGTTTCGGACGGCCCCCCACGGCCGTCGCGGCCCTGGACGGATGCCCAACCGGCCGCCCGCTGCCGCCGATCGCCCGAATTGGGCGGATGTTGCGGTGCAGCGCATATTTTTGACGAGCCCGGAGTCGGGCAAACTTCGGTCCCTGGTTTCCACTCAACCCCAGGGAAGAACGTTCCGGTGAGCGAAAAGAAGATCGAGTTCTACAAGGGCCCGGCCGGCGGCTGGGGTGCATTGAAGAGCGTGAGCAAGGCGCTGCTGTCGCAGGACATCCCCGTCAAGGGCGCCAGGACCCTGCTGGCGGCCAACCAGCCCGACGGCTTCGACTGCCCGGGCTGCGCCTGGCCCGACCGCAACCACGCGTCCACCTTCGAGTTCTGCGAGAACGGCGCCAAGGCCGTCGCGTCCGAGGCGACGGCACGCCGCGCCACGCCCGAGTTCTTCGCGCAGCACACGGTCACGGAGCTCGCCGGCAGGAGCGACTTCTTCCTCGAGGACCAGGGCCGCCTGACCGAGCCCCTGGTCTACGAGGCCGCGAGCGACAGGTACCGGCCCATCTCCTGGGACGAGGCGTTCGCGCTCGTCGGCCGCCACCTGAACGCCCTGCCCGATCCGAACCAGGCGATGTTCTACACGTCGGGCCGCGCCAGCAACGAAGCCGCGTTCCTGTACCAGCTGTTCGTGCGCGAGTACGGCACCAACAACTTCCCCGACTGCTCCAACATGTGCCATGAGCCGAGCGGCTCGGCGATGCGCCCGCAGATCGGCGTCGGCAAGGGCACCGTCACGCTCGAGGACTTCGAGCGGGCCGATGCGATCTTCATCTTCGGCCAGAACCCGGGCACCAACCACCCGCGCATGCTGGGTGAACTGCGCGCCGCGGCGCGGCGGGGCGCGAAGGTCGTCAGCTTCAACCCGCTGCGCGAGCGCGGGCTGGAGCGCTTCGCCGACCCGCAGGACAAGCTCGAGATGGCCACGCTCGGCTCGACCCGCATCAGCACGCACTACTTCCAGCTGCGCGTCGGCGGCGATTTCGCGCTGCTCAAGGGCATGATGAAGCACGTCGTCGAGCAGGAGGACGCGCGCGGCGGCGTGCTCGACCATGCGTTCATCGCCGAGCACACCGTGGGCATCGAGGCCCTGCTGGCCGACCTGCGCGCCGAATCGTGGCCGCTGCTGGAGCAGGAGTCGGGGCTGTCCGAGGCGCAGATGCGCGCCGCCGGCGACGTCTACCTCGAAGCGGACAGCGTCATCGCCTGCTGGGGCATGGGCATCACCCAGCACCAGCACTCGGTGGCGACGATCCAGATGATCAACAACCTGCTGCTGCTGCGCGGCAACATGGGGCGGCCCGGCGCCGGCGCCTGTCCCGTGCGCGGCCACAGCAACGTGCAGGGCGACCGCACCATGGGCATCTGGGAGAAGCCGCCCGCCGCCCTGCTCGACCGCCTGCGCGACGTGTTCGGCTTCGAGCCGCCGCGCGCGCCGGGCGTGGACACGGTCCAGGCCATCAAGCTGATGCTGGAGGGCCGCGGCAAGGTCTTCGTCGCCCTCGGCGGCAACTTCGCCGCCGCCACGCCCGACACCTACGAGACCTGGCGCGGCCTGCGCCAGTGCGAGCTCACGGTGCACGTGGCGACGAAGCTCAACCGCAGCCATCTCGTGCATGGCCGCGAGGCGCTGATCCTGCCCTGCCTGGGCCGCACCGAGATCGACGTGCAGGCCGCCGGCCCGCAAGGCGTGACGGTGGAGGATTCGATGTCGATGGTGCACATCTCGCTGGGCATCAACCCGCCGGCGTCCGAGCACCTGCTGTCCGAACCCGCGATCGTCGCCCGCCTGGCCGCCGCCACCCTCGGCGCGCGCTCGAGGACGCCGTGGCTGTGGCTGGTGGAGGACTACGGCCGCATCCGCGACAGGATCGAGGCCGTCTTCGACGATTTCTTCGACTTCAACGAACGCATCCGCCAGCCGGGAGGCTTTCGCCTGCGCAACACCGCCAGCGAGCGGGTGTGGGCCACGGAGCCGGGCAAGGCCGTGTTCTGCACGCACGCCGTGCCGCAGGACACGCCGGTGCACCGCGCCCGTGCGCGCCAGCTCGACCAGGTCGTCTTCACGCTGCTGACCACGCGCTCGCACGACCAGTACAACACGACGATCTACGGCATGGACGACCGCTACCGAGGCGTCTTCGGCCAGCGCCGCGTGGTGTTCATCAACCCCGCCGACATCCGGCACCTGGGCCTGAAGGACGGCGACTGGGTCGACCTGCACACGGCCTGGAGCGACGGCGTCGAGCGGCGCGCCGACCGCTTCCGGCTGGTGGCCTACGACATCCCGCGCGGCAACCTGGCGGCCTACTACCCCGAGACGAATCCGCTGGTGCCGCTGTCGTCCACGGCCATCGCGGCCGGCACGCCCACGTCGAAGTCGATTCCCGTCATACTCACGCCCCACGAGGCCGCGGGATCCACCCAGCAGGCCGACACGACGTTCGCGGGCGCGTGAGCCCGGGCGGGCCCCAGCTTCGGCCCCCTCGCGCGAGGCGCACGTGCCTGCGCGAGGGCCCCGATGAACGACGACGCTCCCGAACTCGACGAACTGTCCGCCGCCATCCTGCGCGAGCTGGCCGCCGCGCCGGGCGAGGCCGGCATGTCGCTGCCACGCCTGGGCAAGCACCTGGGTCTGGGCGCGAGCGTGCTGATGCGCTCGCTGTCGGCGATGAGCAACGCGCGCATCGGCGGCGTCGACGGGCCCGGCTGGGTGCGCGTGACGCAGGTCGAGGAGCGCTGGAACGCGGCCTTGACCGAGGAAGGGCGCGCCTTCGTCGCGCGTCACCTGCGTCCCTAGCCTCCGCGGAGGCGCCGTGTCCGCATGCGATCGGCAGGATGTCGAGGCTCTGTTCAAATACGCTCTCCTTCGGCGCTCCCACTGATCGCGCAGTGACTCAGACAGACTCTCCGGCGCCCGGCGCAACGACGCCTGCGGCGCCCGACCTCGGCGAGTGGTGGGCCCTCCTGCGGCCATGGCTGCTGGCGGCCGTCGGGATCGCGCTGGCGGCGCTGGTCGGCGTGGCGCTGCGGCACCTGCTCGACGAGGTGCACTACGCCGAGGTGATGGCGACGATGGACGCGACGCCCGCACCGCGCATCTGGGCGGCCGTGCTGGCCACGGCGTTCAGCTACCTGGCGCTCACGCGCTACGACGCCTCCGCGCTGCGCTACGTCGGCGCGAACGTTCCGCGGGGCACCGTCCTGCTGACCTCGTTCGTTGCCTATGCGCTGTCCAACACGATCGGGCTCGGGCCGCTGTCGGGCGGCGTCGTGCGCATGCGGCTGTACTCGGCGGCGGGCGTGGAGCCGCCGCAGATCGCCCGCGTGATCGCCTTCAACGCCGCTGCGTTCGGCCTGGGCATGGTGTTCTTCGGCGCGGTCGGACTGCTGTGGGGCGCGCACGACGTGGCGAGGCTGCTGCACACGCAGGGGTGGGTGATCCGGCTGCTGGCGGCGGCGATGCTGCTGCTGCTGGTCGGCCTGCTCTGGCTGTGCGTGCGCCGGCGTTCCGTGGGCATCGGCCGCGTCTGGCGCTTGCAGTTGCCGCCGGCGGAGCTGGCGCTGCGCCAACTCGGCATCTCCGCCATCGAGCTGGCGGCGTCCGCCACCGTGCTGTGGCTGCTGCTGCCGGTCGGCAAGATCCCGCTCGCCGCCTTCGTTGCGTTCTACGCGATCGCGGTGACCGCCGGCATCGTCAGCCACGTCCCGGGCGGCGTGGGCGTGTTCGAGACGGTGATGCTGCTGGCGGCCGGCAACGGCGTGCCGCGCGACGCGATGCTGGGTGCGCTGCTGCTCAATCGCGGCGTCTACTACGTGCTACCGCTGGTCGTGGCCGCGGGCCTGCTGATCGTCTACGAACTTCGCTCGGGCGTGGTGGCGCCCGTGGGCCGGATGGCGGTGCGGCTGAGTCCCAGCCTGATGGCGGCCTTGACCCTGATCGCGGGTATCTGGCTGATCGTGTCCGGCGTCACGCCGTTCACCGAGGACGCCCGCGACGTCCTGATCGCGCTGCATGTCCCGCTGCCGGTCGTCGAGGCCTCCCATTTCCTGGGCAGCGTGGCCGGCCTCGGCCTGGTGCTGGTGGCCCGCGGCCTGCGGCACCGGCTCGACGTCGCCTGGTGGATCGCGTCCGCGCTGGCCATCGTCGCGGCGGTCCTGGCGCTGCCCAAGGGCATCGCGCTGCACGAGGCAGCGCTGCTGCTGACGCTGGCGGCGCTGCTGGTGGTCTCGCGACGCCAGTTCGACCGCCGGTCCTCGCTGCTGGCGCAGCATCTCGAGCCCGAATGGATCGTGGCCATCGGCGGCATCGTCATCGCGTGCGCCTGGGTGCTGTTCTTCGCGTACAAGGAGGTCGCCTACAGCCAAGCGCTCTGGTGGCAGTTCGAGATCGACGGCCAGGCGCCGCGCTCGCTGCGCGCGCTGACCGCGGTGGCGCTGCTCGCGCTCGGCTACGGCCTGTGGCAGGTATTGCGGCCGCCGGCCGGCGCGCTGGCAGCCGTGACTGCCGAGGAGCTCGATCGGGCCGAGGCCATCATCCGCGCCAACCCGTCGTCGGACGCCTGCTATGCGCTGGTCGGCGACAAGCACCTGATGTTCTCGCCGTCGGGCCGCAGCTTCCTCATGTTCGGCAAGCACGGGCGCTCCTGGGTCGCGTTGTTCGGCCCCTTCGGCGATGCGCGCGAGTTCGCCGACATGGCGTGGCAGTTCATCGAGATGGCGACCGACCACGGGGGCCGGGCGGCGTTCTACCACGTGCGGCCGCCGATGCTGCCGCTGCTGCTCGATTGCGGCCTGCACCTGTTCAAGCTCGGCGAGCACGCTCAGGTGGACCTGCCCGGCTTCGACCTCAAGGGCGCCAGCCGCGCCAACCTGCGCACTGCCGTGAACCGCGCCGAGCGCGAGGGGCTGCGCTTCGAGATCGTCGACGCCGCCGGCGTCGATGCGCTGCTGCCCGCGTTGAGGAAGGTCTCGGACGCGTGGCTCGCGCAGCACCGCAGCGACGAGAAGGCGTTCTCCGTCGGGCGTTTCGCCGACGACTACCTGCGCCGGTTCGCCGTGGCGGTCGTGCGGCGCGACGACCACCTCGTCGCGTTCGCGAACCTGTTGACGACGGACGTCCGCGAGGAAGCGGCGCTCGACCTGATGCGCCATGTTCCCGACGCTCCGCCAGGAACGATGGATTTCCTGATGGTGCGCATCCTCCAGCACTTCCAGGCGCAGGGCTATCGCCGGTTCGGCCTGGGCATGTCGCCGATGGCCGGCATGGCCCGGCGCAGCGGTGCCCCGAAATGGCAGCGCGTCGCGCGTCTCGTGTACGAGCACGGCAACGGGTTCTACAACTTCCGCGGCCTGCGCAGCTTCAAGGACAAGTTCGCACCGGTCTGGGAAGCCCGCTTCCTGGCGGCGCCACGCGGGCTGGCCGCTGCCTTCATCCTCGCCGACGTGACCGCGCTGATCGGCGGGTCCAAGATTCCCCAGAAGCCATGAATACCCTTCTTCCGGTCCGCGGTCACCGCCTCCTGTGCGCGCTCGCCGTGCTCGCCGCGTCGCTGGGCGCGAGCGCGGCGGCGCCCGCAGCCGCGGTGCCGGCCACCTCGTCGTCCCCGCCAGCCACGCTGGCGCACGGCCTGTTCAGCGACGTCCGCGTCCATCGCCCCGACGTCGCGGCACGGCAGTTCGTGATGCTGCTGACGGCCGGGACGGCGCCGGATGCGCGTGAACGCGCGATGCTGCGCACGATGGTCGATG
>JAEKKH010000185.1 GCA_019510465.1 Burkholderiales bacterium
ACTACGCGAAGAAGGCCAACCTCGCCAGCAAGGACAAGCCGCTGACCAACGACCCGATGGAAGCCACCTACATCGGCATCCACATGTGGGCGCAGGCGGTGGAGAAGGCCAAGTCCACGGACACCGACAAGGTGATCGCGGCGATGGCCGGCCAGACCTTCAAGGCGCCGGGCGGCTTCGTCTCGACGATGGATCCGAAGAACCACCACCTGCACAAGCCCGTCTTCATCGGCGAGATCAAGCCGGACGGGCAGTTCAACGTCGTGTGGAAGACGCCGGGCCCGATCAAGGCGCAGCCGTGGAGCCCGTATATCCCGGAAGACAAGGGCAAGAAGGACGAACCCGAGAAGAAGTGAGTTGACGGCCCCAGGGTCGCTGGCGCTCCCTGCCCCCGAGGGGCCGGCCGCGAGCAGACCGGCCGAGCCGGGAAATGACAGCCCCACGGTCGCTGGCGCTCCCTGCCCCCGAGGGGCCGGCCGCGAGCAGACCGGCGGAGCCGGGAAATGACAGCCCCACGGTCGCTGGCGCTCCCTGCCCCCGAGGGGCCGGCCGCGAGCAGACCGGCCGAGCCGGATCTGCCGCTCCCTCGAACTTCGGTTGATGCGAGTGAGCGGCAGCGCCGGACGCGTGGTGCGCTTCGCGCTAGTTTCAGCTTCTTTCACCTTCTGATCGTCCAGTCCATGCGGTTCACCTTGTGTTCGATGCGATGTTGTCTCGCGCTTCTTGTCCTGGTCGCGTGCGCGCCCGGGTGGGCGCTCGACGCGGCGCAGGCGCGGGCGATCGCCGCCGGCGACAACGATGCGCGCATCGCCGCGCTGCAGGACGCCGTCACGCGGGGCGACCCGGGGGTCGCGGGCTTTGCGCAGGCGCTGCTGGACGATGCGGTGAAGACGACGGCGACGGGCGTGTTCATCGTGCGCGACGACAAGGCCGTCGACGCCGTGACCGGGCAGCCGGCGAAGCTGCCCGACGAGGCGGAGGACGTCTCCAACAACAACCGCATGCGCGGCGCGCTGGAGGCGGCGCTGAGCGGACTGCGCCTGCTCTCGCCCGACCTGGCGACGCGCCGGGCCGCCATCGGCGACCTCGCCAGGGCCGATGTCGACGCCGCGATGCTGCCGCTGGTGGACAAGGCGCTCGCGAAAGAATCGGATCCGGCGTTGAAGGCGCAGCTCGGACGCCTGAAGGCCGCGCTCCAGATCGCCGCGCCCGATCGCGCGCAGCGCCTGCAGGCGATCCAGGCGCTGGCGCACAGCGGCGAACCCGCCGTGCGCGCGCTGCTGCAGGCCCGCCTGGCGCCCGACGCCGAGTCCGACCCGGAGCTGCGCACGGCGCTCGCGCAGGCGGTGGCGCAGGTCGACGGCCGCCTGGCCTGGGGCGAGCGCCTGGGCGTGCTGTTCACCGGCGTCAGCCTCGGCTCGATCCTGCTGCTGGTCGCGCTCGGGCTGGCGATCACCTACGGCCTGATGGGCGTCATCAACATGGCGCACGGCGAGCTGATGATGATCGGCGCGTACACCACCTGGGGCGTGCAGAACCTGTTCCGCCACTTCGCGCCGGGCTGGTTCGACGCCTACGTCGTGCTGGCGATCCCGGCGTCCTTCCTGGTGGCGGCGGCGGTGGGCGCGGTCCTGGAGCGTGGCGTGATCCGATTCCTCTACGGCCGGCCGCTGGAGACGCTGCTGGCGACCTGGGGCATCAGTCTCGTGCTGATGCAGGCCGTGCGCTCGCTGTTCGGAGCGCAGAACGTGGAGGTCGAGAACCCGTCGTGGATGTCGGGCGGCGTCGTCGCCGCGAGCAACCTGGTGCTGCCCTGGAACCGCCTGGCCATCATCGCCTTCGCGGCCATCGTGCTGCTGGGAACCTGGCTGTTGATCAACCGCACGCGCCTCGGGCTGTTCGTGCGCGGCGTCACGCAGAACCGCCGCATGGCCTCGTGCACCGGCATCGACACCGTGCGCGTGGACACGCTGGCCTTCGCGCTCGGCGCGGGGATCGCCGGCATGGCGGGCTGCGCGCTCAGCCAGGTGGGCAATGTCGGGCCCGATCTCGGCCAGAGCTACATCGTCGACTCGTTCATGGTCGTCGTGCTGGGCGGCGTCGGCCAGATCGCCGGCACGGTGCTCGCGGCGCTGGGCCTGGGGCTGATGAACAAGGCGCTCGAGGGCGTGGCCGGCGCGGTGCTGGCCAAGATCTTCGTGCTCGTCTTCATCGTCGTCTTCATCCAGAAGCGGCCGCAGGGCTTGTTCGCCCTCAAGGGACGGAGCGCCGAATCATGAGCCCGCACGGCCGCCCCCAGGGCAAATGCCCTCGCCCGGCGGGGAGGCGCGTGGCGCCAGGAGGGCGCGCATGACGCCGGAATCGCCCGTCCAACTCCTGCCCGCGTCGCGGCGCGGCCTGCTGCTGGGCGTGCGCGGCTGGAGCGCCGTCATCGCCGCCGTGGCGGTGATCGCGATCGTCGTGCCGCTGCTGAACCTGGTCGTTCCCGCAGGCCATCCGCTGCATCTCGGCGACTGGGGCGTCGCGCTGGTGGCCAAGATCATGTGCTACGCGATCTGCGCCCTGGCGATGGACCTGATCTGGGGCTACACCGGCATCCTGTCGCTGGGCCACGGCCTGTACTTCGCGCTGGGCGGCTACGCGATGGGCATGTACCTGATGCGCCAGATCGGCCGCGACGGCAACTACCGCAGCGAGCTGCCGGACTTCATGGTGTTCCTCGACTGGAAGGCGCTGCCCTGGACCTGGAGCGGCAGCGCGTCCTTCGTGTTCCAGATGATCCTGGTGGTGGCGGTGCCCGGCGTCGTGTCCGCCGTGTTCGGCTGGTTCGCGTTCCGTTCGCGCATCAAGGGCGTGTACTTCTCGATCATCACGCAGGCGTTGACCTTCGCGGGCATGTTGCTGTTCTTCCGCAACGAGACGGGTTTCGGCGGCAACAACGGGTTCACCGACTTCAAGCGCATCCTGGGCGCACCCATCGCCGCGCCGTCCACGCGCGTGCTGCTGTTCGTGATCACGGGCCTGACGCTGGTGGGCTTCTACCTGCTCGCGCGCGCCGTCGTCAACAGCAAGTTCGGCCGGGTGCTGCAGGCCATCCGGGACGCCGAGACGCGCGTGATGTTCACCGGCTACGACCCGCTGAAGTACAAGCTGTCGATCTGGGTGCTGTCGGCCGTGATGTGCGGCATCGCCGGCGCGCTCTACGTGCCGCAGGTGGGCATCATCAACCCGAGCGAGATGTCGCCTTCTTCGTCAATGGCGCCAAGAGCTGGTTCACGCAGGCCTTCCCCGAATTCTGGCTGTACTTCCTCGGCGCGCTGTTCATCGCGGTGACGCTGTTCCTGCCGCGCGGGATCATGGGCCTGCGGGTTCGATGGATGAAGGGCAAGGACGTGGAGGTGGGCAAATGACCCCGCAGGGCCGCCCCAAGGGCGAATGCCCCCGCTTGGCGGGGAGGCGCGAAGCGCAATGCCGCGAACCTCGCGGCAGGCGCGAAGCGCCAGGGGTGCTCACATGACCCCGGACCTGCAGGAAGCCGGCGCGGCGCTGCTCGAGCGGCACCGCCTGTCGTCGACGGCGAGCTCGTCCGGCGGTGCCAGCTTCGGCCGGCTCGTGCACGGCCTTCAGCCCGACTTCGCGCACGGCGTCGCGCTGTACCTCGACGAGATCAGCGTCAGCTTCGACGGCTTCAAGGCGCTGAACGCGCTGTCGCTGGCGATCGACGTGGGCGAGCTGCGCTGCATCATCGGGCCCAACGGCGCGGGCAAGACGACGATGATGGATGTGATCACCGGCAAGACGCGCCCCGATTCCGGCTGGGCCCACTTCGGCTCCAACATCGACCTGCTGCGCCTGCGCGAGCCGCAGATCGTCAGGGCCGGCATCTGCCGCAAGTTCCAGAAGCCGACCGTCTACGAGGAGCTGTCGGTGTTCGAGAACCTGGAGCTCGCGCTGGTCGACGACCGCGGCGTGCCGGCGGCGCTGCTTGCCAGGCTGTCCGCCGCGCAGCGCGAGCGCATCGCCGAGATCCTGCAGCTCGTGCACCTGCTGCCCGAGGCCGCGCGCACCGCGGGCCTGCTGTCGCACGGCCAGAAGCAATGGCTGGAGATCGGCATGCTGCTCGCGCAGGCCCCCACGCTGCTGCTGCTGGACGAACCCGTGGCCGGCATGACCGACGAGGAGACCGAGCGCACCGCGGAGCTGTTCCTGTCGCTGGCCGGCAGGCACTCGCTGGTGGTCGTCGAGCACGACATGAAGTTCGTCGACATGCTCACGCAGGGCCATCGCAAGGTGACGGTGCTGCACGAGGGCGCGGTGCTCGCGGAAGGCACGCTGGCCGAGGTGCAGGCCGACGCGCAGGTCATCGACGTCTACCTGGGCCGCTGAACATGCTGCATGTCGAGGGATTGAACCAGTACTACGGCGGCTCGCACATCCTGCGCGATGTGGCGCTGCAGGCCCGCGTCGGCGAGGTCACCGTCGTCCTGGGCCGCAACGGCGTGGGCAAGACGACGCTGCTCAAGAGCCTGATGGGCGTGGTGCCGGCGCGCACGGGCACGATCCGGCTCGACGACGTCGACCTCGCCGGCAAGGCGCCCTACGAGCGTGTGCGGCGCGGCGTCGGCTACGTGCCGCAGGGCCGCGAGATCTTCGGCCGGCTCACGGTGATGGACAACCTGCGCATGGGTCTGGCATCGATGCCGGCTGGCAGCGACGTGCCCGCCGAGCTGTTCGAGCTGTTCCCCGTGCTGGCGCAGATGAAGCACCGGCGCGGCGGCGACCTCTCGGGCGGCCAGCAGCAGCAGCTCGCGATCGCCCGCGCGCTCGCGCCCGGGCCCCGCCTGCTGCTGCTCGACGAACCCACCGAGGGCATCCAGCCGTCGGTGATCAAGGACATCGGCCGCGTGATCCGCCAGCTGGCCGATCGCCAGACCATGGCCATCGTGCTGGTGGAGCAGTACTACGACTTCGCGGCCGACCTGGCCGATGCCTACGTCGTGATGGAGCGCGGCGCGGTGCTGGCGCGCGGCGCCGGCGCGGCGATGGCGTCGGACGGAGTCCGGGCGCTGGTCTCGGTGTAGCCCTACGTGCGCCAGACGCGCGGCGCGCAGGCGTCACGCGCCCACGCGAGCGTGCGCCACGCGCGCCACGTGCGCGTGAGCAGGTCCAGCACCGGCTCCACGCGGGGCGCGAGCGCGCGCAGCGTGACGACGTCGGCTTGCGGCGCCGTCGCTCCCGCGGTCGTGGCCAGGGCGTGCGCGCCTGCGATCCCGCGCGCCGTCTCCAGCAATTGCTCGCGGCGGTCGTCCGCCAGCGGCGAGCCGGCGGCGAACCAGAGCGTGCCGAGCGCGCGGTGGCCGGCCCAGCCGCACGGGCCGTCCAGGAGGGCGGCGTCGTCGCCGGACGTGCGTCCGCGCTCCCACCAGCGCGGGCCGACGGCGATGTCGTGGCGGTAGTCGCCGGCGACGAAGGGCGCGTCGGACGCCGGCAGGCCGAGCGCGAGGACGTCCCAGCCGAACATCTCGGCGCCCGGCTCGAGCTCGAAGCGCAGCCGGTTGTCGGCGTGCGCGCGGGAGTGCACGAGCGTCTCCAGCGGCAGCCACTCCAGCCGGCCGCCGCCGGCGACGCGGGCCTGGACGGACTGCAGCGCCCGTTCGCCTGCGCTGCGATAGAAGCGCGTCGCGCCGGGCGTGGTCACCAGGGCGTGCGCGCCGGTACCGAGGCGGAGGTCGACCTCGACGGTGTCGCCGCCGACCATGCCGCCCGGCGGATGCACCAGCACGGAATGGCAGACCTCGGGGCCCTCCGGAAACAGGCTCTTGAGGATGCGCAGCGGGCCGTCGTGGCGGAAGTCCAGGCGCGTGCCGCCGGTGGCCGGATCGGCGCGGTAGTCGAGGTTCAGGCGGGCGTGCCAGGCCATCGGGGAAGGTCCAGTGGAAAGGGGTGAGGGTAGCGCAGGGGCGCATGCAAGATTCGCGCAGGCTTGCCGGGGCGACGCGATTCGTTCACCTTACTTTACGAGGCGCGCAAGCCCGGTTGACCGCCGCGGGGCAGGATCGCCTGCAATGACTCGTTATGCCCGGTGCCCCGCAGCCCGCGCCGCCACGCCGCCGCGGCGTCGCGCGCGGATCCCGCGGCAGGGGTTCGACGAGGCGCCCGCGCGCTGACCGGCGCGCCCCCATTCCATCCCACCTCGACGCGGCCTGCGCTGCCAACGAACGACCCCATGACATCCTTCGACGCTATCGGTTACGCTCCAACCGCGCAGGGAGTCCGCCCTGTCGCCTCCACCTCGCGGAACGCCCACGCCTCCATGACCAATCCGCACCTCCTGCTGATCGACGACGACGCGCGCCTGACGCGCATGGTCGGCGACTACCTGCGTACCCAGGGCTTCGACGTCGACACCGCCGGCACGCTGGCCGACGGCCGCATGCGCCTGGCAGCGGGCTCGTACGACGCGCTCGTGCTCGACCTGATGCTGCCCGACGGCGACGGCCTCGACTTCACGCGCGAGCTGCGCGGCCAGCCGGCCACGCGCCGCCTGCCGCTGATGATGCTGACCGCGCGCGGCGAGCCCACCGACCGCATCGTCGGCCTGGAACTGGGCGCCGACGACTACCTGCCCAAGCCCTTCGAGCCGCGCGAGCTGCTGGCGCGCGTCAAGGCGCTGCTGCGCCGCGCCAGCCCCGAGCCGGTCAACGAGGAAGTGCTGCGCTTCGGCAAGCTCGAGATCGATCTCGGCGCCCACGAGGCGCGCCTGGACGGCGTGCGCTGCGACCTCACCAGCCACCAGTTCGACCTGCTGGTGGTGCTCGCGCGCAGCCCCGGCCGCGTGCTGAGCCGCGACCAGATCATGGATGCGCTCAAGGGCCACCCGCTGGAAGCCTTCGACCGCTCGATCGACGTGCACATCTCGCGCATCCGCAGCGTCATCGAGGAAGACCCGAAGAACCCGAAGCGCGTGCTGACGGTGCGCGGCTCGGGCTACCTGTTCGCGCGCAAGCAGGACGCCTGATCGCCTTCGGGGCGTCCCGCGTGGACGCTCATGCGCCGGCCAGGGACAATCGACGCATGAGCACGAACTTCTTCAGCTGGACGTTCCCGATCGACCCGGCTTCACCCGTGCCGGCGCCAGCGGAGATCGACGCGTTGGTGCAGAAGGTCAGCGGCGAATGCCTCGGCGTCGACGTCATGTCGCGCGGCGACTGGTTCGCCGGGACGCTGGTCAGGATGGCGCGCCGCGCGGAGTCGACAGCGCTGGACTTCTTCGAGGCAACGCCGGCCGAGGTCCGGGTCGTCGGCTCCCACGGATACGCCTGGGGCGTGACGATCCTGCAGGCCGGCGCCGTCGCGTCCGCGCTGACGCTGATCGACGCGCTGCGGGCGCGCTGCAGCGACGATCCCGCCTGGTGCATTCCCTTCTTCACCGGCGGTCGCTGGGACGAAGCGGAGATACGCCAGCTGATCGGGCAGCCGGACTTCGACGGCGGTGACGAAGGCGTCGGGCCCGGGTATTTCATCGCGCACCTGCGCTTCCTGGGCGCCGTGCTGAAGGAGGCCAGTGCGGACGGCATGGCGATCGCGCATGTGCGGTTCCTGAACGAGTAGGCGCCTCGCCGGCCGCCGTTCGTCTCTCCATCGACAGGATTTCCCGTGCGCTCGCTCTACCTCCGCATCTGGCTCACCGTGATCGTCACGCTGGCGCTGTTCGCCGGCGCGTCCGGCTGGCTCGTGCAGCGCCACCTCGACCAGGAGCATGCGCGCAACCAGGCGGCGTTGACCGAGCGCATCGCGGCCTGGGGCGACCTGATCCAGCGCTCGCTGCCTGCTGCCGCGGCGCCGCCGGACGTGCAGGCCGAGGCGCTGCGCGACTGGTCGCAGCGGCTGCGCGTGCCGATGGCGCTGGAGGACGAGCAGGGCCACCGCATCGCCGCCTCCGACTCGTTCGTCCGCCGCGAGGCCGACAAGGCGCTGATGCACGTGGCCATCTACCAGATCAAGCTGGACGACGGCCGCTCGCTGTACGTGATGCGGCCCAACATGCTCAAGCCGCCGGCCGGCAACGACCCGTCCATGCCGCCGGACGAGGACATCGGCAACTTCGGCGCCGAGCACCATCCGCAGGCCGGCGAGGGCCGCGGGCCGCCGGCGTTCCTGTTTCCCGGCGTCGTCCCGCGCGGGGTGTCCCCGGGGCTGAGCCTGCTGGCGCTGGTGGTCGTGCTGTTCCTGGCCATCGCGCTCGGCGCGTATCCGTTCGTGCGCCGGCTCACGCGCCGGCTGGAGACGCTCAAGCGCGGGGTCGAGGCCTTCGGCCAGGGCAAGCTCGATCGGCGCGTCGAGGTCGAGGGCCGCGACGAGGTCGCCACGCTCGCGTCCAGCTTCAACCAGGCCGCGCAGCGCATCGAGGCGCTGGTGCGATCGAACAAGAGCCTGCTGGCCAACGCCAGCCACGAACTGCGTTCGCCGCTCGCGCGCCTGAAGATGGCCACGTCGCTGATGGGCGACCCGTCCGTCTCCGAGCGCGAGCGCGAGCACCTGCGATCGGAGATCAACACCGACATCGCCGAGCTCGACGGCCTGGTCGACGAGGTGCTGCTCGCCAGCCGTCTCGAGGCCGCGTCGGAGCCGACCAACCTCGAGAGCGTCGACCTGCTGGCGCTGGCAGTGGAGGAGGGCGCGCGCGTCGACGCCGAGGTCGAGGGCGCACCGGCCAGCGTGCGCGGCGAGGAGCGGCTGCTGAGGCGCGCGCTGCGCAACCTGCTGGAGAACGCGCGGCGCTACGGCGGCGGCGAGATCCGCGTCGACCTCGAGGACAGGCAGGCCGACGGCATCGAGATCCGCGTGTCCGACAACGGCCCCGGCGTGCCGGACGCCTACCGCGAGCGCATCTTCGAGCCCTTCTTCCGGCTGCCGGGCCACGCGGAGCGCGCGGGCGGCGTCGGCCTGGGCCTGGCGCTCGTGCGGCAGATCGTCGAGCGCCACCACGGCCGCATCCGCTGCGTGCGCCGGCCCGAAGGCGGCGGCTGCTTCGTGATCAGCCTGCCGGCGTCGATCGCCGTTTGACCGTCCCTGCGCCGCGCGACGCCTTCGCGCCGGATGACGGGCGCAGCCGGCCGCCCGCGAAGTCGCCGCGGCAGCGTCCCGCTGGTTTCAGGCCTTGCCCTGCGCCGCAGCGTCCAGCTGCGCGGGATCGGGGTGATCCTCGCCGGTGGCCTTGTGCGCGCGTTCGGCGTACTTGTTGAAGCGCCACGCCTTGGCATCGAGCGTGATGCGGCGCCAGACGGCGCGCTTCTGGCCGGGCGACATCGCCGTCCAGTGCTGCACCTCGTCGAAGCTGCGGCCGCAGCCCTTGCACTCGTGGTCGCCCTGCGAGGTCGAGCAGATCGCGATGCAGGGCGCGTCGGGCGTCGACGCGTACCACTCCAGCCAGGCCTCGCGCGCCAGGGCGGGCAGCGTGAACTCGTCGGCCTCGTGCTCGCGGTAATAGACCATCAACGCGTAGACCTCGGCCAGCGCGAGCACCTCGGGACAGGCGGTGATCCCGTCCGGCGACGGGAACTGCGCGCGCCACCAGTTGATGGCGGATTCGATGTCGGTGATGTGGATGCCGGCCATGGCGATCGGGAGGGTGGGGATGTCGCCGGCGGCGTTCAATACGAGAGTCCCATGACGTCGCGGACGTCCTTCATCGTCTGGCGGGCGACCGTGCGCGCGCGCTCGGTGCCCATCTCGACGATCCAGTGCACCTGCTTCGGGTTGGCCAGGTACTGCTCGGCCCGCTCGCGCCACGGCTGCTGCTCGCGCAGGATGGCGTCGATGACGGGCTGCTTGCAGTCGAGGCAGCCGATGCCCGCGGTGGTGCAGCCGTCGTGCGCCCACTGCTGCGCGGCGGCGTCCGAATAGACCTTGTGGAACTGCCACACCGGGCAGCGCGCCGGGTCGCCGGCATCCGTCCGGCGCACGCGCTGCGGATCGGTCGGCATGCGGCGGATCTTGGCCTCGACCTGCGCGGGCTCCTCGCGCATCTCGATCGCGTTGCCGTAGCTCTTGCTCATCTTCTGGCCGTCGAGGCCGGGCAGCTTCGTCACTTCCGTGTGCAGCGCCTGCGGCTCGTGCAGCACGGTGCGGCCGCTGCCCTTGAGGTGGCCCTGCACAAGTTCGGCGTCCTCGGCGGTGAAGCCGTGGCGGCCGGCCTGGGCGCGCAGCAGCGCCTCGCCGTTGCCCAGCGCGGCGACGTCGCCGTCCTGCACGAACTGGCGGCGCTGGCGCTCCAGCAACCCGCGTTGCTCCGGCGGCAGCTTCGCGAGCGCGGCGGCCACGTCGGCCTCGAAGCGCGGCGAGCGGCCGTACAGGTGGTTGAAGCGGCGGGCCACCTCGCGCGTGAGCTCGACGTGCGAATCCTGGTCCTCCCCGACCGGCACGAAGGCAGCCTTGTAGATCAGGATGTCGGCCGCCTGCAGCAGCGGGTAGCCCAGGAAGCCGTACGTGGCGAGGTCACGCTCGGACAGGTGCTCGATCTGATCCTTGTAGGTCGGCACGCGCTCCAGCCAGCCCAGTGGCGTGCCCATCGCCAGCAGCGTGAACAGCTCGGCGTGCTCGGGCAGGCGGCTCTGGATGAAGATCGTGCAGAGGTCGGGGTCGAGCCCGGCGGCGATCCAGTCGATCACCATGTCGTAGACGTTGCGCTCGATGACGTCGCGATCCTGGTAGTGCGTGGTGAGCGCATGCCAGTCGGCCACGAAGAAGAAGCTGTCGTACGCGTGCTGCAGGCGCACCCAGTTCTTCAGGGCGCCATGGTAGTGGCCGAGGTGCAGGGCCCCGGTGGGACGCATGCCGGACAGGACGCGGGCTCGCATGGGAGATCTCGTGGAAGCGGCGCAGGGCGCGCGGGGGAACGGGCGATTGTAGTGAGCGAGGACCAGGCCCCGGGAGGCGAAAGAGCGGGTTCTCCCTTAGAATGACGGGCCATGAAAAAAATAGCGGTCCTGATTTCAGGTCAGGGCTCGAACCTGGGCGCGATCGTGCGCGCGTCCGTGGCGCAGGACTGGCCGGGCCGCGTGGTCGCGGTGGTCAGCAACCGCGCCGATGCGCGCGGCCTGCAGCTCGCCCGGGAACATGGCATCGCCACCGCCGTGCTCGATCACAAGGCCTACGCCGACCGCGCCGCCTTCGACGCCGCGCTGGCCGGGACGATCGACCGCTTCGCCCCCGACCTCGTCGTGCTGGCGGGCTTCATGCGCATCCTGACGCCCGGCTTCGTGGCGCGCTACGAAGGCCGCATGCTCAACGTGCACCCGTCGCTGCTGCCCGCGTTCTCCGGCCTGCACACGCACCGCCGGGCGATCGAGGAGGGCTGCAAGGTGCACGGCGCGACGGTGCACTTCGTCAGCGCCGAGCTGGACCACGGCCCGATCGTCGCCCAGGCCGTGGTGCCGGTGCTGGCGGGCGATGACGAGGCGGCGCTCGCCGCGCGCGTGCTCGCGGCCGAGCACGTGCTGTATCCGCGCGCCGTCCGCTGGTTCCTGGAAGGCGCGCTCCAATTGAAGGACGGCCGCGTGACGCATCGCGGCCACGAGCCGCAAGGCTGGCTGGCCGAACCGGCCGCCTGAGAAGCCGCGAACGATTTCCCCCGCGCCGGCGCAC
The DNA here is from genome assembly GCA_019510465.1 of Burkholderiales bacterium. GTDB lineage: Bacteria > Pseudomonadota > Gammaproteobacteria > Burkholderiales > Burkholderiaceae_C > Scleromatobacter. The sequence continues at coordinate 11,647 of JAEKKH010000185.1, forward strand.
GAGCGGCCGCGCGCGACGATTCCCCCGCTCCAGCGGCGCACGGTGCGCCGTCCGGGCTTCATTTCAGCGATAACCGCGAAAGACACCGCCATGCATCCGAACGTCCTCCTCGATACCGCCACCGACCTGCTGCGCGAGGTCGGCAAGCTCGACATGCCGGCCGACGTCATCGTCTCCAACTTCTTCCGCAAGCACCGCGAGCTGGGCCCGCGCGAGCGCCATGCGCTGGCCGAGACCGCCTACGCCGTGCTGCGCCAGCGCCTGCTGTTCCAGCACCTGGCCCAGAGCGGCAGCGGCGCGCTGGAGCGCCGGCTGGCGATCCTGGCCTGGCAGGGCAACGAGTCGCAGATCCGCGGCGCGATGGGTTCGCACGAGCAGCAGTGGCTCAGGCAGGTGCAGGCGATCGACCGCGGCACGTTCTCCGAGAAGCTGCGCCACAACCTGCCCGACTGGCTCGCCGGCGCCCTGAAGAACGAGCTCGACGACGAGGGCTTCTGGAGCTTCGTCTCCGCCATGTCCGGCAGCGCGCCGCTCGATCTGCGCGTCAACACGCTCAAGTCGAACCGCGACAAGGCCCAGGCGCAGCTGCGCGAGGCCGAGATCGAGGCGACGCCCACGCCGTACTCGCCCTGGGGCCTGCGCGTGCAGGGCAAGCCCGGGCTGCAGAAGTCCGACGTCTTCCTGCGCGGCGACATCGAGGTGCAGGACGAGGGCAGCCAACTGCTGGCCGCGCTGGTCGCGCCCAAGCGCGGCGAGATGGTGGTCGACTTCTGCGCCGGCGCCGGCGGCAAGACCCTGGCGCTCGGCGCGGCCATGCGCTCGACCGGCCGGCTCTACGCGTTCGACGTCAACGGCCACCGCCTCGACAAGCTCAAGCCGCGCCTGGCCCGCAGCGGCCTGTCCAACGTGCACCCGGCCCAGCTGACCAACGAACGCGACGACCGCATCAAGCGCCTGGCCGGCAAGATCGACCGCGTGCTGGTCGACGCGCCGTGCTCCGGCCTGGGCACCCTGCGCCGCAATCCCGACCTCAAGTGGCGCCTGTCGTCCAAGGCGATCGACGAGCTGGTCGAGCTGCAGGGCAGGATCCTGGAGAGCGCCAGCCGGCTGCTCAAGCCGGGCGGCCGCCTGGTCTACGCCACCTGCAGCCCGCTGCGGCGCGAGGACGAGGGGATCGCGGAGGCCTTCTCGGCCGCCCACCCGGAATTCCAGCTGCTGGACGCCGGCGAGCTGCTGAAGGCGGCCGGGGTGGAGCGCGCCGACGAGCTGAACGCCGGCGGCTACATGCGCAGCTGGCCGCACGCCCATTCGATGGACGGCTTCTTCGCGGCGGCCTGGCAGAAAACCTGAGGGGAATCCTCGACTATTCCGAAAATCTGCACGGTCAGCGTGCCGTCGAGCAGAACTTCGGGGGTTGATCCGCGTCAAAACCGGGCGCCCAAACCAGGAAAGAACCCGGTCGGTAGCGCAATTTTGGTGGCCGTCCCGGGGGTGTCCCCCTACAATTCAGCACCGCCCTTCCTTTGGGGGGCATCTACAGGCAGGCAATGGAAGCGATTCAGTCTCTCGTCGACGCATTCGTGGGCTTCTTCTCCACCGGGCTGGCGCACGCCACTTGGTGGGAGCTGGTCGTCTACACGCTGGTGATGACGCACATCACCATCGCGGCCGTCACGATCTTCCTGCACCGCTGCCAGGCGCACCGCGCCCTCGACCTGGGCCCGATCCCGTCGCACTTCTTCCGTTTCTGGCTGTGGCTGACCACCGGCATGGTCACCAAGGAATGGGCCGCCATCCACCGCAAGCACCACGCCAAGTGCGAGACGGTCGACGACCCGCACAGCCCGGTCACCCGCGGCATCAAGACGGTGCTGCTGCGCGGCGCCGAGCTCTACCGCGCCGAGTCGAAGAACCAGGAAACCATCAGGAAGTTCGGCCACGGCACGCCGGACGACTGGATCGAGCGCAACCTCTACAGCCGCTTCCAGTGGCAGGGCGTGGCGCTGATGATGATCATCAACCTGGTGCTGTTCGGTGCCATCGGCGCCACCATCTGGGCCGTCCAGATGCTGTGGATCCCGATCACCGCCGCCGGCATCATCAACGGCATCGGCCACTACTGGGGCTACCGCAACTTCGAGGCCGTCGACGCGTCGCGCAACGTCATGCCGTGGGGCATCATCATCGGCGGCGAAGAGCTCCACAACAACCACCACACCTACCCGACCTCGGCCAAGCTGTCGGTCAAGCCGTTCGAGTTCGACATCGCCTGGGGCTACATCCGCGCCATGGAGATGGTGGGCTGGGCCAAGGTGCGCAAGGTCGCGCCGCAGATGAAGACGGGCGACGTCCGCGCGGTGGCCGACAGCGAGACGCTGGAGGCCATCATCGCCAACCGCTACGAAGTGATGGCCAAGTACGCCCGCGAACTGCGCCGCGCCTGTGCCGCCGAAATGGCCGCGCTCAAGAGCAAGGGCGCCGAGCAGTCGGCCCAGTTGGCCAACATGCGCGTGGCGCGCCGCTGGCTGCATCGCGACGTCGAGAAGATCCCCGGCCACCTGCAAGCCCAGGTCGCCGACGTCGCCGCCACGTCCGAGAAGCTCGGCAAGCTGGTGGCGATGCGCGAGGAACTGCGCGCGCTGTGGACGCGCACGAACGTGTCCGCCGAACAGGCCGTCGCCGACCTGCAGGCCTGGTGCAAGCAGGCCGAGGAATCCGGCATCGAGGCGCTGCGCGAGTTCTCGTCGTTCCTGGGCGCCGCGTCGTCGTCACGGTTCCTGCGCCCGCGGTGCCGGTCCGTCGGCGAAATCCGCGGTTGGTGCGGGCTTCCGGTCGGCTCGTCGCAAGGCGCTGGGCGGGCGTTCCGCGAGCTCCGATAGTCCACCCATCGGATCACGAAACGCGATCCGAACCCCAAACAGACACCCCAGGAGCCCACCATGACCAAGTCCACCGCCCAAGCCGCCGCCGCCGTCCTGTCCGTCCTCATGTCCTTGGGCACCGTTGCCGGCATGAACGGCCTGGCCACGAAGCAGTACGCGGCCGCCGAGCACGTGGTCCAGGTCGCCGCCGACGCGACGCAAGTCGCCGCCGTGCAGCGCGTGGTCGTGACGGCCCGCCGCGCCGCCTGAACCTCCAGAGCCTGGCGCGCCCTTTGTGGCGCTTCCTGCTCCGTTCACAGCCTCGCCTTTGTTTGTGCGAGGCTTTTTTTCGCTTTGCGTCTGCGCGTGCGTTTGCGTTTGCGTTTGCGTTTGCGTTTGCGTGGGGTTTCGTGCCGGCTTGGTCTGAGCAGGGGACGGTGGGGGACTCTTTCCGGCTCGTGTCCCCCCTTTGGCCTTCGGCCAAATTCCTTCCTTGACCTCGCCGGAAAGAGTCCCCCACCGTCCTTCGCTGGTGGCGGCTTGGCGGGGAACCGAATACCGCGCCGTTTTTAGTTTGGGGGCCAGGCATCGGCGGCCCATCGAGGCCGCGCCGATGCCCGCGGCCAGCACGATCACACGCCACCGGGCCTGACGCGAAACGCGGGCCAGCGCGCCGCCGCTCCTTCTCGTGACCGACGATCCGCGGCGCTTCGCGCCGCGGGCAGGGATGCGCTTGCGCGAACGGGGCGGTGGCAGGGATGGGTCACCGTCGTCTGCAGGCCGGATCGACAGTCGCGCAGCGCCGCGATGCCACCACCTCGTCCATCACGAGAAGGAGCGCCGGCGCGTCGGCCCGCGTTTCGCGTCAAGCCCGGTGCTCTGCTGGAACGCTGGCCGCGGGCATTGACGCGGCCTCGATGGCCCGTCGATGACAAAGCCCTCCCCTCAAAAGCTGCGCCGTATTTGTCCGCACGCCAACCCGTTACCAGCGAAGGGCGGCGGGGGACTCTTTCCGGCGAGGTTAAGGAAGGAATTTGGCCGAAGGCCAAAGGAGGGACACGAGCCGGAAAGAGTCCCCCGCCGACCCCTGCTCAGACCAAGCCGGCAGGAAACCGCCGCCCCACCAAACCGCCAGCAGCAAGAACGCCAACCGCCAACCGAAAGAGCCCTCGACACAGAACCTCCCCTGCAGTACGATAAGCTTTCGTTTGCGAAGAAGGCTGAATTCATCACAGCCGTGCGCGCTTCGCTGACCCTTCGCGCATCATTGCGACAGCGGTTCGGCGATCGGAGCACCTATCCGGCGTCTCCGGACCGATCGCGGGCCCACGTTTACCGGTGTGAGGCCCGCGCATCGGGCCGTTCCGCGTCAGTCACAGCTGACTTCCTCGCAGTTCCACCCAGTCAGCCAGAGTGCGGTCCCATGCGCTTCGATCTCGTCACGCTCAATCTCGTACTCGCCATCGCCGAGACGCGCAGCATCACGCGCGGGGCCGAACGCGAGCACCTGGCGCTGGCGGCCGCCAGCAAGCGGCTGTCCGACCTCGAGGCCCGGCTCGGCGTCGGCCTGTTCGACCGCCGCGCCCGCGGCGTCGACCTCACCGAGGCCGGGCGCGCGCTGGTGCGCCACATCCGCACGCTCAACGCGTCGCTGCACGCGCTCGAGAGCGAGGTCGTCGAGTTCTCGCGCGGCATCAAGGGCCACCTGCGCGTGGTCGCCAACGCGGGGGCGATCTCCGAATGCCTGCCGGCCGACCTCGCCGCCTTCGCGCGCGCGCACCCGGGCATCCGCGTGAGCCTGGAGGACCAGACCAGCGCCGACGTGATGCAGGCCGTGGCCGAAGGACGCGCCGACGTCGGCATCTTCGTCGGCCCCAGCACCGACGCGCGCCTGACCGCGCGCCACTACAACACCGGCACGCTGGCCGCCATCGTGCCGGCCGAGCACATCCTCGCGCGCCGCGATGCGGTGCCGTTCGACGCGCTGCTCGATTTCGACATCGTCGGCCTGCACGTGGGCGCGTCGGCGCACGAGCTGATGCTCAAGTCGGCACTCGAGCGCGGACGCACGCTCAACGCGCGCCTGCAGGTGCGCGGCTTCGACGCGATCGCCCAGCTCGTGGCCGCCGGCCTCGGCGTGGCGGTGCTGCCGGCCGATACCGCCACCCGCTTCTCCAAGCTGTTCGACATCAAGGTGCTGGCCCTCGAGGAAGCGTGGGCCCGCCGCGACTACCTGCTCGCCACGCGCGTGAGCGATTCGCTGCCGGCCGCCGTGCAGCGCTTCGTCGACGCGCTGTGTCCGCCCGCGGCCTCCGTGCCCGCGAGCGCACCCGCCGCGCCGCGCGCGCGCGAGGCCGCCGCCACCTGAAAGCATGACATGACAGTCCGAACCCTCTACGACAAGCTCTGGGACGACCACGTCCTGCACACCGAGGACGACGGCACCGCGCTGCTGTACATCGACCGCCACCTGCTGCACGAGGTGACCAGCCCGCAAGCCTTCGAGGGCCTGGAGATCGCCGACCGCAAGGTGTGGCGCCTGTCGGCCAACCTGGCGGTCAGCGACCACAACGTGCCCACGACCGACCGCAGCCAGGGCATCGTCGACCCGACGTCGCGCCTGCAGGTCGACACGCTGGACAAGAACTGCGACCGGCAGGGCATCACGCAGTTCAAGATGAACGACAAGCGCCAGGGCATCGTCCACGTGATCGGGCCCGAGCAGGGCGCCACGCTGCCGGGCATGACGGTGGTCTGCGGCGACAGCCACACCTCCACGCACGGCGCGTTCGGCGCGCTCGCGCACGGCATCGGCACCAGCGAGGTGGAGCACGTGCTCGCCACGCAGACGCTGCTCGCGAAGAAGGCCAGGAACATGCTGGTCCGCGTCGAGGGCGTGCTTGCCCGCGGCTGCAGCGCCAAGGACATCGTGCTGGCCATCATCGGCCGGATCGGCACCGCCGGCGGCACCGGCTACACCATCGAGTTCGGCGGCGCGGCGATCCGCGCGCTGTCGATGGAGGGCCGCATGACGGTGTGCAACATGGCCATCGAGGCGGGCGCGCGCGCCGGCCTGGTCGCGGTCGACGACACCACGCTGGCCTACGTCAAGGGCCGTCCGTTCTCGCCGGCGGGCGTCGAGTGGGAGCAGGCCGTCGCCCAATGGCGCCACCTGCACTCGGACGCGGGCGCGCACTTCGACTGCGTCGTCGACATCGACGCCGCCGCGATCCGCCCGCAGGTCACCTGGGGGACGTCGCCGGAGATGGTGCTGTCGATCGACGATCGCGTGCCCGACCCCGAGCGCGAGAAGGACGACGTCAAGCGCGGCGCGATGGAGCGGGCGCTGACCTACATGGCGCTGGAGCCGAACAAGGCCATCGCCGACATCCGCATCGACAAGGTGTTCATCGGTTCGTGCACCAACAGCCGCATCGAGGATCTGCGCGAGGCCGCCGCCGTGGTGCGCCGCGTGGGCGGGCGCATCGCCGAGAACGTGCGGCTCGCGATGGTGGTGCCGGGCTCGGGCCTCGTGAAGGAGCAGGCCGAGCGCGAGGGCCTGGACAAGGTCTTCACCAGCGCCGGCTTCGAGTGGCGCGAGCCGGGCTGCTCGATGTGCCTGGCGATGAACGCCGACCGGCTCGAGCCGGGCGAGCGCTGCGCCTCCACCAGCAACCGCAACTTCGAGGGCCGGCAGGGTGCCGGCGGCCGCACGCACCTGGTGAGCCCGGCGATGGCCGCGGCTGCGGCGCTGCACGGCCACTTCGTCGACGCACGCCGCTTCATTTGAAGCTCGTCTGAAGATCGGGATCACAGCATGCAAGCCTTCACGTTGCACACGGGCCTCGTCGCCCCGATGGATCGCGAGAACGTCGACACCGACGCGATCATCCCCAAGCAGTTCCTGAAGTCGATCCAGCGCACGGGCTTCGGCCCCAACCTGTTCGACGAGTGGCGCTACAAGGATCCGGGCTACCCCGGCCAGGACCCGGCCTCGCGCGTGCCCAACCCCGACTTCGTGCTGAACCAGCCGCGCTACCAGGGCGCCTCGGTGCTGCTCGCGCGGCGCAACTTCGGCTGCGGCTCCAGCCGCGAGCACGCGCCTTGGGCCCTGGACCAGTACGGCTTTCGCGCCGTCATCGCGCCGAGCTTCGCCGACATCTTCTTCACCAACTGCTTCAAGAGCGGCCTGCTGCCCATCGTGTTGCCGGAAGACGCCGTCGCGAGGCTGTTCGACGAGGTCAACGCCTTCGTGGGCTACCGGCTCACCATCGACCTGCCGCGCCAGGTGGTGGCCAAGCCCGACGGCGCCGAGATCCCGTTCGACGTGCAGCCGTTCCGCAAGTACTGCCTCGTCAACGGCTTCGACGACATCGGCCTGACGCTGCGCCACGCCGACAAGATCCGCGGCTACGAGGCCGAGCGGCTCGCGAAGATGCCGTGGCTCGCCAACCGGCTGGTCGGCTGACCGGGCCTGCGACATGGGCCTGCCGCGCGCGCTGCAGCTGCGACGCCACTTCCAGCGCGTCGTCCTGGCGCGTCCGTGGCTCGCATTCCTCGTGCTGGGCCTGGCGTTCTCCTGCTTCGGCGTGGTCACGCTGAACCTGGTGCACCTGCTGCGCGCGAATGCGGAACTGATCCTCGACAACGGGGCCATGGCCCTGGCCGACGGCGGCGCGCTCCAACTGGCCGAGCTGGTGGCCAACGGCTATCTCGCGATGCTCGCGTACGTCGTCATGAAGACCTGCGAGCACGCGCTGTCGCACTGGCTCGCCGACACCTCCGCGTTCGCGCCGTCCCGCCAGGACGATGCCGAGCCCCCCTCCGATCCCAACCAGAAGCACTGACATGAAGATCGCAATCCTGCCCGGCGACGGCATCGGCCACGAGATCATCGCGGAGGCCGTCAAGGTCCTCCACGCGCTCGAGCTGCCGTTCGAGGCCGAGTTCGCGGACGTCGGCGGCACCGCCTACGCCAACCACGGCCATCCGCTGCCCGAGTCCACGCTGGCGCTGGCGAAGGCGGCCGACGCGGTGCTGTTCGGCGCCGTCGGCGACTTCAAGTACGACAGGCTCGAGCGCCACCTGCGCCCGGAGCAGGCGATCCTGGGCCTGCGCAGGCACCTGCGGCTGTTCGCCAACCTGCGCCCGGCAATCTGCCATCCGCAGCTGACGCACGCGTCCAGCCTGAAGCCGGAGCTGGTGTCGGGCCTCGACATCCTGATCATCCGCGAGCTCACCGGCGACATCTACTTCGGCCAGCCGCGCGGCCGCCGCACCGCGGTCGACGGCCACTTCCCGGGCGCCGACGAAGCGTTCGACACGATGCGCTACAGCCGCCCGGAAATCGAGCGCATCGCGCACGTCGCGTTCCAGGCGGCGCGCAAGCGCGGCAGGCGTGTCACGAGCGTGGACAAGGCCAACGTGCTGGAGACGTTCCAGTTCTGGCGCGACGTCGTCACCGAGGTGCACGCGCACTACCCGGACGTCGAGCTCGACCACATGTACGTCGACAACGCCGCGATGCAGCTCGTGAAGGCGCCCAAGAAGCTCGACGTCGTCGTCACCGGCAACATGTTCGGCGACATCCTGTCCGACGAGGCCGCGATGCTCACCGGCTCGATCGGCATGCTGCCGTCGGCATCGCTCGACGCCGACAACAAGGGCCTGTACGAACCCAGCCACGGCAGCGCGCCGGACATCGCAGGCAAGGGCATCGCCAATCCTTTGGCTACAATACTGTCAGCCGCCATGATGCTCCGCTACACCCTCCAGCAAGCCGACGCCGCCGACCGCATCGAGTCCGCGGTGAGCTCGGTGCTGGAGTCCGGCCTGCGCACCGTCGACATCGCGTCGGCGGGCACGCGCACGGTCGGCACGCGCGAGATGGGCGATGCGGTGGTCGCGGCCATTCGCTCCATTGCGACCACCACCACGATCAAAACCACGAGCTGACGCTCCGACTCGCTTCGCCCCTGCTTCCTCCACGAGAACCCCAGGCGACACGAGTCGCAGGGCGGGAAGCAGGACAAGCGGTGGCCCTGCAAGGGGCCGGTGATCGACAAGGTTCAAGGCGTGCAGGGCACGCGACAAGGCGAACGACATGGCATTGGTAGGACTCGTAGGCTGGCGCGGCATGGTCGGCTCGGTGTTGATGGAGCGGATGCAGGCCGAAGGCGACTTCGCGCTCATCGAACCCGTCTTCTTCTCGACCAGCACGGTCGGCGGCAAGGCCCCGGCGCAGGCGAAGAACGAGACGACGTTGAAGGACGCGTTCGACATCGACGCGCTCAAGCGCTGCGACATCGTCATCACCTGCCAGGGCGGCGACTACACCAGCGACGTGTTCCCGAAGCTGCGCGCGGCGGGCTGGAACGGCCACTGGATCGACGCCGCGTCCTCGCTGCGCATGAGCGACGACGCCGTCATCGTGCTCGACCCGGTCAACATGCCCGTCATCAGGAACGCGCTCGCCAAGGGCGGCCGCAACTGGATCGGCGGCAACTGCACCGTCAGCTGCATGTTGATGGGCGTGGGGGCGCTCTACAAGGCCGGCCTGGTCGAGTGGATGAGCACGCAGACCTACCAGGCGGCCTCCGGCGGCGGCGCGCAGCACATGCGCGAGCTGCTGACCCAGTACGGCACGCTCAACGCATCGGTTCGCTCCCTGCTCGATGATCCGAAGAGCGCGATCCTCGAGATCGACCGCCTGGTCGCCCTCAAGCAGCGCGCGTTGTCGGCCGAGGAAACGAAGAATTTCGGCGTCCCGCTGGGCGGCTCGCTGATTCCCTGGATCGACCGCGACCTGGGCAACGGCCAGTCCAAGGAAGAATGGAAGGGCATGGCCGAGACCAACAAGATTCTCGGCCAGGGCGACGGTTTCGGCACGCCGGCGGTTCCCGTCGATGGTTTCTGCGTGCGCGTCGGTGCGATGCGCTGCCACAGCCAGGCGCTCACTTTCAAGTTGAACAAGGACGTGCCGCTGGCCGACATCGAAGCCATGATCGCCGCCGACAACGAGTGGGTGAAGGTGGTTCCGAATACTCGCGAGGCGACCTTGCGCGACCTCACGCCCGTGTCCGTCACCGGCACGATGACGATTCCCGTCGGCCGCCTCCGCAAACTCGCGATGGGCCCGGAATATCTCGGCGCATTCACCATTGGCGACCAATTGCTGTGGGGTGCGGCCGAACCGCTGCGCCGCATGCTGCGCATTCTTCTCGACAAGTAATCCACGCCGGAAGGCGTTTTCGCGCGCGCAACGTCGGGAGATCGTTGCGCGCACGCCAAACCCTACACACGAAATATCTTGTTACGGTTGCGGGCCGCCAAGCACGCAGGAAATACGGCAGTGCGTGTCGTATTCCAGTATTTCGGGGTTAACTCCGCGCTTGCGGCGGCCGCGGCGCAGGCAAAATGCGCGCCTGCGCTGGTTAAACCCGGCGCCGAAGTGCGAGAATATTCGGACCGGGATCGGGCCAAAACGGCGGTCGGCTGCGCGGGCGAGGGCTCCATGGATGAGCTTGTCAGCGTATCTGCCTGGTGCTAAGGTCTTTTCCCTGACGAGCGTGGGCCTTTATTGCCCACGTCGGTGACCGATGAACTCGTCGAGAGATCTGTCATTCACGGCGGTCTTGCCCAGATCGCCCATTTGCATTCGGGATACAAATTGAAGAATCGCTCGTTGGTCACCAAAGGTCGCGCGCTGAACGTCATGGCCGCCGCCGCCCTGGTCCTCCTGTCGACCGGTGCTTCCGCACTGGGCCTGGGGCGCGTGAACCCGAAGCCTTCAAGGCCTCCGGCGTCGAATACAACTCGGTGCTCGCGGGCGCCGCCATCACGCTGCAGCGGCGCGCTGACGGGCGTCCCGTGCTGGTGCTGACGAGCGACAAGGTCGTGCAGGAGCCGTTCGTCGACGTCATCGTCGATTTCGCGTGGTCCACCGGCCACCTGACGCGTTCGTACACGCTGCTGATCGACCCGCCGGGCCGCAACACCGCCGCGCAGCCGGGAACCACCGCCACCGCGCCGGTGTTCGCGTCGCCGCCGCCCGTGCCGCGCGCCGCGGCCCCGGCGCCCGCGCCCGCCCCGCAGGTCGCGCTCGCGCCGCCGCCGGCGCCTGTCCAGGCCCCCGTGCCGGCAACGGCCCCGCGCGCGAAGACCGCCCCGGCGCCGAAGCCGGCTCCCGCGCCCCGGTCCGCGCCGGCCGCGGTCGAGAAGCAGACCCCGCCGCCGGCCGCCAGCAGCGGCGGTGGCGAGTCCAGCGTCACGGTCAGCCCCGGCGACACGCTGACGTCGCTGGCCGCCGCCAACAAGCCCAGCGGCGTCTCGCTGGACCAGATGCTGGTCTCGCTGTATCGCAACAACCCGTCCGCGTTCATCGGCGACAACATGAACCGGATGAAGTCCGGCGTCACCTTGCAGGTACCGGGCGCCGACACCGCCAAGCAGGTGTCCACCGAGGAAGCGCACCAGATCATCCAGGCCCAGAGCGCCGACTTCGCCGAATACCGCCATCGCCTGGCCGGTGGCGTGAGCACCGTGCACACCGACGAAGGCAAGCGCGTCGCGTCGGGCAAGGTCGAGGCCAAGGTCAACGACCAGAAGACGGCTTCCGCGCCGCCGCCCGCCGACAAGCTGACGCTGTCGCGCGGCAGCGTGAAGGGCGGCGTGCCGTCCGAGGCGAAGGATTCGAAGGAGGCGCTGAAGAAGGCCGAGGCCGCGCGCGTCGCCGAGCTCAGCCGCAACGTCGCCGAGCTGAAGGACCTGGCCAACAAGAAGCCGGCCAACGTGCCTGCGGCGCCGGCCGCTCCGGCCGCCAAGACGCCGGCTCCGGCGCCCGCCATCCCGATGCCGGCCATCACCGGCCACCTCCCGGCACCGGCGCCCACGCCGGCCGCGCCGGTCAAGCCTGCGCCCGCGCCGGCCCCGGTGCAGGTCGCCGCCGCGAAGCCGGCCCCCGTGCCGCCGCCGGCCCCCGCGCCCGTGGCCAAGCCGGTCGTCGCCGCTCCGGCGCCGGTGCCGTCCGTCCCGACGCCGGCCGCCCCGGTCGTCGCCTCCGCGCCGGCCCCGGCCATCGTCGCCTCGACGCCGGCGCCGGCGCCCGCGCCGGCGCTGGCGCCGCCCGCGCCCGTGCGCGCCTCCGCGCCGGCTCGCGCGCCGGTCGCGCCTGCGCCGGCGCCGGCGGACGACAGCTTCCTGTCCTCGCTGATGGATCCGCCGTACATCGTGCCGGGCATCGCCGGCCTGGCCGTGCTGCTGGGCGGCTTCCTGTTCTGGCGCAAGCGCCAGGGCGGCGACCGCAACAAGTTCTCGGGCGAGACGTCCTTCATCGAGAGCAAGATCCAGCCGGACTCGTTCTTCGGCGCCAGCGGCGGCCAGCGCGTGGACACGCGCGACGGCGCGGCGAACTCGGCGTCCTCTTCGCTGAACTACTCGCTGAGCCAGCTCGACGCCATCGGTGACGTCGACCCGGTCGCCGAGGCCGACGTCTACCTTGCCTACGGCCGCGACCTGCAGGCCGAGGAGATCCTGAAGGAAGCCCAGCGCTCCGACCCGGATCGCCTGGCGATCCGCACCAAGCTGCTGGAGGTCTACGCCAAGCGTGCCGACCTGAAGACCTTCGAGGCGCAGGCGCGCCAGCTGCAAGGCTTGACGAACGGCCAGGGCGAGGAATGGGCCAAGGCGCAGGAACTCGGCCGCCAGATCGACCCGACCAATCCGCTGTACACCGAAGGCGGCGAATACGCCATCGTCGACACCGACCCGATGCCCCTGAACCCGTTGGGCGAGGAGTCGGACGAGGTCACCCTGATGCGTCCGCCGGCCAAGGGCGGCGGCGCGCACGACACCGACCTGCCGATCGACTTCGACAGCGACGAGCCGCCCACGGTCCAGCCGGGCGACACGCAGCAGCCGACGCGGCCGATGCCCGCCGACGAACACGACGGCGACACCACGCGCCAGCCGCACAGCGTGTCTGCCGAGGTGCCGTTCGAGGTGGGCGATTTCGACCTCGAGCCGGGCCACGTCGAGGTGCCGACGATTCCGCCCGCGCCGGCGCCCGCCCGTGCCCCCGCTCCCGCCGCAGCCGGCGCGCCGTCGATCGACTTCGACTTCGGCGACCTGTCTCTCGACCTCGACAAGTCGGGTCATGGCGGCGCAGCGGTCGCGGAAGAATCGGTGTTGCCCGAACTCGACCTGGGCAGCGGCAACGAGACGGAACCGATGGCCCGCAAGATCGAGCTGGCCGACGAGTTCCGCCGCATCGGCGACCACGAAGGCGCGCGCGAGCTGCTCGAGGAGGTCGTCTCCAAGGCCGATGGCCCGCTGAAGTCCCGCGCGCAGACGATGCTCGACGCCTTGGGTTAACCTTCACGGGGTGAACTCTCCCGCCCCTGCAGATCCCACCACCACGCCGGGCCTGGGTCCCGGCGGTCCCGAATCCGAAACCTCGACCTCGCCCGTGCTCGACGGCACCGCTCAAGCGGACGTCCCGCCCGGGCGAGTCGCTTTGGGCGTCGCCTATCGCGGCCTGAAATACCACGGCTGGCAGTCGCAGCCCGATGGCAACACCGTGCAGGACAAGCTCGAGCGCGCGCTGGCCGAGTTCGTCGGATTGCCGCGCGGCGAGGCCATCGCCACCGTGTGCGCCGGCCGCACCGACGCGGGCGTGCACGCGCTCAACCAGGTGGTGCATTTCGACGCGCCCGTCACGCGCGAGATCTTCTCCTGGGTGCGCGGCACCAACCGCTACCTGCCCGAGGACATCGCCGTGCAATGGGCGCAGAACGTCGAGCCCGACTTCCACGCGCGCAACGGCGCGCGCGGCCGGCGCTACGCGTTCCTGGTGCGCGAGTCGGCGGTGCGCCCGGCCATCGAGGCCGGCTTGTGCGGCTGGGTGTTCCGTCCGCTCGATCTCGACAGCATGCGCGAGGCCGCGCAGGCGCTGATTGGCGAGCACGACTTCAGTGCCTTCCGCTCGTCGCAGTGCCAGGCGCTGTCGCCGGTCAAGCAGATGCGCCGCATCGACATCAACCGCATCGGCGACTACTGGCGCTTCGACTTCGAGGCGAGCGCGTTCCTGCACCACATGGTGCGCAACATCATGGGCGCGTTGATCACGATCGGCAGCGGCAACCAGCCGGCGGCCTACATGACGCAGCTGCTGGCCGAACGCAACCGCGAGGTCGCGCCACCCACATTCCCGCCGGCCGGCCTGTACTTCGTCGGCCCGCAGTACGACCAGCACCTGGGCATCCCACGCCGCACCGCCGCGCACGACTGGCTGCCGCGCGTGCCCGTCGAGCTGCTGCATGCCGACGATCCGCGGCCGCTCATCACGTCGCCGCGGCCATGAGCAGGCACGTCCGCTCCGAAGCACGGAGGATCGTCAAGTGACCCATGTCCGCACCCGCATCAAGATCTGCGGCCTGACCCGCGAGCAGGACATCGACGCCGCCGTCGCCGCCGGCGCCGACGCCATCGGCTTCGTGTTGTACGAGCGCAGCCCGCGCCATGTGTCCATCGCGCGCCTGGCCGAGCTGGCGAAGTGCCTGCCGCCGTTCGTCACGCCCGTGTGCCTGTTCGTCAATGCCAGCCCCGACCTGATCGACGAGGCGGTCGCCGCGGTGCCGACCGCGCTGCTGCAGTTCCACGGCGACGAAGGCCGCGAGCAGTGCGAGCAGCCGGGCCGGCCCTATCTGCGCGCCGTGCGCATGGCGCCCGGCGTCGATTTGCTAGACTCTGCTTCTGGCTTCGCCAGCGCGGCCGGCCTGCTGCTCGATGCATTCGTCGAGGGCTATGGCGGCGGCGGAAAGGCTTTCGATTGGTCTCAAATTCCGTCAGGCGTCCCCCTTCCAGTCGTTTTGTCTGGTGGGTTGAGTCCTGCAAACGTGATCGATGGAGTGATGCACGTCCGGCCCTGGGCAACCCGACCCGTCGGGCCACTTCGGTCCGTACGGCGGCAGCTTCGTCGCCGAGACGCTCACGCACGCGATCGAGGAACTGAACGCGGCCTACGAGCACTACCGCCAGGATCCGGAGTTCCAGCGCGAATTCCGCTACGAGCTCAAGCATTTCGTCGGCCGGCCCAGCCCGATCTACCACGCGGCGCGCACCAGCCGCGAGCTGGGCGGCGCGCAGATCTGGCTCAAGCGCGAGGACCTGAACCACACCGGCGCGCACAAGATCAACAACACCATCGGCCAGGCGCTGCTCGCGCGCCGCATGGGCAAGCCGCGCATCATCGCCGAGACCGGCGCCGGCCAGCACGGCGTGGCCACCGCCACGATCTGCGCGCGCTACGGCCTCGAGTGCATCGTCTACATGGGCGCCGAGGACGTGAAGCGCCAGAGCCCCAACGTCTACCGCATGCACCTGCTGGGCGCGAAGGTGGTGCCGGTGGAATCCGGCAGCCGCACGCTCAAGGACGCGCTCAACGAGGCGCTGCGCGACTGGGTGACCAACGTCGAGAACACGTTCTACGTGATCGGCACCGTCGCGGGCCCGCATCCGTATCCGACGATGGTGCGCGAGTTCCAGAGCGTCATCGGCGAGGAGTGCCTGCAGCAGATGCCCGAGATGGCCGGCCGCCAGCCCGATGCCGTCGTCGCGTGCGTGGGCGGCGGCAGCAACGCGATGGGCATCTTCCATCCCTACATTCCGTACGAGAACACGCGCCTGATCGGCGTCGAGGCCGCGGGCCTGGGCCTGGACTCCGGCAAGCACTCGGCCTCGCTGACGCGCGGCTCGCCCGGCGTGCTGCACGGCAACCGCACCTACCTGCTGCAGGACGCCAACGGCCAGATCACCGAGACGCACTCGATCTCGGCCGGCCTCGACTACCCCGGCGTCGGCCCCGAGCATGCGTACCTCAAGGACATCGGGCGGGCCGAGTACGTCGGCATCACCGACGACGAGGCGCTGGCGGCCTTCCACCACCTGTGCCGCACCGAGGGCATCATCCCGGCGCTGGAATCCAGCCACGCGTTCGCGTACGGCATGAAGCTGGCCGCCACGATGCGGCCCGACCAGCACGTCCTGGTCAACCTCTCCGGCCGTGGCGACAAGGACATCGGCACCGTCGCCGACCTGTCGGGCACCGCGTTCTTCGACCGGCCGTCGATGGCGGGCCAGGCCGTCAAGGGCGGCAAGGCGATCGGAGGGGCGCCGCCCGACGCCGGGCCGCCCCAAGGCGGGGCCGACGCAGCGCACGGCGCGGAGGCTTCCCGATGACTGATCGCATCGATACCGTTTTCGGGCAACTGAAGAGCGACGGCCGCACCGCGGTCATCCCCTACATCTGCTGCGGCGACCCGGCCGCCGACGCCACGGTCGACGTCATGCTGGCGCTCGCCCAGGGCGGCGCCGACGTCATCGAGCTGGGCGTGCCGTTCTCCGACCCGATGGCCGACGGCCCGGTCATCCAGAAGGCCTCCGAGCGGGCGCTGGCGCGCGGCATCGGCACGCCGCAGGTGCTGGAGGCCGTGCGCGCGTTCCGCCTGCGCGACGCCGCCACGCCGGTCGTGCTCATGGGCTACGCCAACCCGATCGAGGCCTACGACCTGGCGCACGGGAAGGGCGCGTTCGTCCTGGCGGCCGCCGAGGCCGGCGTCGACGGGGTGCTGGTGGTGGACTACCCGCCCGAGGAATCGATCGAGTTCTCCGCCTCGCTGAAGGCGGCCGGGCTGGCGCCGATCTTCCTGCTGGCGCCCACCTCGACGGAGAAGCGGATGAAGCAGGTGGCCGCGGTGGCCGCCGGCTACGTCTACTACGTCTCGCTCAAGGGCGTCACGGGCGCCGGGCACCTCGACACCGACGCGGTGGCACGCGCCGTGCCTCGGATCAAGGAGCACGTGAAGGTGCCGGTCGGGGTCGGTTTCGGGATCCGGGACGCGGCCTCGGCAAAGGCGGTGGCGCAGGTCTCGGACGCCGTGGTCATCGGTTCGGCGCTGGTGCAATGCCTCGAGGCGCTGCCGCGCGATCAGGTCGCCGACGGCGCCCGCCGGTTCATCGCCGGCATCCGCTCGGCAGTGGACGAGATCCGGAAGGCGTAAAATCGCCTGCCCCGCTCCGGTCCCCCCCGGAGCACGAAGGAAGCGCCGGGGTTCCCGGTGCGTTCAAGGAGTGATTGATGAGTTGGCTTGAGAAGCTGTTGCCCCCGAAGATCCAGCAAACGGATCCGAGCGAGCGGCGCACGATCCCCGAAGGCCTGTGGATCAAGTGCCCGTCCTGCGAAACGGTGCTCTACAAGACCGACCTCGAGCAGAACCTGAACGTCTGCCCCAAGTGCGACCACCACCTGCGCATCGGCGCCCGGGCGCGGCTCGACGGCTTCCTCGACCCCGAAGGCCGCTTCGAGATCGGCCAGGAAATCCTCCCGGTCGACCCGCTGAAGTTCAAGGACAGCCGCAAGTACCCGGAGCGCCTGCAGGGCGCGCTGGAGGCCACCGGCGAGACCGACGCGCTGGTCGTGATGGGCGGCTCCGTCATGAGCGTGCCGGCGGTCGTCGCCTGCTTCGAGTTCGACTTCATGGGCGGCTCGATGGGTTCCGTCGTCGGTGAGCGCTTCGTGCGCGGCGTGCGGACGGCCGTCGAGCAGCGCGTGCCCTTCATCTGCTTCACCGCCACCGGCGGCGCGCGGATGCAGGAGGGCCTGTTCAGCCTGCTGCAGATGGCCAAGACCAACGGCGCGCTCACGCTGCTGGCCAAGGCGAAGCTGCCCTACATCAGCGTGCTGACCGACCCGACCATGGGCGGCGTCTCGGCCAGCTTCGCGTTCATCGGCGACGTCGTCATCGGCGAACCCAAGGCGCTGATCGGCTTCGCCGGCCCGCGCGTGATCGAGAACACCGTGCGCGAGAAGCTGCCCGAGGGCTTCCAGCGCTCCGAGTTCCTGCTGCAGAAGGGCGCCATCGACCTGATCGTCGACCGCCGCAAGCTGCGTCCGACGGTGGCGCGCCTGCTGGCCCAGCTGCAACGCCAGAGCGCCGACGCCGTCGCGTAGCGGAGTCCCACGGTCGCCGGCGCTCCCTGCCCCCGAGCGGCCGGCCGCGACTGGCCCGGCAGAGCCGGTTCCAGCGCTCCCTTGAACTTCTCGCTTGCTTGTGAGCGGCAGCGCCGATGGCGGCTGCCGCTTCGCGCTTCTGGCTTCGATCTCACATGACCTCGCCCACGACCCTTGCCGACTGGTTGGCCCACTGCGAACGCCTTCATCCGAAGACGATCGACATGACGCTCGCGCGCACGAAGACGCTGATCGAGCGCCTGGGCCTGAAGTTCGCCGTGCCGGTGATCACCGTGGCGGGCACCAACGGCAAGGGCTCGACCTGCGCGATGCTGGAGGCGATCGGCCTGGCGGCCGGCTACAAGGTGGGCGCGTACATCAAGCCGCACCTCGTGCACTTCGAGGAGCGCTGCCGCATCGACGGCAGGATGGTGGCGGCCGACGACCTGATCCCGCACTTCCAGGCCGTGGAGGCCGCGCGCGGCGACATCGCGCTGACGTACTTCGAGTTCACGACGCTGGTGATCATGCGCGCGCTGGCTTCGGCGCGGGTCGATCTCGTCATCCTCGAAGTCGGCCTCGGCGGCCGGCTGGACGCCGTCAACGCCGTCGACCCGGACGTCTCGGTCATCACCAGCATCGACATCGACCACGTGGAATACCTCGGCCCCGACCGCGAGTCGATCGGGCGCGAGAAGGCACACATCGCGCGCAAGGGCAGGCCGCTGGTCGTGGCCGACCCGGTGCCGCCGCAAAGCATCGTCGACTATGCGGCGCAGATCGGCGCCGACCTGTGGCTGATCGGGCGCGATTTCAACTACGCCGGCGACCGCCAGCAGTGGTCCTGGAGCGGCCGCGGCCGGCGCTGGAATGCGCTCGGCTACCCGTCGCTGCGCGGCGCGAACCAGTTGCTCAACGCGTCCGGCGCGCTGGCGGCGTTCGAGACCCTGCGCGACCGGCTGCCGATCACCGCGCAGGCGGTGCGCGTGGGCCTGGCGTCGATCGACCTGCCCGGCCGCTTCCAGATCGTCCCGGGCCAGCCGGCGCTGGTGCTCGACGTCGCGCACAACCCGCACTCGGTGGCGGCGCTGGCGCAGAACCTGGACCAGATGGGCTTCTTCCCGCGCACCTTCGCCGTGTTCGGCGCGATGCACGACAAGGACCTGGCCGGCGCGCTGGGCAAGATCACGCACCTGGTCGACGACTGGATGCTCACCGACCTGCCGCTGCCGCGCGCCGCGAAGGCCGCGGAGCTGGCCGAGGTGGTGTGGTCGCTCACGGCGACTGCGCCGTCGGCGTCGTCCAAGCCGCGCGTCAGCACGTTCGCGTCGCCCGCCGAAGCGTTGTCGGCGGCGCTCGCCCAGGCGGAGCCCCCTGATAGAATCGTGGTCTTCGGCTCGTTCTACACCGTGGGCGGCGTGCTGAAGGACGGCCCCCCGCGACTGGTGGCCCGACATCTCGGTTGAAGCCGCGGCGCCCGCCGCGCCGACGCCACCTGTCCGGCCCCGGACTCCGATGAGAAGGCATGGGGCTGCTGTCGATTTTTTCCCGCAACAAGCAGGCTGCCGCCAAGCCCGGGAAACCGGCGCGGGGCGGCCGGTCGCCAGCCCGCCAGGCCCCGCTCGCCAACACCCAGAACCCTGACGCCGCCGACGCCCTGCGCGAGGTGCGCGCCCGTGCCCGCACGCGCCTCATGGGCGCGACCGTGCTGCTGCTGGTGGGCGTGATCGGCTTCCCGCTGCTGTTCGAGACGCAGCCGCGCCCGGTGCCCGTCGACCTGCCCATCGAGATCCCCGCGCGCAACGCGCCGGGCGTGGTCGACGCGTCCTCGCATGCGGGCGCGCGCGCCGCGGCCACCGCCGCCCCGCGCGCCGCGTCCGGCCCGGCGCCGGAATCGGTGTCCTACGACGCGCGTCCCTCGGCCCCGGCCGCGGCGTCCGCCGCGTCGACCGCGTCGACCGCGACCGGCGGCCAGTCCGCGTTCGCTTCGCTGGCCGCGGCCCTGACATCCAGTTCGGCGGCCACCTCGGGCGATGCCGCGGACAAGGCGGCGTATGTCGCGCCGTCGATGGGCGGCAAGGGGACGGCGGCCAGGCCGGCCGCCAAGGCGGACAAGGGCGACAGGGCAGACAAGACGGACAAGACGGACAAGGCTGCGCCCAGCGCCACGGCGGCCGCGTCCAGGCCGACGCTGCGCACGCCGGGCCCGGTGCTGCCGCCGCCTGCCTCCAAGTCCTCGCCCGCCGCGTTGCTGGCCGGCGCCTCCGCCGACAAGCCGTCCGACGCCGCCCCGGGCGGCCGCTTCGTCGTGCAGGTCGGCGCGTTCCTCGATGACGCCAAGGTGCGCGAGGCGCGCGGCAAGGTCGAGAAGCTGGGCCTGAAGACCTACACCCAGCCGGTGGACACGCCCACCGGCAAGCGCATCCGCGTGCGCATCGGGCCCTTCGCCACCAAGGCCGAGGCGGACAAGGCCGCCGCCCGGATCAAGGCCGAGGGCCAGGCGGCCGTGGTGCTCGCGCTGTGAACCTGCCGCAGTTCGACCTCCAGCTCGGCTGGGTCGACATCGCGCTGCTGGCGGTGTTCGGCCTGTCCGTGCTGATCGGCCTATGGCGCGGGTTCGTGTTCGAGATCGTGTCGCTGCTGGGCTGGCTGGTCGCGTTCGTGATCGCCAACTCGGCCGGGCCGCTCCTGGCCGAGGTGCTGCCGATCAGCGACGAACCGAAGGTCCGGTTGTGGATCGCCTACATCGTCGTCTTCATCGCCATCCTGGTCACCTGCACGCTGCTGGCGCGCATGCTGCGGGCTCTGGTGGCGGCGACGCCGCTGTCTTTCGTCGACCACCTGCTGGGCGGATTGTTCGGCGCGGCGCGCGGCGCGCTGGTCTGCGTGATCGTGGCGACCCTCGTGATGCTGTCGCCCTATGCGACTTCCACAACGTGGAAAAAGTCGCACGGCGCGCTCTGGTTGGGCATGGCGCTGGAAGGGTTGAAACCCGTCCTTCCGCAGTCACTTAACGTGCACATCCACACGTAGGACGGCCACCTATTCGGCCTGTTCTCGGCTACGGTTATGGGCTCGGTGCCAACGCAGCGCCGGCGCCCGACAACAGAATTTCTCCCTCTCGGTATTTCAGGAAACGGACCTCCCCATGTGCGGCATCGTCGGCGTGATCTCCAAATCCCCCGTCAACCAGTTGATCTACGACGCGCTCCTGCTGCTGCAGCACCGCGGGCAGGACGCCGCCGGCATCGTGACGATGCAGGGCACCAAGTGCTTCATGCACAAGGCGCGCGGCATGGTGCGCGACGTGTTCCGCACCCGCAACATGCGCGCGCTGCCGGGCAACGTGGGCCTGGGCCAGGTGCGCTACCCGACGGCGGGCAACGCCTACAGCGAAGAGGAGGCGCAGCCGTTCTACGTCAACGCGCCGTTCGGCATCGTGCTGGTGCACAACGGCAACCTGACCAACGCCCACGCGCTGAAGTCCGAGCTGGTCGACAAGGATCGCCGCCACATCAACACCGAGAGCGACACCGAGGTGCTGATCAACATCCTCGCGCACGAGCTGTCCAACGCCGCGACCGGGGCGAAGCTGACGCCCGACGTGATCTTCGCGGCCGTCGCGGCCGTGCACAAGCGCATCAAGGGTTCGTACGCCGTCGTCGCGCTGATCGCCGGCCACGGCCTGCTCGCCTTCCGCGACCCGTTCGGCATCCGCCCGCTGATCTACGGCACCGCCGAGACGCCGGATGGCTCGAGCGTCATCGTCGCCAGCGAGAGCGTGGCGCTCGAGGGCACCGGCCACCAGGTGGCGCGTGACGTGCAGCCTGGCGAGGCGCTGTTCATCGACCTCGAGGGCCAGGTGCACGCCAGGCAGTGCGCCGAGAACCCGACGCTCAACCCGTGCATGTTCGAGTACGTGTACCTGGCGCGGCCCGACTCCGTCATCGACGGCATCTCGGTCTACCAGGCGCGCCTGAACATGGGCGAGACGCTGGCGCAGCGCCTGATCTCGACGATGCCGCCCTCCGACATCGACGTCGTCATCCCCATTCCCGAATCGAGCCGCCCCTCGGCGATGCAGCTCGCGCAGAAGATCGGCAAGCCGTACCGCGAGGGCTTCGTGAAGAACCGCTACGTCGGCCGTACCTTCATCATGCCGGGGCAGTCGGTGCGCAAGAAGTCGGTGCGCCAGAAGCTCAACGCGATCGGCGTCGAGTTCAAGGGCCGCAACGTGCTGCTGGTGGACGATTCCATCGTGCGCGGCACCACCTCCAAGGAGATCGTGCAGATGGCGCGCGAGGCGGGCGCCAACAAGGTCTACATGGCCTCGGCCGCGCCGCCGGTCAAGTACCCCAACGTCTACGGCATCGACATGCCCACGCCGGAGGAGCTGATCGCCTCGGGCCGCACGATGGAGGAGATCCGCGACTTCATCGGCGCCGACGCCCTGATCTACCAGGACGTCGACGCGATGAAGCGCGTGGTCGGCAAGCTCAACGGCAAGGTCGCGAGCTTCGAGGCCTCGTGCTTCGACGGCCGCTACATCACCGGCGACGTCTCCGTCGAGGACTTCTCCACGATGCGCGAGCAGCGCCGCTCGCAGCAGACCGAGGAGGACGATCCGGCCCGCTCGCGCCTGGCGCTGCAGAACACCGGCGACTGACGCCGGTTTCGGCGACACTCCTCTTCCACGCCTCGGCCACGGCACCCTGCGGGGTGCCTTCTCGTTTCAAGACATCGTGACCACGCCCATTCGCACCCGCATCGCCCCGTCGCCGACGGGCTTTCTCCATCTCGGCACCGCGCGCACGGCGCTGTACTCGTGGGCGTACGCGCGCCACCACGGCGGCGAGTTCGTGCTGCGCATCGAGGACACCGACGTCGCGCGCTCGACGCAGGACTCGGTCGAACAGATCATCGCGGCGATGAACTGGCTGGGCCTGTCCTACGACGAGGGCCCGGTCTACCAGATGCAGCGCCTGGAGCGCTACCAGGCGGTCGTCGACACGATGCTGGCGGCCGGCACGGCCTACCGCTGCTACTGCACGCCCGACGATCTCGAGAAGATGAAGGCCGACCAGGAAGCGCGCGGCGAGAAGCGTCGCTACGACGGCACCTGGCGTCCGATGCCGGGCAAGACGCTGCCGCCGGTGCCCGCGGGCGTGAAGCCGGTGGTCCGCTTCGCCAATCCGCTGGACGGCGAGGTGACCTGGGACGACCTGGTCAAGGGGCCGATCACGATCCACAACAAGGAGATCGACGACCTCATCATCGTGCGCGACGACGGCGTGCCGACGTACAACTTCGCGGTGGTGGTCGACGACTGGGACATGCGCATCAGCCACGTCTTCCGCGGCGACGAGCACATCAACAACACGCCCTGGCAGGTCAACATGTTCCGCGCACTCGGCGCGGCGCTGCCGCGGTTCGGCCACCTGCCCATCATCCTGGGCGACGATGGCCTGAAGCTGTCCAAGCGCCGCGGCGCCGTCAGCGTCACCGAGTACGAGGCCAACGGCTTCCTGCCGGAAGGCATGAACAACTACCTCGCGCGCCTGGGCTGGAGCCATGGCGACGACGAGCTGTTCACCGTGGACCAGATGGTCTCGTGGTTCGACGGATCGCACCTGAACAGGAGCCCGGCGCAATGGGACGCAGCCAAGCTGCTGTGGGTCAATGCGCATCACATGAAGCAAGCCGACGACGCGCGCCTGGCGACGCTCGTCGTGGGCCAGCTGGCCAAGCGGGGCATCGAGGCCGCGGCGGACGATGCCATGGCCGCGCGCTGCGCGCTGCTGAAGGATCGCTGCCAGACGACGGTGGAACTGGCCGACTGGATCGAGATGTTCTTCAAGGCGCCGACGCCGGCCCCGTCCGACCTCGACCAGCATGTCACCGACGCCGCGAAGGCCGCGCTGCGCACGCTGCGCGAGAAGCTCGAGACGGTGGCCTGGGACAAGGCCGCGATCGCCGCCGCGATGAAGGAGACGCTCGCGGCCCACGCGATCAAGATGCCGCAACTGGCCATCCCGCTGCGCGTGGTCGTGTGCGGTCGCGCCCAGACGCCGGCCATCGATGCGGTCATCGCAACTTTCCAACGCGAAGTTGTACTCGACCGCTTGCGTGCCATTTGAAAACTGTTCTATACTAGCTGTCTTCGCTCTTCACCACGCGATGCGGTTTCGACAGTCAAATGTCGAGGTCAAAATCGGGGGTATAGCTCAGCTGGGAGAGCGCTTGCATGGCATGCAAGAGGTCAGCGGTTCGATCCCGCTTACCTCCACCAATCTGCTTCGGCGGGCCAGCAGCGCGTGGTAGAGAGAAGATGAATTCTTGACCCTATCGTCTAGAGGCCTAGGACACGACCCTTTCACGGTCGTTACCGGGGTTCGAATCCCCGTGGGGTCGCCAGCGACAGCGGGCACAAGTTGCAGGCAGCGCTTGGAGCGCTTGGAACGCAAGTTCGAAGTTGCCGACCACGTGGAGTGGTAGTTCAGTTGGTTAGAATACCGGCCTGTCACGCCGGGGGTCGCGGGTTCGAGTCCCGTCCACTCCGCCAAAATTTGCTTTACGACTGGCCCTATCGTCTAGAGGCCTAGGACACGACCCTTTCACGGTCGTTACAGGGGTTCGAATCCCCTTGGGGTCACCAGTCACCACACACAAGCCGCGTGCGGCGCTTGGAGCGAAGGCTCGAAGCCGGACGGCCGCGTGGAGTGGTAGTTCAGTTGGTTAGAATACCGGCCTGTCACGCCGGGGGTCGCGGGTTCGAGTCCCGTCCACTCCGCCAAAGCATTCAACGGGTTGCAGTCGCAAGATTGCAGCCCGTTTTCCATTGTCGCGTCGGGAAGCCATGCCGGCCTCGACCCGCGCGGCCTACAGCCGGGCGCGCCGGCGGCCGATATCCAGGGCAGGAGCCCTGCCATGCACGACCGCCACCACGCCCGACCGATCGCCCGCCCACGCGCAGCCGCCCGCGCGTCACGCGCGCCCCTGGGCGCAGGGCTCGCCGCCCTTTCGCTGATGGCCGGCTGTGCGGCGGTGCGCCTGGACGCGCCGCGCTATGTCGAGCCGCCCGCGACAGTGGCCACGGCCAAGGTGCGGGTGGTGAACACACGCGCCCAGGTCTACTACGCCGACATCGCCGTGTTCGATGCGCCGGCCTGCCTGACCAGGGCCAACCTCGGCATGACCGGCGGCGAGAGCCGCGACGCCGAACGCCTGGGCATGCTCGACGACCAGCCGGTGTCGGCCGCGACGCTGGAGCGCCTGGTGCGCGCCGGTGAACCTTTGGTGCTGGGCCCGCGCGTCGTCTTCCCGACGGTCAGCCGCCGGGAAGCCATGCATGCCCTGCAGGCCGACACCCAGGAGGACGTGCGCGCCCGCCGCGCCGGGGTCTGCAAGATGCCGGCCTTCGTCCCCAAGGCCGGCGAGCAGTACGAGGTGATGGTCGACCTGTCGCCCGCCCGCTGCACGGTCACGCCCTACCGCCTGGTGGGCGAGGGCGGCGCGGTGAAGCGCGAGCCGGTGGAGTCGCAGTCGTCGCGCATCTCCACCTACGAATTCGACATGAAGTGCTTCAGGTGAGGGCGATCGCGTAGAGCAGCGCGACGATGGGCTCGCCGGCCCACGCATCGTCCACGCGGCCCGTGCGCCGCCAGCCGCGCGACTCGTAGAAGCCGATCGCCGCGCCGTTCGTCTCCAGCACCTTCAGGTGCATCGCCGAGGCGCCGGCTGCATGCGCCCAGCGCATGGCGGCTTCCAGGAGCGCGGTGCCCACGCCGAGACCCTTGCGATCGGGCAACGCATGCAGGTTGTTGACGTAGACGCTGCCCGCCGCGTCGGGGGCCAGCGCGCAGACGAAGCCGATCGCTTCGCCGGCCGACTCCGCGACCAGGACGCAGCCGCCCCCGGCCAGCATCTCCGGCAGCTTGCGCTCCCAGTCCGCGCGGCTGGCCGCCGGCATGTCGACGTCCAGATAATGGTCCGATATCTGCCCCCGGTAGGTGGCGCGGCGGCTGCGGACGTGGATGTCGTCGATGGCGTCGAGATCGGCGAGGGTCGCGTCGCGCAGCGAGAAGGGCGGGGTCGAGGGCGTGGTCAAGAGGTGGTCGCGGGAGCTTGGCCCACCATTTTCACAGCAGCGCGGCCTGCGCGTCGAGCCGGCGGCCGGGCGCGAGCACGGCGCGCTCGACGTCCAGCAGCGCCTGCTTGCGGTGCAGTCCGCCGGCATACCCGGTCAGGGTACCGTCCTCGCCGATCACGCGATGGCAGGGCACGATGATCGAGATCGGGTTGCGCCCCACCGCGGCGCCGACGGCGCGCGAGGCCTGCGGGCTGCCGACGTCGCGCGCGATGCGGCCGTAGCTGGTCGTCTCGCCGCAGCGGATCGCGCACAGGCGCCGCCAGACGGCCTCCTGGAACGGCGTGCCCTGCGGGGCGAGCGTCACCGCGAATTGGCGCAGCCGGCCCGCGAAGTAGCGATCGAGCTCGGCGCGCGCCTGCGCGATCCAGCGCTGGTCGTTGTCCAGCGGCGCCTCGAGCGGGCCGGGGCCGTGCTGCTGGCTGTCGAACCACAGGCCCATCAGGCCGGCGTCGCTCGCCAGCGCGGTGAGCGGCCCGAGCGGCGTGTCGATGACGCCCTGGGCCAGGGACACCCCCGCGGTGCGGCGGGCGGGCAGGGTGGAGGAGGCGGAACGGATCATCTGGATTCCTTCGCGGCGGCCGCGCGTCGGGCGCTCGTGCCCGCGCGCCGGGCCGGCGCATTGCGTTTCGTATTGGGTGCTGACGCCGGCGTTGGTGACGGCGTCGTCGCGTCGCCGCTTTCCAGCGCGCGCCACAGCGCGATGACGGCGTAGGAGCGCCACGGCCGCCAGCTCTCGGCCAGGGCGATCGCCTGCGGCGCGTCGCGGGCCTGGGCGAGGCCCATCGCCTTGAGCAGGCCGATGTCGGTCGCCGGGAACGCGTCGGGCCAGCCCAGCACGCGCAGCGCGAGCAGCTGCACCGTCCAGTCGCCGATGCCGGGCAACGCGAGCAGCGCCTCCTGGGTCGCGGCCAGCGGTGCGCCGCGATGCAGCGGCAGGCCGGCGACGACGGCGCGCGCCAGTGCCTGCAGGGCGGCCACGCGCTGGCGCACGATGCCCAGTTCGCCGATCGAGTCGGGCGTGGCGGCGGCGATGGTGGCGGCGTCGGGGAAGCACCGCTGCAGGCCGGGCCACGGCGTCTGCACCGGCGTGCCGAAACGCTCGATCAGGCGCCGCGTCAACGTGCGCGCGGCGGCCACCGTCACCTGCTGGCCCAGGATGATGCGGGCGGCTGTCTCGAAGCCGTCGAAGCTGCCGGGCATGCGCAGGCCGGCGGTCATCGCCGAGCCGGGGTGCAGCGCCGCCAGCGTCTCCAGCAGCGGCGCCATGTGCGACGGGTCGGCGTCGAGATCCAGCGCGTGGCGCGCCGCCTCCACCAGCTTGCCGCTGTGGGCGGCGAGGTTGGGGCTGGCGCGCAGCTCGACCTCGTGGCGGCCGGCCAGGAACTCGATCTCGATCCAGCCGCGGGCCGGTTCCGAGAGGCGGCCGGCCTGGCCTGCTTCGTCGGCGGCCGCGCGGGGGGCGCTCCAGGTGCGGCGGATCGTGCGGCCGGCGACCTCTTCCACGCCGGCCAGCGTGCGCTGGTCCCAGAACGCCAGCATGCTGTCGACGTCATACGGCGGGCGGTATCCCAGGCGCACCCGCAGGCCCGCGGCGCCTCCTGGTGCCGCCTGGGCCGCGCTGCCGGCCCGCCGCAGCGCGGTCGGGCTCAGGCGCACCTGCTCGGCGAAGACGGCGTTGAAGCGGCGCAGGCTCTCGAAGCCACAGGCCAGCGCCACCTCGGTGACGGGCAGCTCGGTGTCCGTCAGCAGCTGCTTGGCCTGCAGCAGGCGCTGCGTCGTGAGGTAGTCGATCGGGCTGACGCCGTGCGCCTGGGCGAACACCCGCCGCAAGTGGCGCTCGGTGACCCCCAGCCTGGCCGCGAGCTCGGGCATGCGCACCGCGGCGCCCACGCGCACGGCGTGGTCGATCATGCGCGCCGCGTGCTGCGCGAGCACCTGCGACGAGTCCATCAGGCTCAGGCCGGGGGCGAGCTCGGGCCGGCAGCGCAGGCAGGGCCGGAAGCCGGCCTGCTCCGCGAGCGCGGCATTCGGGTAGAAGCGGCAGTTCTCGCGGCGGGGCGTGCGCACGCGGCAGACCGGGCGGCAGTAGATGCGAGTCGACGTCACGCCCACGAAGAAGCGGCCGTCGAAGCGGGCGTCGTGCGTGGCCAGGGCCTTCCAGGCGGTGTCGGGATCGAGTTCCATGCCGCCATCATAGGCACCCCGGCGACCATGACTCGCCGTTTTCGGACACATGGATTCGAGCCCGGCGAGACGCTTTCGTGACGATCTCGTGGCAGCACCGCAACACGAATAGGGGTTCTGGCCGATACCCCCCACAGCACCTGGGGCGCCGGTTGTAAAACCCTCTGGTGGGGGATGCGCTGCCCGTCTGTTCGGGTAAGAATCCCCCCGGGACGTGGCCAGCTCCGGACGGCCACGCGAGACAGACAAAGCGTCCCCGCGCCATGCGGGGCAGAGGAAGGAGAGCGAGTTGAAATCTCATACCCTTGGCGGGTTGGGCTACGTCGTCGTGGCTCTTGCGGGCCTGAATGCCGCACCGTTGTTCGCGCAGACCGCGCCTCCCAATGCCAACGCCGGTCGCGCCCTCGAATCCTCCACCCCTCCGCAGCCCAGGGAAATCAAGAAGGACGCCAACGTCCTGCCGCCCACCGAGCCCGCGCGCGCGCCCTCGGGCAGCGACACCGGTCCCACCTTGCTGGTCAAGGGCTTCCAGGTCACGGGCAACACGATCTTCACGAGCGAGGAGCTGCTCGCCCTCGTGCACCCCTGGGTCGGCAAGCCGGCCGGCACCGACCAGCTGCTCGATGCCGCCGAAGCCATCAAGAATCGCTACAAGGACGCCGGCTTCTTCCTGACGCAGGTATTCGTGCCGGCGCAGGAGGTGCCGGACGGCATCGTCACGCTGCGCGTGCTCGAGGCCCGCATCGGCGAGACGCATGCCGAGGTCAACACCGAGCGCGTGTCGCCGGCCATCGTCGATGGCTACATGCGCCTGCTGCCCAAGGGCGCGGCCGTCACCGAGCAGAACGTCGAGCGACCGCTGCTGCTGCTCAATGACTTGCCCGGCCTCAAGGTCAGCTCGGTGCTGCGCCCCGGCGCATCGACGGGCGAGGCCGACCTGCTCGTGAAGGTCGCCGACGACGGCAAGACCTTCGGCGGCGACGGCTACGTCGACAACGCCGGCAACGAGAGCACCGGCTACGTCCGCGTCGGTGCCGACCTCGTCGCCAACGGCCTGCTGGGCCAGGGCGAGTCGTGGACGCTGGGCGGCCTGGCCACCGAGCACAACGGCGTCGACATCGTGCGCGGCGGCGTCACGGCGCCGGTCGGCCCCTACGGCACCAAGGCGACGGCCAGCCTCACCTACCTGCACTACAACGTCCTGAAGCTGACGGACCTGCACGCCGACGGCTATGCCGCGGTCGGCGCCCTCATGGTGCAGCACCCGGTGATCCGCTCGCGCAACTTCAACCTGTTCGCGGTCGCGGGCGGCGACATCAAGGACCTGGACGACCGTACCGTGTACGGCACCGTCCACAACGAGCGCCTGCTCTACATCGGCCACCTGGGCGTCACCGGCGACTTCCGCGACGAACGCTTCGGCGGCTCGCTCAACAGCTTCACGCTGACGCTCAACGCCGGCGACAACCGGATCCAGACCTCCGAGTCGCTCACGAACGACCTGAGGCCGGACTTCGGCCACAAGACGAGCGGCATGTTCGAGCACATCGACGGCGACTACCAGCGCCTGCAGGCCATCACCGAGACGACCAGCGTCCTGCTGTCGATGCGCGGCCAGCTCGCGTTCCAGAACCTGGACACGTCGGAGAAGTCCTCGCTCGGCGGCCCGCACGGCGTGCGCGCCTTCGCGGTGGGCGACGGCGTCGGCGACGACGTCTTCCTGGGCACGCTGGAACTGCGCCAGCGCGTGCCGGCCTGGTCGCTGTTCAACGCACCGTTCGTGCTCAGCGCATTCGTCGACGGCGGCCGCTACAAGAACTGGCACGACCCGCTGACCGGGCTGAACCACGACACCAACAACGTGGGCACGCTGGGTGGCTACGGTCTTGGCCTGAACCTGACCAGCCGCGACGACTTCCAGTTCAGGCTGGACGTCGCGCGGCGCATCAACCGATCCGACCTGCCGGGATCCGACAACCGCAAGACGCGGGCGTGGGCATCGCTGCAGAAGTGGTTCTGATCTGAGGGGGAGCCCGCGGCCGTCGCGGGGTCCGTGGGATTCGTTGGCGCGCCGCCGGGCGCATCGCTCGCCGCGCCTTGAAATGCTGGGGGTTGTCGTGGAAAAGTCCAAGTCTTCGCTGTCGTCTTCTTCGATGCTGTGCGTGCGCCAGATGGTGCTGCGCGTCGGATTCAAGTTCAAGCTCGCGACCGCGCGCGTGCGCACGCCGCGCCCGAGCCGCCTGTTGATGGCGCTGCTGGCCGGCTGCGGCGTGCAGGCGGCGTTCGCGCTGCCCCAGGGCGGCCAGGTGGCATCCGGCGGCGTGACGATCGGCACGCCGGCGAACAACTCGCTCAACATCACCCAGACCACCAACCAGGGCGTCATCAACTGGCAGTCCTTCAACGTCGCGAGCGGCGAGAAGGTGACCTTCCAGCAGCCGGGCGCCACGTCCAGCACGCTCAATCGCGTCGTCGGCAGCGACCCCACGGCGATCTTCGGCCAGATCAACGCGAACGGCCAGGTCTTCCTGATCAACAACAGCGGCGTGCTGTTCGCGCCGGGCGCGCAGGTCAATGCGGCGGGACTCGTCGCCTCGACGCTGCAACTGAGCGACAGCGACTACCTCGCCGGCCACTACGTCCTGAACGGCGCGGGCGGCAGCGTCAGCAACCAGGGCGTGATCAAGGCCGGCTTCGTGGCGCTGGCGGGTTCGCAGGTGTCCAACACCGGGACCATCATCGCCAACGGCGGCACCGCCGCCCTCGCCGCCGGTGACCGCGTCACCCTCAACCTGATCGGCAGCGACCTGGTGTCGATGTCGGTCGACGCGCCCACGGCGGCCGCGCAGGTGCGCGCCGGCGGCGTGGTGCAGGCCGACGGCGGCCAGGTGCTGATCTCGGCCAAGGCGGCGGACGCGATGCTGGGCACGGTCGTCAACGTCGACGGCATCGTGCAGGCGCGCTCCATCGGCTCGCGCAACGGCGTCATCTCGCTCGATGGCGGCAACTCGGGCGTGGTCTCGGTCAGCGGCACGCTGGACGCCAGCGGCAAGGGCGCGGGCGAGACGGGCGGCGGCGTCAGGATCACTGGCGCGAACGTCGGCCTGTTCGACCACGCCGCGGTCGACGCCTCCGGCGACGCCGGCGGCGGCGTCGTGCGCATCGGCGGCGACTGGCACGGCGCGGGCGCCGACGGCGACGCCAATGCGAGCCAGGCCTACGTCGGCTCGAATGCCACGATCGCCGCCAACGCGATCACCGCCGGCAAGGGCGGCAACGTCGTGGTCTGGTCCGACGACCACACCCAGTTCTTCGGTTCGATCGATGCGCGCGGCGGCGCTGCCGGCGGCGATGGCGGCAACGTCGAGACCTCGGGCCATGCACTGCATGTCAACGGCAAGGTGGACGCCTCGTCCGCTGCCGGCCACGGCGGCAACTGGCTGCTCGACCCGATCGACGTCAACATCACCCACACGGGCACCACCGACATCATCCCCTCGGGCGGCGTCTGGCGCAGTTCCTCGGGCAACTCCACGATCGTCGACAGCGACCTCGGCGCGGCGCTGATGAGCGGCACCAACGTCCAGGTGCAGACGAACAACACCACCCCCGGCAACGGCGACATCACCGTCACCGGCCAGGTCGTCGCCGCCCTGACCGGCAGCCAGTCCGCGACGCTGTCGCTGGAAGCCATCCGCAACATCACGTTCACGGGCGGCTCGATCTCGTCGGCCGACGGCACCGCGCTGACGGTCAACCTGAACGCCGGCACGAACAACAGCCACGTCTCGCCGGGCTCGAACACGAGCACCATCACGATGGACGCGGCGTCGTCCATCAACCTGGGCACGAGCGGCGCGTCCGCCCTGACCGCGACGGCCAAGGGCAACATCCAGCTCGGGGGCCTGACGGTGGGCAGCGGCGGCGTGCAGGTCACGTCCAATGGCGGCGCGGTCACGCAGTCCAGCGCGCTGACGGTCAACGGCACGCTGACCACGAACACGGCCAATGGCAACGTCACGCTCGACACGGCCGGCAACGGCATCGGCACCTACGCGGGCGACGCGGGCACGGGCGCCGTGTCGATCCACAACGGCTCCACGCTGACCCTCGGCGACATCACCGCCAGCAGCCTCGGCGTCGACACGACGGCCAACAACAGCGACGTCGCGCACGCCGGCGGCACCGACCTGAACGTCAGCGGCGGCGTCACGATCAATGCCGGCACCGGCGCGATCACGGCGGGCAGCACGACCAGCGCGATCGGGCACATCGGCACGACGGGCCATGCGACCGACCTGTCGGCCGGCACGCTGGCGCTGGACAATGTCTCGGCCACGACGCTGACCACGCACACGGGCACCACCGGCAGCGTCACGACGACCGGCGGAGCCACGATCACGGCCGCCAGCACCGACCTGCATGCCGGCACCGGCGGCGTGACGCTCCTCGACGGCAACACCATCGGCAGCTACGGCGCGAACACCACCGGCAGCGCGAGCTTCACGAACAACGCAGGCATCACCCTCGGCAACGTGACGGCGGCCTCGTTGACGGTCGACACGAGCGGCGGCAACGGAACCGTCGGCCAGGCCGCGAGCACCGACCTGCAGATCACCAACGGCGCGACCATCCTGGCCGGCTCCGGCGACATCGCCGTCGGCAGCACCGCCAGCACCATCGGACACCTCTTCTCCGCTGGCCATGCCACGAGCCTGACGGCCGCCAGCCTGGTGCTGGACAACATTTCAGCGACGACGTTGACGACCAACACCGGCGCGACGGGCAGCGTGTCGCAACGGACCGGCAGCGCGATCCATGCGACGACGAGCGCCACGCTCAACGCCGGCAGCGGCGGCGTCGCGCTGTCGGGCATCACGGCTCCCGCGCTCACGGTCGACACGCATGCCAACAACGGCGCGGTGACCCAGGTCGCCGGCACCGACCTGTCGGTCAGCGGCGGGCTGACGATCGATGCCGGCAGCGCCAGCGTGACGGCGGGCAGCACGGCCAGCACGATCGGCCATGTCGCTTCCAGCGGTGGCGCCACCACGCTCAAGGCGAGCACGCTGGTGCTCGACACCATCGACGCCTCGACGCTGACGACGGCCACCGGCGCGGCGGGAAGCGTCACGCAGAGCGGCGGCGGCACGATCACGGCCACCTCCACCGACCTGCACGCGGGCACCGGCGGCGTCACGCTGGTCAACGGCGACTCGATCGGCACGTACGGCGTCAGCACCACGGGCGCGGCGAGCATCACGAACAGCGGCGGGGTCAACCTGGGCAACGTGACGGCCACCGGCCTGACGGTCGATACCAGCGCGGGCAACGGCAGCGTTTCGCAGGCGGCCAGCACGGGCCTGTCGATCAGTGGCGGGCTGACGATCACGGCGGGCACGGGCGGCGTCTCGGCCGGCAGCACCTCCAGCACGATCGGCCATGTCGCGTCCAGCGGCGGGGCCACCACGCTGAAGGGGACCAGCCTGGCGCTGGACGACATCACCGCCACCTCGCTGTCGACGGCCACGGGCGCCGCTGGCAGCGTCACGCAGACCGGTGGCCACACGATCACCGCCACCACGACCGACCTGCATGCGGGTACCGGCGGGGTGACGCTCGTCAACGGCAACACGATCGGCACGTACGGCGCCAACACGACCGGGTCCGCGAGCTTCACCAACAACGGTGGCGTCAACGTGGGCAACGTGACGGCGGCATCGCTGGTCGTCGACACGAGCGCCGGCAATGGCGTCATCTCGCATGCCGCTGGAACGGGCCTGGCGATCACCAACGGCGCGACGTTCACGGCGGGCTCGGGAAGCATCACCGCGGGCAGCGCGACCAGCACGATCGGCCACGTCGCTTCCAGCGGGGGCGCCACCACGCTGACCGCCTCCAGCCTCGTGCTGGACAACATCACGGCCACGTCGCTGACGACGGCCACGGGCGTCACGGGCAACGTCACGCAGACGGGCGGCGACGCCATCACCGCCGCCAGCACCACCTTCGGCGCGGGCACCGGCGGCGCCACGATCGGCAACGCCGGCAACGCGATCACGTCCTGGGGCGCGAACACCACCGGCACGGCGTCGTTCACGTCGACCGGCGCGGTCGCGCTCGGCCCGGTCAGCGCCAATTCGCTGTCCGTCCATGCGGGCGGCGCCATCACGCAGAGCAGCGGGACCGTCGCGGTCGGCAGCACCAGCAGCCTCGACGCCGCCGGCGCCGACATCACGCTCGGCGCCATCGGCAACACGTTCGGCGGCCTGGTCAGCGTCAACCACGCGGGCACCGCCACGATCGGCGACACCGGCGTCCTGGGCGTGCACCTGGCCAACACCACCAACGGCGCGCTCACGTCCACCGGCGCCCTGACCGTCGACGGCGCCACCACCGGCACCCTGTCGGCCAGCGGCAACGGCGTGGCGCTCGGCAGCGGCTCCGGCGCCCTCCATGTCGGCAGCACGCTGACGGCCAGCAGCGGCAGCGCCGACATCACGCAGGGCAACACGCTCACCGTGGGCAGCACCAGCTCGCTGAACGCGGGCAGCCACAACGTGGCGCTCGCCAACGGCGCCAACACCTTCGGCGGCACGGTCACCGCCACGGGCACCTCGGTCAGCATCGCGGCCACCGGCCCGCTCGACGCCAACGTCACGCTGACCGGCGGCACCGGCGACCTCACGCTGGCGTCCACCGGCGCGCTGAGCGGTCCGACGGCCGTCGCGACGACCGGCAACATCTCGCTGACCACCGGCGGGGCGCTCACCACGGCCGGCGCGCTGAGCGGCCACGACGTGTCGCTCACCGGCACCAGTGTCAGCGTCGGCAACGACGTCACGGCCAGCCACGACCTGGCGCTGCACGCCACGGGCGGCGCCATCTCGCAGACGGCCGGCACCGTCGCGGCCGCGGGCGCGACGTCGCTGACGGCCGCCGGCGCCGGCAACACGATCACCCTGACCGGCGCGTCCAACAGCCTCGTCGGTGCGGTCACGGTCAGCGGCAGCACCGTCAACGTCACCGACGCGAGCGCCCTGACCATCTCGGGCACCACCAGCGCCGACCTCACGGCCACCGGCTCCGGCATCACCTTCGGCGCCGGCGCGACCGCGGTCGGCGGGGCCCTGGTGGCCAACGCCGGCGCCGGCGCGATCGCGCAGAGCGGCGCGGTGTCGGTCGCGGGCACCAGCACGCTCAACGGCGGGACGGTGACCCTGGCCAACGCCAGCAACGCCTTCACCGGCCAGGTGAGCGCGACCGCCTCGGCGATCAACATCGGCGCCGCCGGCAACCTCGCCGTCACGCCCAACATGCCCGTGGGCACCGGCGACCTGACGCTGGCGGCCTACGGCTCGAGCGCGACGCTGACCATCCCGGGCGGCGCCATCTCCACCAGCGGCGACGTGTCGCTGACCGCCGGCGGCGGCCTGAGCACGAGCGGCGACATCAGCGCCCGCAACGTCACCCTCGGCGGCGGCGCGCTGACCATCGGCAACCACATCAACGCGACCGGCACGTTCAACGCCACGTCGACGTCCACGATCACGGAGACCGGCAGCGGCGACATCCACGCCGCCGGCCTGGCGACGCTGGACGCCGGCGCCAACGCGATCACGCTGGCCGCGGCCACCAACAATTTCGGCGCGGTCACGGCCACGGGCGGCGCGGTGACCATCGTCGACGCCGACGCGATGTCCGTGCACCTGGCCAGCGCCACCAGCGCCAACCTGACGGCCACTGCCGGCGTGCTGGGCGTCGACGGCACGACCAGCGCGGGCGACCTCACCATCGCCGGCCAGGGCATCGTCTTCGGCGGCGGCTCGACGTCGGTGCACGGCGCGCTGACCGCCAACAGCGGCGCGGGCACCCTCGCGCAGACGGGCAACGTCGCGGTGACGGGCACCACCACGCTCGACGCCGGCAGCGCCGCGATCACGCTGGCCAATCCGGGCAACGACTTCGCCGGCGCCGTCACGGCCCACGGCGGCGCGATCGCGTTGACCGACATCAACGCGCTGACGGCGCACGTCACCGGCAGCGGCGACGCCGCGCTGGTCGCGGGCGGCTTGCTGAGCGTCGACGGCAGCAGCACGAACATGGCCGCCAGCGGCAACGGCATCGTGTTCGGCGCCACCTCCACCGGGGCGCTGCAGGCCGACGGCGGCACCGGCACGATCATCCAGACCGGCGCGCTCACCTTGTCGAACAACGTGGCGCTGACGGCCACCGGCCACGACATCACGCTGACCAACGCCGCCAACAACCTGGGCTCCAACGCCAGCACGTTCGCCGGCGCGAACGTGGCGCTGACCTCGACGGGCGCGCTGTCGGCGGGCGGCACCGCCACCGGCAACCTCGCGCTGAACGGCACGGCCGTCACCTTGGGCGCGAGCACCGTCGGCGGCACGCTGGTCGTCACGGGCCACGGCGGCATCGCCGGCGCGAACCCGGTCGTCGTCGGCGGGGCCAGCACGCTGGACGCCGGCAGCGCCGGCATCACGCTGTCGAGCGCGGGCAACCACTTCGGCGGCCTCGTCACGGCCACCGGCGGCGCGGTCACGCTTGCCGATTCCGGTGCGCTGAGCACGCACCTGGCGGCCGCCAGCAGCGCCACGCTGAACGCGGGCGGCGCCGTCACGGTCGACGGCGCCACCACCGGCAACCTGTCGGCCGCCGGCAGCAGCGTCTCGCTGGGGGCCACCACGGTCGGCGGCACGCTGACGGCCACGGCGTCCACCGGCGCCATCGCGCAGACCGGTGCGGTCGCCGTCACGGGCGCGAGCACCCTGGACGCCACCGCCGGCGCCGTCACGCTGGCCAATCCGGCCAACGATTTCGGCGGCGTGGTCACGGCCAGCGGAAGCAGTGTCAGCCTGGCGGACGCGAATGCGCTGACAGCCCACGTCAACAGCAGCGGCAACGCCACCCTGGGCGCAGGCGGCGCGCTGTCGGTCGACGGCACGGTCGGCGGCGCCCTCGGCGCCACCAGCACCGGCCCGATCACGCAGACGGCGGCGCTGACGGTGGGCGGCCCCAGCGTGCTCGACGCCGGCACCGCGGCCATCACGCTCGTCACCACCGGCAACGACTTCGGCGGCGCCGTCACCGCCGCCGGCAGCACGGTATCTCTCGCCGACGCCAACGCGCTGGCGGCGCACGTCACCAGCAGCGCCGGGACCACGCTCAACGCGGGCGGTGCGCTGGCGGTCGACGGCACGGTCGGCGGCAGCCTCGCGGCCGTCGGCAACGGCGCGATGACGCAATCGGCCGCGCTGACGGTCGGCGGCACCAGCACGCTCAACGCCGGCACCGGCGCGATCACCCTGGCCAACGCGGGCAACGACTTCACCGGCGCCGTCTCCGCCACCGGCGGGGCGATCAGCCTGACCGACACCAATGCGCTCAACGCGCACCTCGGTGGCGCGAGTTCGGCCACCCTGAACGCGGGCGGCGCGCTGGCGGTCGACGGCAACACCAGCGGCGCGCTGACGGCCAACGGCAACGGCCTGGTGCTCGGGGCCACGACGGTCGGCGGCAACCTGGCGGCCAGCAGCGGCACCGGCAGCATCACGCAATCCGGCACCCTGGCGGTGACGGGCACGTCCACGCTCGACGGCGGCGGCCATGCCGTCACGCTGGCCAATGTCGCCAACGACTTCGGCGGCGCCGTCACGGCCACCGGCGGCGCTGTGACGCTGTCGGATGCCAACGCGTTGACGGCGCACCTGACGGCCACCAGCGCGACGCTCGTCGCGGGCTCGCAGCTGATCGCCGACGGCGCCACCAGCGGCACCGTCACGGTCACGGCCGCGTCGGCGGACGTCGAACAGGCGGGCGCGCTGAAGGTGAGCCTGAACAACGTCGGCAGCGCGGTGGTGAAGTCCGGCGCGGCGCTGCAGGTCGACGGCAACAGCACCGGCAACCTCACCGCCACCGGGTCGGCGGTCACCCTCGGCGGCAGCACGCTCGCCGTCGGCGGCAACCTGGCCGCCACGTCGACGGCCGGCGACATCACGCAGGCCGGCACGCTGTCGGTCACCGGCACCAGCACGCTGGCCGCCGGCTCGGGCAACGTCACGCTCGCCGACACCGCCAACGCCCTCGGCGGCGCGGTGACGGCCTCGGGCGCCAACGTCACGCTGGCCGACGCGTCGGCGCTGACGGCGCACCTCGCGGCCAACGGCAGCGCCACGTTGACCTCGGCCAGCGGCCTGACGGTCGACGGCAGCGCCGGCGCGCTCAACGCGACCGGCACCAGCGTGGCCTTCGGGGCCGCGGGCACGACGGTCAACGGCGCGCTGACGACCAACGGCGGCGGCGTCAGCCAGTCGGGTGCGCTCGCGGTCTCGGGCCTGTCGACGTTCAATGCCGGCACGGGCGACATCCTGCTCGCGTCGCCGGGCACCAACCTGCAGGGCGCGATCACGGCCACCGGCCACACGATCAGCCTGAGCGACGCGCACGCGATCGACGCCAGCGTCACCGCCACGGGCGACGTGACGCTGGCCTCCACCGGCGACGTCACGACCAAGGGCACGTTCAACGGCGGCCTGACGATCAGTGGCGCGAAGGTCACGCTCGACCAGGGCACGCTCGCGACGCCGATGGCGATCGGCGGCAAGCTGGACGTCACCTCCACCGGCAACACCTCGCTGAGCTATGTCACGGCAAAGAGCGTGCAGGTCTCGGCGGGCGGCGCGCTGTCGCTGGACGGCACCCTGAAGTCCACCGGCGGCGACGTCACCCTCAAGGCCAACACGATCCAGGGCGTCAACAAGCTGGGCGCCATCGATGCGGCGGCGGGCACCACGGTGTCGCTGGACACCGCCGGCGGCGGCAACGTCGGCAAGGTCACGCCGACGCTCGGGCTGCTCGATGCCGATGCGATCATCTCGTTGCTGGGCGCCTCCGGCCAGAGCGGCCTGATCGTCAAGTTCAGCGCGGGCAGCAGCGCCTGGTTCCGCGTGAGCTCGCAGCAGCAGACCGCGCTGCTGCAGCCGCAGTCGACCATCTCGTCGCAGACCTTCTTCTGCGACATGGCGACCTGCGTCAACGTGCTGGGCCAGACGACGTCCATCGCCGACTCCGTGATCGCCAACATCCTGACGGCGGCCTCGCAGGATGCCGCCGACGCGGCGTTCGGCACGGAAAACCTCGACTTCGCGATCCGCAAGGGCTACGTGACCACGATCGGCCGCGTCCCGCCGGGCATCGACGAGATCGCGGGCGACCTCGGTGCGACGCCGTGTGACTCTCGGGTAACATCGCCGACGGCCATCGCCGCCGACAAGGCCTGTTCGGCGGGCAAGTGATCCTGGCGGGGCCCGAGCGCCCCGCCCGGATCGTCGTGACATGAACCTGCGGGCGCCGCGCGACGAGTCGCGGCGGCCGTTCCGATGCCCGGCTCGCCGGGCATCGTCGTTGATCCACAAGCCCTTTGAGCGACGTACCCAAACAACTGGGCAAGTACCAGATCCGCCGAGCGATCGGCAAGGGTGCGATGGGCATCGTCTATGAGGGATTCGATCCGATCATCGACCGGATCGTGGCCATCAAGACGATCAAGAAGGACGAGCTCGACGCCGAGGAGGCCGAGGAGCACTCGCGGCGCTTCCTGATCGAGGCCAAGGCCGCCGGCCGCCTCAACCACAAGAACATCGTCGGCATCTACGACTATGGCGAGGAGAAGGGCCTGTCCTTCATCGTCATGGAGTTCGTGCAGGGCAAGGAGCTGAAGTCCTTCTTCGCCGCCAAGCACCCGTTCTCGATGTCGCAGATCGTGCGGCTGATGGGCGAGCTGCTCGATGCCCTCGGCTACTCGCACAGCCGCGGGGTCATCCACCGCGACGTCAAGCCGGACAACATCTTCGTCACCGACGACGGCTCGGTGAAGCTGGGCGACTTCGGCATCGCCCGCATCGATTCCACGTCCAAGACGCACGCCGGCACGGTGCTTGGCACGCCCAGCTACATGGCGCCGGAGCAGATCCGCGGCGAGACGGCCGACGCGCGTTCCGACCTGTACGCGGCCGGCGTCATCCTGTACCAGTTCCTGGTCGGCGAACGGCCGTTCTCGGGCGGCATGGTGGCCGTCATGCAGAAGGTGCTGATGGAGGCGCCCAAGCCGCCCTCCAGCCACAACCCGTCCATCCCCGAGGCGATCGACACGGTCGTCCTCAAGGCGCTGGCCAAGGTGCCGGCCGAGCGCTTCACCAGCGCCGCCGAATTCAGCCGCGAGCTGACGGCCGCGGTCGGCCTGGCCGACTCCGAGGACGAGTCCGAGTCGACGATGATCATGTCGGCCGACGCGCTCAAGGCGCTGCAGGAAGGCCTGCTGCCGTCCGAGCGCACCGGCGTCGGCAGCACGCAAACCGGCACGGGCAGCACGCACACCGGCACGGGCAGCACGGGCACCGGGACGACCGGCTCGACCGGCTCGACCGGGCCGGCCGGCCGCTCGGCCGGCGGCCGCGGCGCGGCCATCGAGGAAGCGCGCCGGCGCGCCGAGGAGGCCAGGCGCAGGCTCGAGGAAGAGTCCAGGCGCGCCGAGGTCGAGCTGCAGCAGGCCGAGGCCGAACAACGCGCCGCGGAGGCCGAGGCGCAGGCCCACTTCGAGCAGTGGATGGCCAGCTCGCAGGCGCAGTTGGCCGAAGCGAAGGCGCTGGACGAGTCCGGCCAGGCGCTGTTCGCGCAGAACACGCTGCTGGTGGGCGGCTCCGACCACGTCCTGGCCGGACGGGCGGCGGCCGGCAAGCTGCGCGAGACTGCCGCGGCCATCGCCGAATTCGTCGCGCAGTCGTATGCGCTGGCCCCGGCCGCCCAGGCCGAACTCGAGGCGCGCCTGGCCGCGATGACGGCCGCCGCCGACGCGCAGGACGCCCTGGCCGAGCGCGTCGAGCGCGAGAGCAGGGCGGCGCTCGCCGGCTTCGAGCAGAAGCTCGAGGTGCTCGAGAAGCGCCTGTCCGGCCAGGACGGCGCCTGGGGCAACGAGTCGCGCGCGCTGGAGGGCCTCGATCCGGCCGCCGGCGAGTTGCCCATCGTCCCGATCCAGGGCCGCCTGGACAAGCTGGCCGCGAGCGTCGAGCAGGTCGCCAAGGGCTTCGCGACCGTGCAGGCCCAGCCGCTGAAGCTGCCGATGCCGCAGG
Source organism: Burkholderiales bacterium (assembly GCA_019510465.1). Lineage (GTDB taxonomy): Bacteria > Pseudomonadota > Gammaproteobacteria > Burkholderiales > Burkholderiaceae_C > Scleromatobacter. Next base: position 52,999 of record JAEKKH010000185.1, read on the forward strand.
CCGAACGCCTGGCGGTCGTCGAGGCGCAACTGCAGGCGCAGAAGGATTTCGTCGCGCGCCTGCGCACGGAAGCGGACGCGGCGCGCGAGCGCGCGCGCGCGGCGGCCGAGGCCAGGCGCATCGCCGAGGAACAGGCGCGCCGCGCCGCCGAAGCCGAGGCCGTGCGCAAGAAGGCCGAGGCCGAGGCTGCCGAGAAGAAGCGCCAGGCCGAGGAGCAGGCCCGCCGGGAGGCGGAGGCCGCCAAGGCAAGGGCCGAGGAAGAGGCGCGCCGCAAGGCCGAGGCCGAGGCCAAGCGCCAGGCCGAGGAGAAGGCACGCCAGCTGGCCGAGGCCGCCGCCCGCGCCAAGGCCGAAGCCGAGGCCGCGCAACACCAGCGTGCCGCCGAGGAGCGGGCACTGGCGGAGGAGAACGCGCGCGTCGAGGCCGCTGCCGAGGCGCAACGCCAGGCCGCCGAGGCCGCGCGTCGGAAGTCGGAGCAGGAAGCCGCGGCCGAGAGCAGGCGCGTGGCCGACGAGCAAGCGGCCCGCGCCGCGAAGGCCGAGGCCGAGCGCCAAGCGGAAGCCGCCCGCCTGAAGGCCGAGGACGAGGCGAGCCGCAAGGCCGACGCCGAGGCCAGGAAGGCCGCGCAGGCGCAGGCCAGGCGCGCCGTCGACGAACAGGCCAGGCAGAAGGCCGCTGAGGCGGCCCAGGCCAAGGCCGACGAGGAGGCGCGCAAGAAGGCCGCGGCCGAGGCCAGGCGGCAGGCCGAAGCCGAGGCCAGGGCGCAAGCCGATGCGGCCGCCCGGGAACGCGCCGCCTTCGAGGCGCGCCGCAAGGCCGACGAGGAGGCCGCCCGCAAGGCCGACGCGGACGCCGCGGCCCGCAAGGCGCGCGATGCCGCCGCACTCAAGGAAGTCGATCCCGAGGCGACGATGATCGGCCGCGCGCCGCACGCCGCCGCCGACGACGCCGAGACGACGATGGTCCGCCCTGTCTCCGAGCAGCGCACCTCCACGCCCGCGCCGCCGCCGGAGCCGCGCAAGCCGCGCGCCGAGGCGCCCGCGCCGGTGCCCGCGCCCGCGGACGACAAGAAAAAGAGCATGCTGGTGCCGATCGCCGGCCTGGCCGTCGTCGCGGTCGCCGCCGGCGCCTGGTTCGTGCTGCGTCCGGCACCCGCCCCCAAGGTCGACTACGCGCCGCCGCCGGCGGCCAGCGCGGTCACCGCGCCCACGCCGGTCCCGCCGCCGGTGCAGGCGCCCGCTCCGGCTCCCGCGCCGACGCCGGCCCCCGCGCCGGCCGAACAGGCTTCCGCACCGACGCCCGCCCCGGCACCGGCGACCCAACCCGTGGAGGACGCCGCCGCCAAGGCCAAGGCCGAAGCCGACGCCAAGGCCAGGACCGAGGCGCGCGCCAGGGCCAAGGCCGACGCGGATGCCGCCAAGGCGCAGGCGGATGCCGCCGCGAAGGCCAAGGCCGACGCGGACGCCGCGGCCAAGGCGCAGGCCGACGCCGACGCGAAGGCCAAGGCCAAGGCCGATGCCGACGCGAAGGCCAAGGCCGACGCGGAAACCACCAAGCCCAAGGCCGACCCGAAGGCGGACGCCGCCGACACGTTCCGCAGGGGCTACGAGGCCTACCTGGCCGGCCACGTGCCCGAGGGCATCCGCCTGATGGAGCGCGCCGACGCGATGGGCGCGCCGGGAGCCCGCTCGCGCCTGTGCGCGATCTACCGCAAGCCGACGGCGGCGGAGGGCAAGGACTTCCTCAAGGAAGCCAACAAGTGCAAGGGCGTCGACTGAACGTCCGTCCATGCGGCCGGCCGGCGGGGCGATGCGGCCGACGGACGCGTGCCTCGATGCGGCATGACGCGATTGGCGGCGGCGCAACGCAGGGGGAAACCCTGGCCACGCCGCGCGCCAGCTGAGCAAGCATGTGCAGGATCTCCCCATTTCGGGTGTCGCGCGTGCGCGAGGGATCCAGACGGCGATAATCATTTTCGTCTTCTCACGTCATTGCCATGGAACTCGTCGTCCGCGCACTCCGCTGCCCCCCGCCCGACCAGCCGCAAGCGATCAATGCGCGCTTCGGAGCCAGTGGCGGACGCATCGGCCGCAGCAACACGTGTTCGCTGCCGCTGCCGAGTCCGGATCGCTACATCTCGCGCGAGCATCTCGAGATCCGCTGCCGCGACGGCAAGTACTCGCTCAAGGTCATCTCCAAGGTCAACGGCTGCAGCGTCAACGACAACGCCGTGCCGCCGGGCGCCGCGGTGGAGTTGTCGCACGGCGATCGCATCCAGCTGGGCGACTACCTGCTGGTGGCTGAATTGCAGAACACGCCGTCCGCCAAGGATCCGCTGGCCGCGTTCGGCTATTCCGCCAATGCGCGCGCCGACAGCCTCGACATGATGGCCTCGCTGGTGCCGGCGCCACCGGCCACCGGAGGTCGCGATTCGCAGTTCGACACGTCGCCGAACTGGGCCCAGCCGGTCGTGCCCGCCGCGCGCCGCGCGCCGTCGCCGGCGCCGCTGTCGCACCAGATCGAGACCGACCCCAGCGCCACCGCGCTCGGCCAGATGCTGGACGCCGCGCCGTCGGCCTCGCGCACGCGTCCCGAGCCAGCGGCCAACCGCGCGCCGGCGTTCGGCCGCGACGACACCGGCGCCAGCGCGCTCGACGCCTTCCTCGGCCTGGACGGCGGGCTGCTGTCCAAGCCCGCCTCGCAAGCCCCGCTCAGCGACCAGGCACAGGGCCTGTACCGCCAGCAGGACGTCAACGTGGCGATGCCCGCGCAGGGCCACAACACGCTGCCCGATCCGTTCGACGACGACATCTTCTCGGCGCTCGACAAGGACTTCGGCCCCGCCGTGCGCGCGCCGGCGCCCGCGCCCGTCGCGCCCGCGCGGCCGGCGACGCCGCCGCCAGCGATCGATCCGCTGGACATCGACCTGATGGCCGGCATGGCCGCGCCTGCGCCCGTGCGCCGCACGCCGGCCGCGACGCCGCGCGCCGCACCGCAGGCGGCGGCCGCGCCGGTCGCCGCGCCCACCGTGGCCGCGGCGGGCCCGTCGGCCGACGGCGCGCAGGCGCTGGCCGTGCTCGCGCAGGCGCTCGAGCTCGATCCGGGCGATCTCGACGCGGCGCATCCGATGGAGACGATCCGCATCATCGGCGAGCTGCTGAACCTCACGGTCAACGGCCTGTACCAGATGCTCGAGATGCGGGCGCAGCTGAAGAACGAGCTGCGCATCGAGGACCGCACGATGATCGCCTCGCGCGAGAACAACCCGCTCAAGCACTCCGATTCCGCGCGCGACGCGCTGCGCTACCTCGTCGACGTTCGCCAGCACGGCAACAAGCTGTTCCTGCAGCCGAACAAGGCCATCGGCGACGCCGTCAACGACGTCTGCGCCCACGAGATGGCCGTGATGGCCGGCACGCGCGCGGCCCTGCTCGCCGCGCTGAAGATGTTCGCGCCGGACACCGTGGAGAAGCGCATCAAGAAGTCGGGCGCCCTCGACAGCGTGATGCCGGCGCTGCACAAGGCCAAGCTGTGGGAGAGCTTTCTGGCGATGTACGGCGAGCTCGAGAAGGAAGCCGAGGACCACTTCGACCGCCTGCTCAATCAGGAGTTCGCGCGCGCCTACGCCGAGCAGGGCAAGAAGCTGCGACGCAAGAAGTGAGCAGGCCGGCGCAGTCACCGGTTCGTCGAGTCCGCGCGATCGCGAACGCGGGCGCGCCCGCGTTGCGGGGCGTGGACGATGCGGTTACTGTCGGGTCAACCGCGATTCCGGGCGACGTCCGTCGACGCCGCCACCGGACGCAGCAGGGTCGTTCATGACGCGCATGAAGTTCAGTTCGCTTTCCGCCGCCGTTGCCGGCACGGGGTCGCGCGGCGCGTGCCCGTTGGCAGCCGCGCTCGCGGCGCTGGCCCTGCTGGCCGGATGCGCGGCCGATGGCGGCGCGCCGCGCGCCGCGCCGCCGCCCGGCGATGCGAAGGGGCTCGCGGCCGAACTCGACGCGCTGCAACGCCAGCAGGGACCGGCGTCCGACGAGGTCATCGCGTCGCTCGAGCGCGCGCTGCGCGAACAGCGCGAGAAGCGCGCCCGCGCGGTGGTGGCGGCCGGCACCACGGCGGTCATCCCGTCGGGCGCGTCCGACGGCATCGCCGCGCCCAGCGTGCCGTCCCGGTCCGCCGCCCCCGTGCCGGTGCCGCCGCCGCCCGTGGTCGCCGCGGCGCCCGCGCCCAAGCCGCAACACATGACCCGCGCCCAGGCGCGCGCCGCCTCCGCGGCGGCGGCGCGCCAGGCCGCGGCGGCGCGTCAGGCGGCACCGGTGGCGACGCCGCCGGCCGAGGTGCTGCTCGCGTCCAACGCCACGCCCCTGCCGCCGCTGCACCCGGTCGAACAGCCGATGGCCGCGCCGATGATGGTGCCCACCGCCGCCGCGGTGCCCGGGCCGCCGCACACGCCGATGTCGCACATCGACGAGACCCACCTGCCGGTCGACGAGCTGTACGCGCGGGCGCGCCAGCTCGAGCTGCAGTCCCAGGTCCCGGCGGCGATCGCCCTGTACCGCGAGTCGAGCCAGCGCGGGCACGCGCCGTCGTCGCAGCGGCTGATGGAGCTCTATGCCGACGGCGCCCCCGGCGTCGCCCGCGACTACCGAGTCGCAGTCTTCTTCAAGGAGCGCGCCGTGCAGCAAGGGGCCTCGTTGGACCCCGTCTGGCGGCACTGACATGAAACAGCCCCCACGCTCACTTCGTTCGCTGCCCCCCGAGGGGGCGTCTCAGCGCCTTCGGGCGGCCGGGCGGCACTGACATGAAACAGCCCCCACGCTCACTTCGTTCGCTGCCCCCCGAGGGGGCGTCTCAGTGCCTTCGGGCGGCCGGGCGGCACTGACATGAAACAGCCCCCACGCTCACTTTGTTCGCTGCCCCCCGAGGGGGCGTCTCAGTGCCTTCGGGCGGCCGGGCGGCACTGAGATGGCCACCCTGAGCACCACCGCACCCCACTGCGAGATCGCCTCGCGCACCGACCCGGGCCGCGTGCGGTCCGCCAACGAGGACGCGGTCCGGTTCGACGCAGGCCTGGGCCTGGCGATCCTGGCCGACGGCATGGGCGGCTACGCCGCCGGCGAAGTCGCGAGCCGCATGGCGGTCGACGAGATCTTCGACGAGCTCGCGTCCGCGCTGCCGCACCTGCATGCGGAGCCGGTGTCGATCGACCGCGCCGGCCTGCACGAGGACATGCGCTTCGCCGCGGCGCGCGCCAACTCCAGCATCATCGCCGCGGCCCGCCGCGAGCCCGACTACGAGGGCATGGGCTCGACCCTGGTGATCGCGGTGCTGATGCATGACCGCATGACGGTGGCACACCTGGGCGACTCGCGCTGCTACCGCTGGCGCGCCGGCAACCTCGAGCAGATCACCCGCGACCACTGCTGGGTCGACGAGCAGATCGCCATCGGCGCACTGTCGGTCGACGCCGTCCTCGACCCGCGCTACCGCAACATCGTCACGCGAGCGCTGGGCATCGAGGACGAGATCGAGCTCGAGGTGCACGACCACGAGGCGCAGGTCGGCGACATCTTCCTGCTGTGCTCCGATGGCCTGACCGACATGCTCGACGACGGGAAGATCTCCGAGCACCTGGCCGCGGGCAAGCCGCTGGCCGAGGTCGCCTCGGCGCTGGTGGACGCGGCCAACGAGGCCGGCGGCCGCGACAACGTCTCGGCGATCCTGGTGCAGGTCGGCTCGCCGCAGTCGCCCGGCTGGGCGGCGCGACTGGTGCGGCGGCTGCAGGGCGGATGAGCGCGACGGCGGCC
>JAEKKH010000408.1 GCA_019510465.1 Burkholderiales bacterium
CGGCGGCAGGCAGTCGGAAGGTCGCTATCCGCGATTGGCCGGCCCTGCCGCCGTCTTCACGTCCGCGGCACTCGCGCGGACAATCCACGACGAGACAACACGAGGTTCAGCCATGACCATCCGCACCGTCAACACGAACGGCGTCGCCGTCATCGAGATCGCGCGCCCCGAGAAGAAGAACGCCCTGACGCAGGCGATGTACACCGCGATGGCCGAGGCCATCGCCGCGGCCGACGCCGATGCCGCGATCCGCGCCGTGCTCATCACCGGCCAGCCGGGCATCTTCACCTCGGGCAACGACCTCGAGGACTTCATGATGCGCCCGCCGCAGGGCGAGGACTCGCCGGTGTTCCAGTTCATGAAGGCGCTCTCCGAGTGCGGCAAGCCCGTGGTCGCGGCCGTCACCGGCGGGGCGATCGGCATCGGCACGACGATGCTGCTGCACTGCGACCTGGTCTACGTCAGCGACGAGGCGCGCCTGGCGATGCCGTTCGTCGGGCTGGGCCTGGTGCCGGAATACGCGTCGAGCCTGCTGGTGACCCAGCGCGTGGGCCATGCCAAGGCCACCGAGCTGCTGCTGCTGGGCGAGCCCTTCAACGGCGAGGCCGCGGTCGAGATGGGCATCGCCAACGCGGTGCTGCCGGCGGCCGAGGTGGTCAACCACGCGCGCCGCATGGCCGAGCGCTTCAACGCGCTGCCGCCGGGCGCGGTGCGCGAGAGCAAGGCGCTGATGCGCCGCGCGCAGAAGTCGCTCGTGGAGGAGACGATCCGCACGGAGGCCGAGATCTTCGGCAAGCGCCTGCGCAGCCCCGAGGCGATGGAGGCGTTCCAGGCCTTCTTCCAGAAGCGCAAGCCGGACTTCTCGAAGTTCTGAAGCGGCGATGAGCGCCTCCGAGCTGCCGCCGCTGCCTGCGCGCCGCGGCACGCCCGCGCCGTCGACGCCCGCGCCGCGGCGCTTGGCGACGCAGGCGTACAAGCTCGCGCTGCTGCCGGTGCTGCTCGCGCAGGGCCGGCGCGTGCGCGACAACGCGCTGCGCCTGCCCGAGGCCGCGGGCGAGCGCCGCGGCGTCGCGGGCCGCGGCCGCGTCGCGCTGCGCGTGCTGATCGTCGGCGATTCGTCGGCGGCGGGCGTGGGGGTCGGCACGCAGGACGAAGCCTTCGCGGGCCAGCTCGCGCAGTCGCTGGCCGAGCGCACCGGCGCGGCGGTCGGCTGGCAGCTCGTGGCCACCAGCGGCCACACCGCGGCCGACGCCGCGCGCGCGCTCGCGGGCGCGAAGCTGGAGACGGCCGACCTGCTGGTCACCGCGCTCGGCGTCAACGACGTCCTCGACCAGACGCGCCCCGCGCAGTTCCTCGCGGCGCTCGACGAGATCCACGCGCTGGCCGTCACGCGCGCGCAGGTGACGCACGCCTGGCATTGCGGCCTGCCGCCGCTGGGAACCTTCGAACTGCTGCCGCGGCCGCTGCGCTGGATCCTCGGCCGCGACGCCTCGCACCTCGATCGCAGCCTCGTGCGCCATCTCGAAGGCCAGGCCACGCGGCTTCACCTCCCGCTGCCCGATGCGCCGCGCATGCCGGGCAAGGAGGACGCGACGCCCGAGGGCTGGATGGCGCGCGACGGCTTCCATCCAGGGCTGCTGGGCTACCGGCAGTGGGGCCGGCAGGTGGCCGAGGCGATCGGCTGACTCGGCCCGCGCGAGGCAACGGCGCCGATCGCCGTGGATCCGCGACGGCGCGCAGG
>JAEKKH010000416.1 GCA_019510465.1 Burkholderiales bacterium
GTGTACTTGACGATGGCGCCGGGGGCCGGGCAGCTCTTCAGGCAGCCCGGGTCCTCGCAGTGCATGCAGCCGTCCTTGCGGATCAGCCATTCCAGCTTGCCCTGCTCGACCTCCACCTCCGAGAAGCGCATCACCGTCCAGCTCTGCGGCGTCAGGTCGCGGGGGTTGTCGTAGCTGCCGTAGTTGTCGCCGACCTCGTCGCGCAGGTCGTTCCACTGCATGCAGGCCACCTGGCAGGCCTTGCAGCCGATGCAGGAGGACACGTCGATGAGCTTGGCGACCTCGGCGACGTTCTTGCGCGCCTGCGGCGGCGGCGTGGTCGTCGCAGAGCGCTTGGCGATGTCGAGGGATTGGAGTGATGACATGGCGCGCTCCCTCAGGCTTTCTCAAGGTTCACGGTGAACGCCTTGAACTCCGGCGTCTGCGTGTTCGCGTCGCCCACGAAGGGCGTCAGCGTGTTGACGAGATAGCCGGGTTTCGCGACCCCGACGAAGCCCCAGTGGTTGGGCAGGCCCACCGTGTGGACGCGCTTGCCGTCCACGTCCAACGAGGCGATGCGCTTGGTGACGACGGCCACGGCCTTGATGAAGCCGCGGTTGCTCGTCACCTTGACCCAGTCGCCGTTGGCCACGCCCTTCTCCTTGGCCAGTTCCTCGCCGATCTCGACGAACTGCTGCGGCTGCACGATGGCCGACGTGCGCACGTTCTTCGTCCAGTAGTGGAAGTGCTCGGTGAGGCGGTAGCTGGTCGCCACGTACGGGAAGTCCTTGGGCGTGCCGAAGGCCTCCATGTCGCCCTTGAAGACACGCGCCGCCGGGTTGCACTTGGCCTTGGCGTTGCTCGGGTGCATGGGGTTGGTGGCCAGCGGCGTCTCGAAGGGCTCGTAGTGCTCGGGCAGCGGGCCGTCCACCATGCCGGTGGGCGCGAACAGGCGGGCCACACCCTCGGCGGTCATGATGAAGGGGCGCACCGCGTCGGCGTCGTTCGGGTTGGCGTCCGGCCGGATGTCGGGGACGTCGGCGCCGCCCCATTTGTCGCCCGTCCAGGCCACGAACTTGCGCCTCGGATTCCAGGGCTTGCCGGTGGGGTCGGAGGAAGCGGCGTTGTAGAGCACGCGACGGTTGGCCGGCCAGGCCCAGGACCAGTTCAGCGTCTGGCCGACGCCGTAGGGGTCGGCGTTGTCGCGCCGTGCCATCTGGTTGCCGGCCTGGGTCCAGGCACCGGCGTAGATCCAGCAGCCGCTGGACGTGGAGCCGTCATCGCGCAGCAGGCCGAAGCCGCTGAGCTGCTCGCCGGCCTTGGCCAGCACCTTGGTCGGGTCCTTGGGGTCGGTGACGTCGGCCAGGGCCTTGCCGTTGTACTCCTTGGCCAGCTCCTCGGCCGAGGGGTTGGTGGGCTGCAGATAGGGCCAGGTCAGGTTGACGATGGGGTCGGGGAAGGCGCCGCCCTCCTTCACGTAGGCAGCCTTCATGCGCATGAAGAGCTGGGCAATGATCTCGGGGTCGCCCTTGGCCTCGCCGGGAGGTTCGGCGCCCTTCCAGTGCCATTGCAGCCAGCGGCCGGAGTTGGTGAGGGAGCCGTCCTCCTCGGCAAAGCAGGTGCTGGGGAAGCGGAACACCGTCGTCTGGATGTCCTCGCTCTTCACGTCGTGGTACTCGCCGTGGTTCTTCCAGAACTCGGCCGTCTCGGTGTTGAGCGGGTCGATGACGACAAGGAACTTCA
>JAEKKH010000186.1 GCA_019510465.1 Burkholderiales bacterium
TTCTGCGACTGCGACTGCAGAAGGCGCTCGGCCACGCGCGCGCGCAGGCGCGACATCGGCACGCGCTGCTCGGGGCGGTCGCCCAGGGACATGGCCGGTGCGGCGACCGCGGGCAGCGGTGCCTTCGGGGCGGGCGAGGGCGAGGCGGCCTGCGGCGCGGCGGCGGGCTTGGTGCCGCCCGCGACGGCGCCGAGCACGTCGCCCTTGGTCACGCGGCCGTCCTTGCCGGTGCCCGCGACGTCGGACGTCTTGAGGTTGTTGTCGGCCAGCAGCTTGGCGGCGGCGGGCATCGCCACGTCGCCCTTGCCGCCGCCGGCAGCGGCGGCTTGCGCGGGGGCCGGAGCAGCGGCGGCCTGGGCCGGCGCGGGGGCCGGCGCGGGCGCGGTGGCACCGGCGGTGGCCGCGGTGTCGATCTTCGCGATCAGCTGTTCGGCACCGACCGTGGCGCCGTCGGCCTGCACGATCTCGGTGAGCACGCCGGCGGACGGCGCGGGCACCTCGAGGACGACCTTGTCGGTCTCGACCTCGATCAGGATCTCGTCGACGGCGACCGCGTCGCCGACCTTCTTCTTCCACTGCAGCAGGGTTGCTTCAGTCACCGACTCCGACAGCTGCGGAACCTTCACTTCAACGATGGCCATGAATATTCTCTTTGTGTGATCGTGGACGCGTGCCCGGCCGCGAGGCGCCCGTTCCCTCCGGAACGCGGCGCCACGGCGGGCGTGCGATGTCTTACTTGCTCAGGATGAAGCCCTTGAGCTTCGTGAAGGCCTGCTCCAGCAGCGCGATCTGCTGCTCCTGGTGCAGGTGGGCGTAGCCCACGGCCGGCGAGGCCGAGGCGGCGCGGCCGGCGTAGCCGAGCTTCTGGCCCTCGAGCATGTTCTCGTGGATGTAGTGCTGCACGAAGAACCACGCGCCCTGGTTCTGCGGCTCGTCCTGGCACCACACGATGTCGGCCAGGTTCGGGTACTTCTTCATCTCGGCCTGGAACGCCTTGTGCGGGAACGGATAGAGCTGTTCCACGCGGATGATCGCGACGTCGGTCGACTTGCGCTCGGCGCGCTTCTTGACGAGGTCGTAGTACACCTTGCCCGAGCAGGCGATCACGCGCTTGACCTTGGCGGCGTCGATCGACGCGTCGAGCTCGGGGATCACCGTGCGGAACTCGCCCTTGGTGAACTCCGACATCGGCGACGTGGCGTCCTTGTTGCGCAGCAGCGACTTGGGGGTCATGATGACCAGCGGCTTGCGGAACGCGCGCACCATCTGGCGGCGCAGCAGGTGGAAGATCTGGCTGGCCGTGGTGGGCTGGACGATCTGCATGTTGGTGTCCGCGGCCAGCTGCATGAAGCGCTCCAGGCGCGCGGAGCTGTGCTCCGGGCCCTGCCCTTCGTAGCCGTGCGGCAGCATCATCACCAGGCCGTTGGCGCGGCCCCACTTCACTTCGCCCGACGCGATGAACTGGTCGATCACGACCTGCGCGCCGTTGACGAAGTCGCCGAACTGGGCTTCCCAGATCACCAGCGTGTTCGGGTCCGACGAGGCATAGCCGAACTCGAACGCCAGCACGGCCTCTTCCGACAGGATGGAGTCGATGACGACGAAAGGCGCCTGCTTGTCGGTGACGTTCTCCAGCGGGATATAGGTGCCGGTGTCGAACTTCTCGCGGTTCTGGTCGTGCAGCACGGCGTGGCGGTGCGTGAACGTGCCGCGGCCCGAATCCTCGCCCGACAGGCGGATCGGGTAGCCCGAGGCCACCAGCGACGCGAAGGCCATGTGCTCGCCCATGCCCCAGTCGACGTTGATGTCGCCGCGGCCCATCGCCGCGCGGTCGGCCAGCACCTTCTCGACGAGCGGGTGCACCTTGAAGTTGGCCGGCACCGTGGTGATGCGCTCGGCCAGGCGCTTGAACTCGGTGACGGGGATCGCCGTGTCGGCGGCGTCCGTCCACTTCTTGCCGAGGAAGGGCGACCAGTCGACGGCGTACTTGCCCTTGAAGTTGGTCAGGACGGGGTCGCGCGTGTGGCGGCCCGCGTCCATGGCGGCGCGGAACTCCTTGACCATGTCGTCGGGACCGGTGTCGCCCAGCACGCCCTGCGCGACCAGCTTGTCGCCGTAGAACTTGCGGGTGCCCGGGTGCACGGCGATCTTCTTGTACATCAGCGGCTGCGTCAGGCTGGGCGTGTCCTGCTCGTTGTGCCCCAGCTTGCGGAAGCAGACGATGTCGACCACCACGTCCTTGTTGAACTGCTGGCGATAGTCGAGCGCCAGCTGCGTGCACAGGACGACCGCTTCCGGATCGTCGCCGTTGACGTGCAGCACCGGGGCCTCGATCATCTTGACGACGTCGGTGCAGTACAGGGTGGAGCGCATGTCGCGCGGGTCGGAGGTGGTGAAGCCGATCTGGTTGTTGATGACCAGGTGCACCGTGCCGCCGGTGTAGTAGCCGCGCGTCTGTGCCAGCGCGAGCGTCTCCATGACGACGCCCTGGCCCGCGAAGGCGGCGTCGCCGTGGACGATGACCGGCAGCACCTGCGCGCCGGTGGAGTCGCCGCGGCGATCCATGCGCGCGCGCACCGAGCCTTCGGCCACCGGGTTGACGATCTCCAGGTGCGACGGATTGAACGCCAGCGACAGGTGGACCGGACCGCCCGCCGTGGTGATGTCGCTGGAGAAGCCCTGGTGGTACTTCACGTCGCCCGAGGGCAGGTCTTCCGGCGCGGTGTGGTCGAACTCGGCGAACAGGTCCTTGGGCATCTTGCCCAGCGTGTTGACCAGCACGTTCAGGCGGCCGCGGTGGGCCATGCCGATCACGACTTCCTGCACGCCCTTGGTGCCGGCGCGCTGCACCAGCTCGTCCATCGACACGATGAAGCTCTCGCCGCCTTCCAGCGAGAAGCGCTTCTGGCCGACGAACTTCGTGTGCAGGTAGCGTTCGAGGCCTTCGGCCGCGGTCAGGCGGTCGAGGATGTGCTTCTTCTCAGCGGCGTTGAAGGCGGGCTTGCCGCGGATCGCCTCGATGCGCTCCTGCCACCAGCGCTTCTCGCCGGGATCGGTGATGTGCATGAACTCGGCGCCGATGGTGCCGCAGTACGTCTCGCGCAACGCCCGCACGATCTCGCGCAGCGTCATGTTCTCGTTGGCCGAGAAGTACGTGTTCGTCGCCGAGAACGTGATGTCCATGTCGGCTTCGGTCAGGTCGTAGAACGCCGGATCGAGCTCGGGGATGCGCGGACGCTCGACGCGCTTGAGCGGGTCGAGGTCGGCCCAGCGCGAGCCCAGGAACCGGTAGGCGGCGATGAGCGACTGGACGTGGACCTGCTTGCGCGCGATCGCCAGGTCGGTGGAGCTCGCCTTGACGGCGAAGGCGTTGGCCTTGGCGCGCTGCGCGAAGGACTCGATCACCGGGGCGTGCGGCACGTCGCGGGAGTCGGAGCCGTCGGCCGCGGGGACGTGCTGGAGCGCGTCGAAGTAGGCGCGCCACGTGTCGGGCACGGAGCCGGGGTTCTCGAGATAGGCCTCGTACATCTCCTCCACGTACGGCGCGTTGCCGCCGAACAGGTAGGAGTTGGACCTGCTTTGTTCCATCATTTCTTCGCTCACTTTCGCCCCGGTTTCCAGGGCTACGATGGGTTGGACAACCTTCCGCGGCCCGGCTCTACCGGTAGGCGGATTGCAAACGCCTTGCTGCGGATCGGATGCCAGCAAGGGGACACAGAAGGACTATTGGGGTACTTCAGACCATGAATGTAGCACTTACCCTGAGTCAATGCCTTTGCACTTCTGTCCTGAAAACATGGACTTTCTCCGCGGATCCGCAAGTGAAACGCCCTGTCACAGTCCCGGTGCATGCCCCGCCAGGTCATCCGACTCCATCCCGCGGCCCCGCCGAAACCGGCCGAGGCCGCCCCCTGCAACGGCTGCGGCGTCTGCTGCGCGGCCGAGCCCTGCCCGCTGGGCGTGCTCGTCAGCGGCCGCCGCTCGGGCGCCTGCGCCGCGCTGTCGTGGAGTGAGGACATGGCGCTCTACCGCTGCGGCCTGGTCGCCGACCCGCGCGCCGTCCTGCCCCGGCTCCCCGCCGCGCTGGCCCCGGCCGTGAGCCGCCTGGCGCGGCGCTGGATCTCCGCGGCGAGCGGGTGCGACAGCAGCCTGGTCGTCGAGGCGCCCTGAGCCGGCCCTTGCCGAGCTCCGGCGCCAGGTTCAATATCGAACTCGTGGACAGGCGCCGCACCGGCGCCCTGCCCGCCTGGAGGCGGAGCTCGCCATGGCCTTCGAGAACGTCTGGGAACCCGCCGGGGTCACGACCCGTTTCACCGGCTTCGTCACGGCCCAGGAATACGTCCGCTCGGCCGAGGAGATCTGCGCCGACGCGCGCTTCGACGGCCTGCAGTTCGTCATCAAGGACCTGCTGGCCATCGACGACCATGCGATCGAGATCGAGGCCAGCGACCCGATCGCGGCGATCCGCTACGGCGCGCGCTTCACCAACCCGAACATCTACCTCGTGCTGCTGACCACCGACGAGCGCTTGCTGCCGTTCGCCCATCCGAGGGCCGACTCGTTCCTGCACGGCCTGTACGAGACCCACGCCTTCCCGAGCGACGAAGTCGCCCGCCGCTGGCTGGCCGCGCAACCGCCGCTGGCGCGTCCCGACGGACGGCTGGGCCGGAGCTCGGCCTGAGTCCGCCGCGGCCGCCCGCGAAAGAAGATCATCGCCGACGTGCGGATCGGGAGGCGACGCCTTGCCGCCCCGACCGAAACCCCTCTGTCATCCTGCGCGCGGTCGCAGCCTCGGTTCGCGGGCGCTCAGGCGAGCGCGAGGCGCCGGCGCGCGGCCGCGTACTCGTCGGACAGGCGCTGGACCAGCGTCGCGGTCGGCACGATGGACTTGACCGCGCCCACGCCCTGGCCCGCGCCCCAGATGTCCTTCCAGGCCTTGGCGGCGCCGGCACCGGCGAAGTTCATCTTGCTGGCGTCGCTGCTGGGCAGGTTGTCGGGGTCGAGGCCGGCCTGCGTGATCGAGCCGCGCAGGTAGTTGCCCAGCACGCCGGTGAACAGGTTGGAGTAGACGATGTCGTCGCTCGTGGACGCCACGATCATCTGCTTGTAGCCGTCGGACGCGCGCGCCTCGTCGGTGGCGATGAAGGCCGAGCCGATGTAGCCGAAGTCCGCGCCCATCGCCAGCGCGGCCAGCACGCCGTCGCCGGTGGCGATCGCGCCGGACAGCGCCAGCGGGCCGTCGAACCACTCGCGGATCTCGTGGATCAGCGCGATCGGGTTCTTGACGCCGGCGTGGCCGCCGGCGCCCGTGGCCACGGCGATCAGGCCGTCGGCGCCCTTCTCGATGGCCTTGTGCGCGAACGTGTTGTTGATGATGTCGTGCAGGACGATGCCGCCCCACGAGTGCACGGCGTCGTTGACGTCCGTGCGCGCGCCCAGCGACGTGATCACGATGGGCACCTTGTACTTCGCGCACACCTGCATGTCGTGCTCGAGGCGGTCGTTGCTCTTGTGCACGATCTGGTTGATCGCGAACGGGGCGGACGGCGCCTCGGGGTGCGCGCGATCGTGCGCGGCCAGCGTCTCGGTGATCTCGGCGAGCCACTCGTCGAGCAGTTCGGCCGGACGCGCATTGAGCGACGGCATCGAGCCGACGATGCCGGCCTTGCACTGCTCGATCACCAGCTTCGGGTTGCTGATGATGAACAGCGGCGAGCCGATGACGGGCAGGCGCAGATTGGCGAGAGCGGCGGGGAGCGGGCGGCGGGTCATGGGCAGGTTCATGTTCAGAACGACTCCAGGGGCATGGCGAGGGTGCCCTCGGCGCCGTCGACGATCGAGTCGCGGATGCCTGCGGCCCTGCCGAGGATGTGGTCGCCGTAGAAGCGCGCGGTGGCGATCTTGGCGGTCATGAAGGCGGCGTCGTCGCCGGCGGCGGCGCGCTCGGCGGCCACCAGCAGCGCGCGGCCCATCTGCCAGCCGCCCACCAGGTTGCCGGCCAGCATCAGGTACGGCACGGAGCCGGCGAACGCGGCGTTCGGACTGCCCTTGGCGTTGCTCGCGATGAAGCCGACGGCGTCCACGAAGGCCTCGCGCGCGGCCGTCAGGCGCCTGCCGAAGGCCTGGGCGTCCTTGTTCGACGACGCGGCCAATGCCTGCTCCGTCGACTCGATGCGCGCGGCGATCGCCCTCGCGGCGGCGCCGCCGTCGCGCGCCGTCTTGCGCCCGACGAAGTCGTTGGCCTGGATCGCGGTGGTGCCCTCGTAGATCGTCAGGATCCTGGAATCGCGCAGGTACTGCGCGGCGCCGGTCTCCTCGATGAAGCCCATGCCGCCGTGCACCTGCACGCCCAGGCTCGCCACCTCGATGCTCATCTCGGTGGAGTAGGCCTTGACCAGCGGCACCATGAATTCGTAGAACGCCTGGTTCTCGGCGCGCACCGACGCGTCGGGGTGTCCGTGCGCGGCGTCGAACGCGCTCGCGGCCACCAGCGCCATCGCGCGGCAGGCCTCGGTGTAGGCGCGCATCGTCATCAGCATGCGGCGCACGTCGGGGTGGTGGATGATGGGCGCGGCCGTCGTCATCGAGCCGTCGACGGGGCGCGACTGCACGCGGTCGCGGGCGTACTCGACCGCCTTCTGGTACGCGCGCTCGGCCACCGCGATGCCCTGCACGCCCACGCCGAAGCGGGCCGCGTTCATCATGATGAACATGTACTCGAGCCCGCGGTTCTCCTGGCCGACGAGATAGCCGACGGCGCCGCCGTGGTCGCCGAACTGCAGCACGCACGTGGGGCTGGCCTTGATGCCCATCTTGTGCTCGATGCTCACGCAGTGCGCGTCGTTGCGCGCGCCCGGCGATCCGTCCGCGTCGACGAGGAACTTGGGCACGATGAACAGCGAGATGCCCTTGACGCCTTCGGGCGCGCCCGCGACGCGCGCGAGCACGAGGTGGACGATGTTCTCGGCCATGTCGTGCTCGCCCCAGGTGATGAAGATCTTGGTGCCGAACACCTTGTACGTGCCGTCGGCCTGGGGCTCGGCGCGCGTGCGCACCAGCGCCAGGTCGGAGCCGGCCTGCGGCTCGGTCAGGTTCATCGACCCCGTCCACTTGCCCGAGAGCATGTCGGGCAGGTACTTGCGCTTCTGCTCGTCGGAGCCGGCCGTCAGCAGCGCCTCGATCGCGCCGTCGGTCAGCAGCGGGCACAACGCGAAGCTGACGTTGGCCGAGTTGATCATCTCGCCGCAGGCCGCGCCGATCAGCTTGGGCAGGCCCTGGCCGCCGAAGTCGGTCGGATGCTGCAGGCCCTGCCAACCGCCCTCGCCGAACTGCCTGAACGCCTCCTTGAAGCCCGGCGTGGCGATGACCTGACCGTCCTTGAAGAACGACGGGTTGCGGTCGCCCTCGACGTTCAGCGGCGCCACCACGTCCTCGTTGAACCTGGCGCACTCCTCGAGCACCGCCTGCGCGGTGTCGAAACCGGCGTCCTCGAACGCGGGCAGCTTCGACAGCTCGTCGATGCCGGCCAGTTCCTTCATCACGAAGAGCATGTCCTTGACGGGGGCGCGGTAGGTCATCTTTGTCTCCACACTGGCAAAAAAAGGGGCGCCTCCGGCGAGCGCCCCGCTTGGTTCAGGCGCGCAGCTCAGGCCGGCGCGCGGCCGCTCGGGAGCGGCCCGAGCGTCCCCTCGGGGGGCTGCGAGCGAAGCGAGCCGGGGGGCGTCACTCAGAGCGCCTTGATCATTTCCGGCACCGCGACGAACAGGTCGGCGACCAGGCCGTAGTCGGCCACCGAGAAGATCGGCGCCTCCTCGTCCTTGTTGATCGCGACGATGACCTTCGAGTCCTTCATGCCGGCCAGGTGCTGGATCGCGCCCGAGATGCCGCACGCGACGTACAGCTGCGGGGCGACGATCTTGCCGGTCTGCCCCACCTGCCAGTCGTTGGGGGCATAGCCCGCGTCGACGGCGGCGCGCGAGGCGCCGAGCGCCGCGCCCAGCTTGTCGGCCAGCGGCGTCAGCACGTCGTTGAACTTCTCGCTCGAGCCCATCGCGCGGCCGCCCGAGACGATGATCTTGGCGGCGGTCAGCTCGGGACGATCGAGCTTGGCGATCTCCTTGCCGACGAAGGTCGACTTGCCGCCATCGGCGACGGCGGCGATGGTCTCCACCGCGGCGGAACCGCCGGTGGCGGCGGCCGGGTCGAAGCCGGTGGTGCGCACGGTGGCGACCTTGACGGGCTGCGAGCACTGCACCGTGGCGATGGCGTTGCCGGCGTAGATCGGGCGCTCGAAGGTGTCGGCGCTGATGACCTTGCTGATGTCGCTCAGCTGGCCGACGTCGAGCTTGGCGGCCACGCGCGGGGCGACGTTCTTGCCATTGGCGGTGGCCGGGAAGAAGATGTGGCTGTAGCCCGAGGCGACGGCCAGCACCTGCGCCGCGACGTTCTCGGCGAGGCCTTCGGCCAGCGCCGGCGCATCGGCGTGCAGCACCTTGGCGACGCCCGCGACCGCGGCGGCCGCGGCGGCGACGGCGGCGGCGTTCGAGCCGGCCACCAGCACGTGGACGTCGCCGCCCACCTGCGCCGCGGCGGTGACGGTGTTGAGCGTGGCGCCCTTGAGGGTCGCGTTGTCGTGTTCTGCGATGACGAGAGTGGTCATGTCGTTGTCTCTTTAGATCACTTTGGCTTCGGTCTTCAGCTTGGCAACCAGCGTCGCGACGTCGGGCACCTTCACGCCGGCGCCGCGCTTGGGCGGCTCGCTGACCTTGAGCGTCTTGATGCGCGGCGTCACGTCCACGCCCAGCGCGTCCGGCTTGATCGTCTCGAGCGGCTTCTTCTTGGCCTTCATGATGTTGGGCAGCGTCACGTAGCGCGGCTCGTTCAGGCGCAGGTCGGTGGTGACGATGGCCGGCAGCGACAGCTTCAGCGTCTCGGAGCCGCCGTCGACTTCGCGCGCGACGGTGACGGCATCGGCCGTCAGTTCCACCCTGGACGCGAACGTCGCCTGCGGCAGGTCGGCCAGCGCGGCCAGCATCTGGCCCGTCTGGTTGCAGTCGTCGTCGATCGCCTGCTTGCCCAGGATCACGAGGCCCGGCTGTTCCTTGTCGACCAGCGCCTTCAGCAGCTTGGCCACGGCCAGCGGCTGCAGCTCGGCGTCGGTCTCGACCAGGATGGCGCGGTCCGCCCCGATGGCCATCGCGGTGCGCAGCGTCTCCTGGCACTGCGTGACGCCACAGGAGACGGCGATGATCTCGGTGACGACGCCCTTCTCCTTCAGGCGCACGGCCTCCTCGACGGCGATCTCGTCGAAGGGATTCATGCTCATCTTGACGTTGGCAATGTCGACGCCGGTGCCGTCGGACTTCACGCGAACCTTCACGTTGTAGTCGACGACGCGTTTCACGGGCACCAGAACCTTCATGACGCAGAACTCCTCAGGGGCAATTGACGTTAACGTAAACGGAATACGGGTTGATTCTAGTGGTCTGGCGCCCGCGGCAGCCTTCTTGTCGAAGCAACATTCGAAGAATAAAACGAACGGTCGTGCTATTTTAGATGAAACGCTCCAGGATTCCAATAGACTTCGAGGCCATGTCGCGCCAAGCCAACCCTGTCCCCGCCTCGCCGTCTCCCGCGCCCCAGCCGGTGCGCATCGGCATCTTCGATTCGGGCGTCGGCGGGCTGTCGGTGCTGCAGGCCGTGCGCGCCCGCCTGCCGCACGCCGAACTGCTCTATGCGGCGGACACCGCCTTCGCCCCGTACGGCGAGCGCACCGAGGAATTCCTCTGCGACCGCTCGGAGCGCATCGCGCGCTTCCTGCGCGAGCAAGGCGCGCAGATGATCGTCGTCGCGTGCAACACGGCCACCGCCGCCGCCGTCGCCCGGCTGCGCGCCACCTGGCCCGCGCTGCCCGTGGTGGGCGTCGAGCCCGGCGTCAAGCCCGCCGTGGCGCTGAGCGCGGCGCACCGGGTGGGCGTGCTCGCCACCACCCGGACGCTCGCCAGCGAGAAGTTCCGCCGCCTGGCCGAGGCGCACGCCGGAGGCGCGCAACTGCTACTGCAGCCCTGCCCTGGTCTGGCCGACGCCATCGAAACCGCCGACGACACGGCGATCGACGTGCTCGTGCAGCGCTATTGCGCACCGCTGCGCGACGCCGGCGTCGACGTCGCCGTGCTCGGTTGCACGCACTACGTGTTCGCCCGCGCGTTGTTCGAGCGCGCGCTGCCGGGCGTGCAGCTGGTCGACACGGCCGAGGCCATCGCGCGCCAGACGGCGCGTTTCGCCGACGAGCTCGTCGCCCGCGGCGAGGCCGATGCCGACGCGGCGCGCCCGTCCGTCCTGCGCGCCTGGAGCAGCGGCTCGCCGCACGTGCTGGCGTCGTTCGCCCAGCGCTGGCTGGACGCGCAGGTCGACGTGCGCGACATGCGCTGCTGAGCGCTCCCCGCCAGATTCGTCCGCCTTCGTGACCGCGCCCATGCCCGCCTGCGCGCCCGCCCCCGCGCGCGTCACGCGCGACGCCCGCGAGCGCCCGTCCACGCAGATGCGCCGCGCGCGCCAGGCGCCGCTGGGCCGCTGCATGTACTGCCTGGCGACCGGCGGCCCCGGCATCGTGCTCACGGAGGAGCACCTGGTGCCGCGCGCCCTCGGCGGCCGGCTCACGCTGCGCGACGCCGTCTGCGAGCCCTGCCGTCGCCTGACCGGGCGCCGGGAGCAGCTGACGCTGGACCGCGAGTTCGCGGTCCCCCGGACGCTGCTCGCGATGAAGCGGCGCCGGGCGCGCGCGAAGGGCCCGAGCCGCCTGCCGCCCGTCGTGATCGAAGGCGGCGATACGTCGCCCGTGACCCTGGCTGCCGACGCCTTCCCTCGCACGTTCGCGCTGCCCGTGTTCGGGCGCGCCGGGCTCCTGGCCGGCGTCGACCGCGCCGCCATGCCGGCCCGCATCGACTTCGCCGCGTGCACGCTGGACCTCGGCACGATCGCGCGCCGCACGGCCGCCGCGGCGCCGGCCCTGCCCGACCCCGTCGCCTACGCCTACGCGATCGCCAAGTGGGCCTACGCGCTGGCCGTGGCCGAGCGCGGGCCGCGATGCGGCGACACGCGGGCGCTGCGCGACCTGATGCTCGGGCATCGCGAGGACGTGTTCGCATTCGTCGGCACGGCCCCGCAGCACGCGCCGGCCGCGCGCCAATGGCTGCACGACGTCGCCTTCCACGAGCAGGACGGCTGGCTCGTGGCGACGCTGGCGCTGTTCGCGTCGGCGGGCATGGCGCCCTACGAGATCGTCATCGGGCGATCGACGGCGGGCTGACGCCGCCGGACGCGGGCACCGAACCGCGGTGCGCCGCCACGCCCGCGCGTTGGCGATCCGCGACGGGCCGGCCCGGTCGCGATCCGGACGTCCTCCGGCGCCGCGACGACCGCCGGCGCATGCCGCGCTCGGTCGATCATCCCGGGAAGGCACCGGCGCCGCGTCGACGCACGATGCCTTCGCAGGGGATCACTTGGCGATGGCGCCGATGTCGACCGCGCTCTTGCGCGCCGTGCCGTAGAGGTCGTCCTTGACCAGCGTGGCCGCCGTGGTGGCCCCCACGCCGAGGGCCGGGCTGCCCGTGGCCAGGTGGAAGTCGGTGCCGGCGGCCACGAACTTCGGATCGGCGGATATGGCGCCGACCGCGAACGTCGGGACGCCGTCGCTGCCGTTGAACCAGAGGTCGTTCAGCCAGGCGCCTTCCAGCCCGTCGAAGCCCACGTTGCCGCCGAGGAAGGTCTTGCCGCTGGCCGCGTAGAAGATGTTGTCGACGAAGCTCACCGAGCCGGCGGACAAGCGCCAGTCGTTCGACACCGCGCCGTACCCGCCTTTGACGCCGGTGATGCTGTTGTTGTAGAAGGTGTTCGACCAGACCTTCGCGCCCGACAGGTCCGTCGTGTTGAAGCGCAGTCCCGAGTACTGCGTGTTCATCACGAGGTTGTCGTAGACGCGGATGTTGGCGCCCGTGCCGTCGGCCAGGTTGATGCCGTGCTTGCCGATGCCGTCGACGATGTTGTGGTGGAAGGCGACGTTGTTGGTGACGGTCGAGAAGCCGCCGTTGGTGAAGATCTGCAGGCCGTTGCCGCCCGTGACGCGCTCGATCACGTTCCAGCCGATGTCGTACGAGCCGTCGTCGTCGATGTAGATGCCGTGGTTCTCCAGCGGATTGACCGACTGGCCCTGCGCGCACGCGATGTCGTGGATGTCGTTGCCCAGGATCACGACGCCCGTGCCCTCGCCGCTGATGGCGCCCGCCTTCGCGTTGCCGGGCGATGCGAGCGTGGACGGCCAGGGGCCGAGGTCGTTGCCGACGATGCGCCACGGGCCGGCCGCGTACTGGATGTTGACCGGCGCGCCGTCGGTCATGGTGGTCGCGCTCGCCTCGAGGTGCAGGTTCGAGATCGCGATGTACTCGCCCGACACGCCATGGTAGGCCGTGCTCGGCCCCTGGATGCCGCCACGGTGGGCCGCCGGCGTCACGTAGTGCACGTCCTCGGGCTTGTTGCCGTCGATCGGCCCCGGATAGGACGTGATGTGGATCCAGCCGGTGCGGGCGACGCCGGTCGGCGCCGTGCCCTTCTTGCTGGTGTCGCTGCCGCTGAAGCGCACCCAGGTGTCGTCCAGGCCCGTGACGTCGGTCCAGGTGCCGCCGCGCACCACGACCTGGTCGCCCGGGTGCAGCGACGCGTATGCGCTGGCGCCGGACAGTCCCACCTGCAGGTGGCGGAACGGGTGCGCGATGTCGTCGACGACCGCGGTGCTGTCGTTGCCGCCCTGCGCGACGAACAGGATGTGGCCCGGGTTGGGCGTGAACGTGATGTCGGAATTGCTGGCGGTGCCGCCCACCGTCACGACGACCGGTTGCGCCGTGCCCAGCGGCTTGCCGGAGAGCGCGCCGACCTGCACGATGATCTCCTGCAGGCCCAGGCGCGCGGAGACCTTGGACGGGCCGAGGTAGCGGTAGTTCGCGACGGCCACGCCGCCGATCGTGACCTTCGTGGTCGCGCCCAGGCCGGAGGCGGCGCCGAGGTTGCGGCCGAAGATCGACAGGTAGGCGCCGAGGTTGTTCTCGCCGCCGCTGACGGGGCCGCTGGGGACGTCGGTGAACAGCACGACGGGGCCGCCGCTGGTGGCGGGCGCGGGGGTCGGTGCGGGGGTCGGTGCCGGCGTCGGGGCAGGCGTCGGTGCGGGGGTGGGCGCCGGACTCGGGGTCGGCGTCGGAGCCGGCGCGGGCGTCGGGGTGGGCGCAGGGGCCGGCGCGGGCGTCGGCGTCGGGCTGGGCGCGGGGGCCGGCGTCGGGCTAGGCGTCGGGCTAGGCGTGGGTGCTGGCGTCGGAGCCGGGGTCGGCGCGGGGGCAGGCGCCGGCGTCGGCGTCGGTGCGGGAGACGGGGCCGGCGTGGGAGCGGGCGTGGGCGCGGGGGTCGGCGTGGGCGCCGGGGCCGGTGCGGGACTGGGAGATTGTGCGGCCTGCGCCTCGGCGCCATCGGCGCCGCCGCCGCAAGCGCTCAGGGCAACGCAGCTCATGAGCGCGGCCAGCCGCGCCATCGCGCCATGTCGAATCATTGTCAGTCCCTCGGGGTGCCTGGCGCCCAACGCGCGCAAGGACGCATTTCTACAGGCTCGAGCGCACGGCGCGGGCGCGAAGATGTTTGCAATTGTTCGGCCGACGGGCCGGTCGAGGCCGCGCCGCGAGGCGCCGTTCGGCGCGCTCCGCACGAGGGACGGAGGCGAGGCGATTCGCGATCGGATCGTGCATGTCGGCGCTCGCCGCACGGACACGTCCTGATGCTTCCGCGTGGTGCCCCGGGCCGGACTCGAACCGGCATGCCCGTGAAGGCGCGGGATTTTAAGTCCCGAGTGTCTGACCAATTTCACCACCGGGGCGCCGGCGCATTGTGGCAGCAGCCGCGTGGATGAATGGGCACAGCATTTGCCCTGCCGCGCAGACGACCGCCTTCAAGGAGCCGGCCATGGATTGGCATTGCATCAAGTTCGACCGCCGTGGCACGCACGAATCGGAGGCCGCGGACCTGGTCCTGGCCCTCGAGGATGCCTACGGCAGCGCGGGCGAGCCGCCGGCGGCGGAAGTGTTCATGGCCCATGGCCGCGTGGGCGACTACGCGTTCTACCTGTCGCCCGAGGCGTCACGGATGGCACCGGCCGTGCTGCAACGTTTCCATGCGGTGCTGTGCGAACCGCCAGTCGACCTGCATCGCTGCACGCCGATGATCCTCTGACGGCGCGGCCGGGTCGCGATAATCGCGCCCCATGTCCAAGATCCCCGCCCTTTCCGCCGACGACGTCTTCCTGCCCTGGATCCGCGGCTGGGCGCTGACCCGCGAGGTGGCGCCGCCGGTGCCGCACGGCGACGGCTTCCGCATCGAGGTCGGCCTGCCGACGCAGGCCGCGCGCTACGTGTTCCGCCATCCCTCGCCGACGCTGCGCGCGCTCGGCGAGACCGTCGCGCAGCCCTGGGTCCACCTGAAGGCCTGCGCGACGTCCGAGCAGCTGCGCGCCCTGCTGCCCGCGCACTGGCGCATCGAGGACCTGCACTGGTTGATGGCGTGCGACGCACGCGCCTTCGCCGGCACCGATGCGCTGCCGGCCGGCTATGCACTGGAGATCGAGGACCACGGCGCCCGCACCGGCCGCGCCCACGTGCGCATCGTCGACGCGCACGGCGCGCCGGCGGCCACGGGTCACCTGGCGCTCGACGACGAGGTCGCCGTCTATGACCGCATCGTCACCGATCCGGCGCACCGGCGCCGCGGCCTCGGACGCGCGGTCATGCACGCGCTGCACGCGCTCGCGTGCGCGCACGGGCGTCACGCGGGCGCGCTCGTGGCCACCGACGAGGGCCGCGCGCTGTACGAATCGCTCGGCTGGACCCTGTGCGCGCCATGGGCGACCGCGGTGATCCCGGGGCCGCAGGCCATCACCTGACAGGCTCGCGGTGGCCGCGTCCGCGCAGCCATCGCCGGCCACCGCTTCGCACCACGGTGCGAGCCGCCGCTGCTCAGGCGGCCAGGTCCTGGCGCGAGTCGTTGGCCGCGGTGGCGTGCGCCGCCCCGCCCGCGGGCGCCGCCGGCGCGCCGCGCCGCGCGAGGGCCGCGCGCACGCGGCGCCGCCATGGCCACGACGCGAGCAGCGCCAACAGCGCAAGCCCGGCCAGCAGCGGCGCCCTGTCCGACCAGCCGCCCGAGTGCGCGGTCGACAGGCTCAAGCGCAGCACGTCCTGCGCCTTGCCGATGTCGGCCGCGAAGCCGGCGACGGCGGATGCGGCGATCCGGTCCTTCGTGATCTCCAGGACGTCGTCGGACTCCAGCTCGCTGCCGTGCACGCGCACCGACCTGTGCAGGCTGAACGCCTGGTTGGTCACGGACTGGTCCGTCTTGCGGTCGGGCCAGGCCAGCGGCAGCCGCACGTGCAGGTGCTCGCGCACCGATTGCGGGCCGTGCAGCGCCAGCGGCATGCTGCGGATCGGCTCGGCGGGTGCCTGCAGCTCGTTGTCGATCTCCGGCGCGTGGAAGCGGGCCTGGTGCGCGCCGTGGCCGTCGTCGGGCCAGAAGTCCTTGACGGCGTAGTGCTCGGTCACGACCACGATGTTGGCGCGCGCGTCGTCCTGCACCTCGAACGGCGCCGCGACGCGGATGCCCGGGTAGCTTCCGGCGTAGAAGTTGAGGTAGCCGCGCTGCAGCTCGGCGCGCTCGCCATTGCCCAGCCTGTCGCGCATCATGTCGGCCGAAAGGCCGCGGTATGCGGTGCGCACGTCGTAGCGCACCGGCTTGTCGAAGCCGTCGCGGCTGTCGACGTCGATGCGCACGTCGCGCGCATGCGCCTCGACCGTGTGCGCGGGCATCGACGCCAACGCGCCGCTGCTGCCGTCCAGCACGAGGGCGCGCGCGTAGTCGGGCTGGGTGACCGTGGCCAGCGTGCCCTGCTGCGGCGCGCGCGTCGGGTCGAGCCAGATGTCGCGGCCGTCGTGGCGCACGCGCACGATGACGTGGTCGAACGAACCGGCGCTCGGCAGGTCGCGCGCGATGTCTTCCTGGCGGTCGGTGTTGACCAGCGCCGGGCTCGCGTCGATGCCGAGCGCGCGCAGCATCGTCACCATCAGCAGCGCCTTCTCCTTGCAGTCGCCCCAGCGGCGCGCCCACACCACCTGGGGCGTGCTCGGCGCGTGGGTGCCGGCGCCGATCTCGACGCCGAGGTAGCGCACCTGCTGCTGCACCAGTCGCAGCACGGCGAGCACGCGCTCGTCGTCGCGCGAGTCCTGGCGCGCGACGCCGTCCACGGCCGACTGCAGCTCCGGGCCGAGCCGCGCGGGAACGGCATACAGCCGCTCGGCCCAGCGCGCGACGTCCGCCCATGACGCGAAGTCGCTCCACTCGATCCACGGGTACGGGTTGTACGAGCCCGGTACCGACGCCTCCATGCGCAGCGCGGGCACGTCGTGCAGGTCCCAGGTGCGCTCGTCGAAGCCGTCGGCCCGCGACACCTGCGCGGCGGGCGCGCCGCTCAGCGCCGCGACGCGCACGTCCAGGCCCGCCGCGGTCGACAGCCGCCGGTGCACCTGCGCCACCGGCACCTCCCACTGCATGTCGAAGTCGCTCGCGTGGTGGCCCTGGAACACCGGGTTCATGCCGGTGCGCACGTAGGCGAATTCCACGGTGTCGCCGACGCGCACGTCGGACAGGTCCAGCACCACCGACTTGCGGCCGTCGTAGATGCGCGACTCGAGGTCCCGCTCGCGCTGCAGCACCTTCACCCGGACCTCGCGCAGCCGCGAGGTGCGCCGGCCGTCGCGGACCACGTCCAGCTGCACCAGCGTCAGTGTCTCCCACGACGGGTCGAACGCGATCTCGTGGTGGCTCAGCGCGTCGATGCCCTTGTCGGTGACGGCCTCGCTGATCTCGTGGTGCCAGCGGCCGCGCCCGTTTGCCGCAAGCCGCACCTGGTCGTCGATGAGGTCGTAGCGCAATCCGTAGGCCACGTTGGCGGCGCCGGCCTGCGGCTGCGGCAGCGCCGCGAGCGCGACCGGCTTGACCCACGCGGGCGTCGGCCCGATGCGGTAATCGGCGGCCTGCGCCGCGGCGCAGGCCAGCAGGCCCGCCGCGAGCGCCAGCCGCGCAACGCCTGAGCGCTTGCCTGCGGACATCCCGATCTCCCTTGCGACTGTCGAAGGCGCGCCCGTTCATCGGGCGTCGTGCGAGCCTCGATTTTCGCTGCGCGGCAGGGCCGCATCGATCGGGGCGCGCCCGTCCCCAAAAAGGGTGGGCGCGCCTGCGCGACGGCCTCAGGCGGTGGCCGGATCGCTCACGCGCGGACGGCCGTTCTCGACCCGGCCCGCCACGCGGCGCAGGAACGCCGGGCTGGCGTCGCAGGTCACGGACAGGTCGTACCAGCCATGGCTTTCCTCGACCGACCAGCGCTCCTCGGTCGACTGGCCCGGCGCCAGGTGGACGCGCCGCGCCGGCGAGCGCGCGTACGCGTTGGGCGCCACGGTCAGCGTGACGGCGGACGCGCCCTCGTTGGACAGCAGCAGCCGCACGCAGTCGTCACCGAAGCCGCCGTGTTCCACGCGCGCTTCGGGCGCGATGCCGGCCTTGCCCGAGGCCGCCGTCGCGTCGCCCGCGAACTCGCGGTGGAATGCGCCCGGTCCGGTCACGACGAAGGCGTAGCGGCCGTTGCCCGGCACGGTCGTCCACGTGTCGTGCAACCTGCGGCCCGGCTCGACCGTGTAGGTGCGCGGCGCGTCGGCGCTGCCGGCCACGCTGACGCGCAACACCGCCCCGGCATCGCCGCGGTTGGCGAAGTCCAGCGCGAACGTGCGGTGCGCCGGGTCGATGCGGCCGTGCACGGCCAGGTTGTACGGCAGCGCGCGCGACCACTTGAGGCCACGCTCCTGCTTCGGCATCGCCTGCACCGACGGCGGGATCGGCACGTAGCTGTCGTGGCGCAGGGCGTCCTGCGGCAGGTAGCCGGCCGTGCCGGGCAGCAGGGGCACGGCGTCGTTGGGGCTGGCGAAGTTGAAGGCCGAGGTCAGGTCGCCGGCGACGGCGCGGCGCCACGGCGTGATGTTGGTCTCGCGCAGGCCCGGCCGGCCCTGCCCGAAGCGCTGCTCGATGAAGCGGATCAGCGACGTGTGGTCGAACACCTCCGAGCACACCCAGCCGCCCTTGGTCCACGGCGAGACCACGATCATCGGCACGCGCTGCCCCATGCCGAAGGGGCCGGCCGGGTAGGTCGCGTTCCCCGCGAAGAAGTCGTTGGCCGTCGCCACCGTCGACTGGCCCTGCGCGGGCGTCTGCGCGGGCGTGGGCGGCACCATGTGGTCGAAGAAGCCGTCGTTCTCGTCGTAGGTGATGAACAGCGCCGTCTGGCTCCACAGCTCCTCGTTGGAGGTCAGGATGTCCAGCACCTGCGACGTGTACCACACGCCGAAGTTCGGGGCCCAGTTCGGGTGTTCGCTGAAGGCCTCGGGCGCCACGATGTATGACACCTGCGGCAGCGTGCCCTTGGCGACGTCCGCCTTGAGGATGTCGAAGAAGGTCTGCGCCGGATCGGCCAGGACGTTGGTGCCGGTGCGCGCGTTGTCGTACAGCGGCGTGCCCGGCTGCGCATTCTGGTACTGGTGGAAGTACAGCAGCGAGTTGTCGCCGTAGTTGCCGATGTACGGGTTGTCGGTCCAGCCCCAGTAGCCGTCGGCGGTCAGGCCGTTGCCCACGTCCTGGTAGATCTTCCAGCTGATGCCCGCGGCCTGCAGGCGCTCCGGGTAGGTCGCCCAGCCGTAGCCCGCCTCGGCGTTGTCGACGATGGGGCCGCCGCCCGAGCCGTCGTTGCCGACCCAGCCCGTCCACATGTGGTAGCGGTTCGGGTCGGTCGGGCCCAGCAGCGCGCAGTGGTAGGCGTCGCACACCGTGAACGCGTCGGCGAGCGCGTAGTGGAACGGGATGTCCTGGCGCGTGAAGTAGGCCATCGTGTTCGTCCCCTTGGCCGCGATCCACTGGTCGTAGCGCCCGCCGTTCCAGGCCAGGTGCGTGGTCGACCAGTCGTGCGGCGTGCCGTCGAGGAACTGCAGGCCGAGGTTGGGCGCGTCGGGATGGAAGGGCAGCAGCTCGCCGCCGTTGTTCGGCTGGTGCCACACGCTCTTGCCGTTGGGCAGCGTGGCCGGGCGCGGATCGCCGAAGCCGCGCACGCCCTTCATCGTGCCGAAGTAGTGGTCGAACGAGCGGTTTTCCTGCATCAGGATGACGATGTGCCGGACGTCCCTGATCGTGCCCGTCTCGCGATGCGCCGGGATGGCCAGCGCCTTCTGGATCAGGCCGGGCACGGCGTTGGCGCCGACGACACCGGCCGAGGCGGCGAGGCGGAGGAAGTTGCGGCGATTCGAATGGGTCATCGAGGGCTCCTGGCGCGTGGCGATGGGTTGCTTGTGAAGCCCTGCATGCTCGGAACGCGCAATGTCAGCGCGGTGACATCGCACGCGACCCCCTAGCCTGTCTTGCGTGAAGCTGTCCGTCGCGCGACAGGTCCGCCGGTGGACACGCCATCGTCACATGGCCTGCGCTGCACGGGGAGGCGCAGATGCTGATGGGGCTGGCCGGCGCCATCGTCGTCGAAGGGCCGGCGCACGACGCGCGCGCCCGCGCCGGCATCGTCGAACGCGTGCTCGTCGTGCGCCAGACGCAGGACCAGGACGCCGGCAAGGCGCCCACGCGATCGATGACCGCCGCCGCCGCGCGCGCACCGGCGCCCGCACGCGGCGCGCGCGCCATGCCCGGCCATGCGATCGACACCGCGCACGAGCTGCTGCGTACCGCCAACGCCGGCCGTGCCGCCCGGGGGCCGCCACGAGTTCTGGTCCCCCGCGCCGCCGCCGGGCGCCAAGGCGGCCTTCGCCGTGAGGGCGGGCACGACCGAGGAGTGGGTGATCGAGAACTGGACGAACGAGCTGCACACCTTCCACATCCACCAGCTGCACTTGCGCGTGCTGGAGGTCGACGGCCGGCGCGAGGCCGCGCCGCCGCTGCTCGACGTCGTCGAGGTGCCGCATGCGACGGCCACCGGCCTGCGCAGCAGGGAAGGCCCGGCGCGGCCGGGGCGCATCCGCATCCGCATGACCTTCCCCGCGGCATTGGCCGGCGATATCCCCTTCCATTGCCACTTGGTCGACCACGAGGACAACGGCATGATGGCGGTGCCGAGAATCGAGCAGCCCGGTGCGCCGCCACGGCACGCGGAAGCGGCGCCGATGGCGGCCATGCATCACGGGCCATGACCGTCGCACCGCTGACACGCACGCCGCGCACGCTCGCCGCATCTCGTTGCCGGGGGTCCGCCATGTTCCGTCATCCGCCACGCGCGCTCGTCGCGCTCGCCATCGCCCTGTCCGCCACCGCCGCCTCGCCGTGGGGCGCGGACGGCCATCGCACGGTCGGCGCGCTGGCCGACCGGCTCATCGCGGGCACCCATGCCCAGGCACGGGTGCGCGCGCTGCTGGGCGATCTCACGCTCGGGCAGGCGTCGGTGTGGGCCGACTGCGCCAAGGGCGTCGATCCGTCGAAGAACTATGCGTACACGTCGCCGGGCAGGTTTCCGGAGTGCGCGATCTTCGAGACCCCCGCAGGCGAGGCCGAGATGATCGATTTCGTCCGGCGCAACGACACGAACTGCCCGCGCGCACCGGGCGACGCCTCGTGCCACGCGCAGTACCACTACACCGACGAATCCTTCCAGCGCCGGCGCTACCACCGGGGCGACGTGGGAACGCGCGACTTCGACATCGTCGCGGCGATCTCCGCCACGCTGCACGTGCTCGAGGGCGAGCCGGCGCCCGCGCCGTTCGACATCAAGGACAAGCGCGAGGCGCTGCTGCTGCTGGCGCACTACGTCGGCGACGTCACGCAGCCGCTGCACGTGGGCACCGCCTATCTCGAGCCTGACGGCCGCGTCGTCGACACCGAGGCGAGCACCTTCGATCCGGCGACGGACACGCAGGGCGGCAACCGCATCGTCACCATCCGCGTGGCCACCAACCACCGCAGCGAGACGCTGCACGCCACCTGGGACGACATCCCCGAGGCCCTGCACTCGAACCACATCGATGCCGCATGGCTCATGCTGGCGCGCGCCGAGCCGGCCCCGCGTGGCGACATGCAGGCGTGGCCGGCGCAATGGGCGGGCAGCACGCTGACGCAGGCCCGGCTCGCGCTGAAGGACCTGCGCTTCGGCCCCGGGCAGGGCCTGCAGTGGACGGTGCCGCTGACCGGCCGCTACGACGATTCGATGGCGCCGATCAAGAAACGCCAGCTCACGGTCGCGGGCGCGCGCCTGGCTCGCACGCTGACGGCGATCTGGCCGTGACCGGGCGTCTCCGCGCGCTGCGCGCCGGTCGACGCGTCCACCGGCCGCGGGCGCCCGCGGCGCCGGTTCAGTCGACCAGCTGGCCCATCGTCTTGGCACCCAGCGATTCGCCGTGGGCGCCCATCACGCGCGAGATCTCGCGGTAGGCGCTCGCCTGCACGCGCTCGGGCAGCGGCACGAACTTGGCCTGGCGCGCCAGCGCGTCGCCGTGCAGGTAGGCCCAGGTCAGGAAGCGCAGGGTACGCTCGGCGCGGTCGCCGGCCGTCGCGACGCGCGGCACCGCCACGTAGGTGCCCATCGTGATGGGCCAGCTGCCGGAGCCGCCGAGGTCGTTGAGCTCGGTCGAGAAGTCGCCCGAGCTGTACCACGTGCTGTGCATCACGGCCTGGTGGAAGCCGTCGACGCCGGCGCTCACCCACTGGCCATCGGCGTTCTTCACGGACACGCCGGTGAGCTCGTCGTCCAGGACGTAGTTGTAGTCGATGTAGCCGATCGAGTCCTCCGTCGCCAGCACCGTCTTCGCGACCTCGCCGCTGCCCTTGACGGCCAGCGTGCCCGCGGGCCAGTCGAAGTGGCTGGCCACGCCGTACTTCGCCTTCCAGGCCGGGCTGGTGCGCGACAGGTAATCCGAGAAGTGGTACGTGGTGCCAGAGCCGTCGGCGCGCGCGACCACGCGGATCGCGCGGCTCGGCAGCTTCAGGCCGGGGTTGAGCGCCTTGATCTCGGGCGCATCCCATTGCGCGACCTGCCCCGTGAAGATGCGGCCCAGCAGGTCGCCGGTCAGGCGCAACTGGTTCGGGCCGATCTTGCCGACGTTGACGACCGGCACCACGCCGGTGATGACCGTCGGGAACATCACGAGGTCGTTCTTCTTGAGGTCGGCCGCGCTGGCGATGACGTCGGACGCGCCGAAGTCGACCTCGTGCTTGTTGATCTTGGCCATGCCGGCGCCCGAGCCGACCGGCGAGTACTCGAGCAGGGCGCCGCGCGCCTTGGCGTATTCGCTGCCCCAGATCTTGTAGACGGGCGCGGCCGCCGAGGAGCCGGCGCCCGTGATGGAGTCGGCAGGGGCCGCATGCGCGGCGCCGGCCAGGGCGGCGCCGACGAGCGCCAGGGTGAGGAAGGAGCGGAGGTTCGTCATGGAGAGGGAGGGGCCAACGACTGTTTTGGGGGCAACCCGGCATTTTCCCTGATCCCGATGACAAGGTCATGTGCATCCGTCACGGCGCGCCTGGACTCGCCCTCTTCCGGACGCCGGACCGACGCCTCCCGCGCGGCGCGCGCCGGCCATCGAACTAGGGAACGGTCACGGCGCGGTCACGGCGCTCTTGGACAGTCGCAGATCCCGCGCGCCCCGCGAGGTCGCGCGCCATGAACGACAACGGAGTGAGAGCAATGAACAAGCACCTGATGGCCGCGGCGATCGCCGCCGCCATGATCGCGCCCGCCGCGCACGCGACCACCGTCGCCCTGCCCGGCGACGCCAGCTGGGCCGAATTCGACGTCGACGCCTCCATCGCGCACGATTTCGGCAATGGCTGGATCGACACGAACGACGGCTCCGCGCTGAACTTCACGTTCACCGTCGCCCCGGGCATGCACGGCGTGCTGACCGTCGTCGACGCGGGCTTCGCCGGCGACACGTTCACCGTCATCGACTCGGGCAGCGTCCTCGGCAGCACCTCGAGCGTCCCCGCGGGCCAGCCCGTCGGCGCCACCATCGTCGACTTCGACGACGCCCTGGCCAACCCGGCCTACAGCCGCGGCGTGTTCACGCTGGCCCCGGGCAACTACAGCATCAGCGGCTCGCTGCTGCAATCGGTGTTCGGCGACGAAGGCGCGACCAGCGGCGGCGTCCGCCTGGCCGTGTCGGCCATCCCCGAGCCCGCCGACGCGGCGCTGCTGGTCGCCGGCCTGGGCGCCGTCGGCCTGATGGCCCGCCGCCGCAAGTCGGCCAATGCGAGCTGAGGAGCCCCGCACCATGAAGACCTCCCTGTCCGCATTCGGACGAACGCTCCTGGCCGCCACCCTCGCCGCGGGCTTCGCCATGGCCGCCTCCGCTCAGACCGCGCCCGCGCCGATCGACGTCAAGATCATCGGCTTCAACGATTTCCACGGCAACCTGCAGTCGCCCGGCACCTTCGGCCAGAACACCATCGTGCCGGCCGCCCAGCGCCACGCCGTGGGCGGCGCCGAATACATCGCGGCGTATGTCGCGCAGCTCAAGGCGCAGAACCCGAACAACGCGGTCGTCGGCGGCGGCGACTTCATCGGCGCCTCGCCGCTGATCTCCGCGCTGTTCTTCGACGAGCCCTCGGTCGAAGTGCTCAACCACGTCGGCGTCGACTTCAGCTCCGTCGGCAACCACGAGTTCGACAAGGGCTCGGCCGAACTCAAGCGCCTGCAGAACGGCGGCTGCAAGATCACCAGCGGCCAGCCCGATCCGAACAGCTGCAAGGGACTGGGCTCGGCGCTGCCCGGCACGTTCGACGGCGCGCGCTTCAAGTGGCTGTCGGCCAACGTGATCGAGAACGCCACCGGCCGCACGTTGCTGCCGCCGTACGGCATCAAGGCGTTCAACGGCGTCAAGGTGGCCTTCATCGGCATGACGCTCAAGGGCACGCCGGGCATCGTCACGCCCACCGGCGTGGCGGGCCTGACGTTCCGGGACGAGGCCGACACCGTCAACGCCCTCGTGCCGCGCCTGCGCGCGCAGGGCATCGAGGCGATCGTCGTGCTGGTGCACCAGGGCGGCTTCCAGACCAGCCCGAACGTCGGCGACATCAACGGCTGCGACGGCAACCTGAAGAACGCCGACGGCAGCAAGTCCGACATCGAGAACATCGTCAACCGCCTCGACAACGCGGTCGACCTCGTGATCAGCGCGCACACGCACGCCGCCTACAACTGCTCGGCCAACACGGTCGACGTGAAGAACGTCGGCGGCAGCGCGCAGTCGACGCCGCGCCCGACCGGCCTGGCCAACAAGGCCGGCCGCCTGATCCCCGTGACCAGCGCCAGCGCGTTCGGCCGCATCGTCACCGACATCGACCTGCAGCTCGACCCGAAGACGCACGACGTGATCTCGGTCAAGCCCACCAACCGCCTCGTCGACCGCACCGACCCGGCGATCAACGCCGCGATCACGGCCGACCCGACGGTGCGCAACATCGTGGGCGGCTACAACGCGCTCGTCTCGCCGCTGGCCAACGCGGTGGTCGCCACGATCGCCGGCCCGCTGCCGAACTCGGCCAACGGCGCCGGCGAGATGCCCGCGGGCGACCTGATCGCCGACGCGCAGCTGGCCGCCACGCAGCCGGCCTCGCTCGGCGGCGCGCAGATCGCGTTCATGAATGCCGGCGGCGTGCGCAACCCCGGCTTCGTCACGGCCACGAACACGTACCCGTACGCGCTGACGTACGGCGACGCGTTCACGGTGCAGCCGTTCGGCAACAGCCTGGTCACGCTGACCGTCACCGCCACGCAGCTGAAGAACCTGCTCGAGGAGCAGTTCAGCGGTTGCCTGGGCCAGACGGCCAACCGCGTGATGCAGACGTCCAACGGCCTGAAGTACTCGTGGAGCGCCAGTGCGCCGGCGTGCTCGAAGATCGTCGACGCGACGTTCACGCCGACCGACGTCACGGTCGCGCCACCGGTGGCCACCGGCCCGACGGAGGTCATCGTCAGCGGCGGCGTCGTGCAGAACCCGGGCAAGACCTACCGCATCACCGTCAACAACTTCATGGCGACGGGCGGCGACGGCTTCGGCGTGCTGCTGGGCGGCAGCAACCTGCAGGGCGGTGCGCAGGACATCGACGCGCTGGTGGCCTATCTCGCCAGCTTCAAGTCACCCAAGCCGGCGTACGACCCGAGCCTGCCGGCGATGGGCATCCCGCGCGTGACGCTGCTGCCTTGAGCGTCGTCGCGCGAGCGCGGCGCGGGAGCGTCGCGCTGCTGGTCCTCGGGGCCTGCGGCGCGCTGCACGCCCACGAAGGCGAGGCTGCCGCCGCGGCGAGGATGCCGCAGCGCGTGGCGCTGCTGGCACGCGCGCAGGCCGAGCTCGAACGCGGCGACGCGAGCGCCGCGCTCGACGACTTCGAGCGCGCCGCGATGATGCTGCATGCCGCGGACGCCGAGCTGGGCCTGATCCGCGCCGCGATGCAGGACGGCCAGTACCGCCGCGCGCTCGCGTTCTGCGCCCACACGGCCGGCGAGCACACGGACGACGCCGACGGCGGCGCGCTGTACGCCTGGCTGCTGCGCGTCGGCGGTCAGCCGGCGCAGGCCTCGCGCACGTTCGCGGACGCGCGTGCGCATGCGCCGGCGGGGGACGCGCTTGTCGACGCGGCGGACCGCGCGCTGGCGTCATCCGGTCCCCCTGTGGCGATGGGCATGCTGCTGCAGTCCGCTCACCGGATGGCGCCATGGCCCGTGATGCTCCAGGCGCAGGCCGCGCCGCCCGCGTCCGCGCACTTCGCGTCCAATGCGGTGCTGGAGGATGACGGCAACAGCGCGCTGCTGCCGATGTCCGCCCTGCCCGCGAACGCGCGCGTCTGGGTGCGCAACGGCCTCGGACAGACGACCGCCGCCACGCTGGATGCGAGCGTGGCGTCCCTGTCGTCGCACGGCCTGGCCCGGCTGCTGCTGCGGGCCCCGCTGGCCACGGGAACGTCCAGGTCCTCCGCCAGCCGCGCGCCGTTCGCGGGCAGCCCGGGCCAGGCGATGCAGTTCGGATCGGGTGACGCCCCCGCATGGCCGACGCTCACGCAAGGCTTTCTTGGCAGCCTCGCCGGCGACGGCGACGTGCGCAAGCTCGGCTTCGACGCCGACCCCGGGGCGGCGGTGCTCGACGCCACGGGCGTGCTGGTGGGCGTGGTGTCCACGCGGTCGGGCAGCGAAGCGCATTGGGTGCCGCTGTCGGCGCTGGCGCCCACGAACGCGTCGGGACCCATCCCCTCCGGAACGCCGAAGCGCACGGGTCTCGCGCTGGTCGCGCCCGACCAGATCTACGAGGCGGGCCTGCGGCGCGTCCTGCAGGTGCTGGTGGCCGACGACCCGCCCTGAACCGCGTCCGCTGAATGCGCAGACCGGAAAGCAGGACGCCTCGCACGAGGCGAGGCGTTCGACCGGAGCGGGAAGCGAGGCTCGAACTCGCGACCAAAAGTTGGCAAGGTCGCGGGTTCGGGAGCTTTCATCAGGCCGGAGCCGCCAGTGTCGTGTCGTAGACCTTGCCGCCCACCGAGACGTTGCGCAGCGTGAGGCCCGCCACGTTGTAGAGGTAGAAAGGCTGGGCTGCGTTGGCAGGTGCTCCGAAATCGCAGTCAGTGATCGTCACGTCGCTGACGGGCAGAACCGAAGGAATGGGCGCGGAGCCGTTGTAGTCCGCGGCGACGGGGCCGAGCATGACCACGGCCTGATAGCAGGACGCCCTCTTGCCCTTCTTCGTCACATTGCCCACCATGACGTTCGAGACATGAACCTGCGAGACCTGCGGTGGGCGTGTCCTGACGTTGTCGTTCAGCGGTGAATAGTCGCAGTCGAAGGTGATGACCGCGCCGGCGGCAGTGGCCACCGTGCGGGAGTGGATCGGCGATCCGGGCAGCGAGGCGTAGAACGAGGGCGAGGTCTGCACGCCGTTCGGGATCGAGATGTGGCGCAGGTGAAAATTGCGCAGCCAGCCGCCGCGGTTCATGTTGGTCTTGATCCTGATCGCGGTGTTCAGCGGGTTCGTCTCCCAGTGGATGTTCTGCAGGCGCAGGTGTTGCGCGTAAACATTCTGGATGCCGCCGGCCATCTCG
>JAEKKH010000413.1 GCA_019510465.1 Burkholderiales bacterium
GCTACGAAGTCGCCAAGTCGCAAGTGCGCCTGCCCAATGGTCCGCTGAAGACCGTCGGCGAGCACGCCGTCTCGATCGCCGCCCACACCGACGTCGTCGTCGACGTGACGGTGCAGGTCGTCGCCGAGCAAGACTGAAGGTCGATGCGGGCTACGGCCCGCCATCATCCGCAAGGCCGACGCGAGTCGGCCTTTTTCATTTCCGGGAATGGTTTTCCCGGGCTGTCCCCGCCTGATCCACAGGATGTCCACACGTCCCCTCCGGTCAGGGGCACTCAACAGGCCATCCACAGGCTTTTCCACAACACCGGCATATCCACAGGGACTCTCTCCCGATTGACCCGTGTGCCGCTAGTCTGGAACGCTCGCCGAATCCTTGCCCATGACGACTGTCTTTGACTCCGCACTGCCCAACCGCGGCCAGGCCCGCGACGACGAGGTCGCCAAGCTGCGCGTCCCGCCGCAATCCATCGAGGCCGAGCAGAGCGTCCTGGGCGGCCTGCTGCTGGACAACGGGGCGTGGGACCGCGCGGCCGACATCATCACGGCCGACGATTTCTACCGCTTCGAGCACAAGCTGATCTTCGGCGCCGTCGGCGCGCTGATCGGTGCCAGCAAGCCGGCCGACGTCATCACCGTCTACGAGCACCTGCAGATGGCCGGCAAGGTGGATGATTCGGGCGGCCTGACCTACCTGAACCAGCTGGCGCAGAGCGTGCCGAGCGCGGCCAACATGCGCCGCTACGCGGAGATCGTGCGCGAGCGCGCCATCCTGCGCAAGCTGATCGCCGCGTCCGACGAGATCGCCACCAATGCGTTCAACCCCCAGGGCCGCGCCGTCAACCAGATCCTGGACGAGGCCGAGGGCAAGATCTTCAAGATCGGCGAAGAGGGCAACCGGTCCAAGCAGGGCTTCTTCAGCATGGACCAGCTGGCCGTGCAGCTGATCGACCGCGTCACCGAGCTGGCCGAGAACGGTGCCGAGGACGTCACCGGCGTGCGCACCGGCTTCTACGACCTCGACCGCAACACCGCCGGCCTGCAGCCGGGCGACCTGATCATCCTGGCGGCGCGCCCGTCGATGGGCAAGACCGCGTTCGCGCTCAACATCGCGGAGAACGTGTCCGTCGCCGAAGGCCTGCCGGTCGTCGTGTTCTCCATGGAAATGGGGGCGTCGCAACTCGCGCTGCGCATGGTCGGCTCGCAGGGCCGCATCGACCAGCAGCACCTGCGCACGGGCCGCCTCGACAACGACGAGTGGGGCCGCCTCACCGAGGCCGTGGAGCGGCTGTCGAAGTCCGCGGTGTTCATCGACGAGACGCCCGCGCTGACCTCGCCCGAACTGCGCGCCCGCGCCCGCCGCCAGGCGCGCCAGTGCGGCCAGCTGGGTCTGATCGTCATCGACTACCTGCAGCTGATGGCCGGCACCGGCAGCGGCGAGAACCGCGCCACCGAGATCTCCGAGATCTCGCGTGGCCTGAAGGCGCTGGCCAAGGAACTGCACTGCCCGGTGATCGCACTGTCGCAGCTCAATCGAAGCGTCGAATCGCGCCCGGACAAGCGCCCGATGATGTCCGACCTGCGCGAATCCGGCGCCATCGAGCAGGACGCCGACATCATCATGTTCATCTACCGCGACGAGTACTACAACAAGGAATCCAAGGAGCCGGGCGTCGCCGAGATCATCATCGCCAAGCAGCGTAACGGCCCGGT
>JAEKKH010000414.1 GCA_019510465.1 Burkholderiales bacterium
CCTCCCTCCCATCTCTTTCGCAGGTCACCCCAGATGGCACAGTACGTATTCACGATGAATCGCCTCGGCAAGATCGTTCCGCCGAAGCGAGAGATCCTCAAGGGCGTGTCCCTGAGCTTCTTCCCGGGCGCCAAGATCGGCGTGCTGGGCCTGAACGGTTCCGGCAAGTCCACGCTGCTCAAGATCATGGCGGGCGTCGACAAGGAATACGAGGGCGAGGCCACGCCCATGCCCGGCCTGAACATCGGTTACCTGCCGCAGGAGCCGCAGCTCAACCCTGAGCAGACCGTTCGCGAGTCAGTCGAAGAGGGCATGGGCGGCGTGCTGGCCGCCAAGAAGCGCCTGGACGAGGTCTACATCGAGTACGGCCACGAGGGGGCCGACTTCGACAAGCTGGCGGCCGAGCAGGCCGAGCTCGAGGCCATCATTTCGTCCGCCGGTTCCGACAACGTCGAGCACCAGCTCGAGATCGCCGCCGACGCGCTGCGCCTGCCGGCCTGGGACGCCACCGTGGGCAACCTGTCCGGCGGCGAGAAGCGCCGCGTCGCGCTGTGCCGCCTGCTGCTGTCCAAGCCCGACATGCTGCTGCTGGACGAGCCCACCAACCACCTGGACGCCGAATCGGTGGACTGGCTGGAGCAGTTCCTGCAGCGCTTCTCCGGCACCGTCGTGGCCATCACCCACGATCGCTACTTCCTGGACAACGCCGCCGAGTGGATCCTCGAACTGGACCGCGGCCGCGGCATCCCGTACAAGGGCAATTACTCCGAGTGGCTGCTGCAGAAGGAAACGCGCCTGGAGCAGGAGCAGAAGACGGAAGACGCCCGCACCAAGGCGATGAAGAAGGAACTCGAGTGGGTGCGTTCCAACCCGAAGGGTCGCCAGGCCAAGAGCAAGGCCCGCATGGCGCGCTTCGAGGAACTGAGCGACTTCGATTACCAGAAGCGCAACGAGACCAACGAGATCTTCATCCCCGTGGCCGAACGCCTGGGCAACGAGGTCATCGAATTCACGAACGTCAGCAAGGGCTTCGGTGACCGCCAGCTGATCGACAACCTCAGCTTCAAGGTGCCCGCGGGCGCCATCGTGGGCATCATCGGCCCGAACGGCGCCGGCAAGTCGACGCTGTTCCGCATGATCGCCGGCAAGGAACAGCCCGATTCAGGCACGGTGAGCATCGGCAAGACCGTGAAGATGGCCTTCGTCGACCAGACGCGCGACGACCTGGAGGACGCCAAGACGGTGTGGCAGGACGTCTCCGGCGGCCTGGACAACCTGACGGTGGGCAAGTTCGTGATGCCCAGCCGCGCCTACATCGGCCGCTTCAACTTCAAGGGCAACGACCAGCAGAAGCTCGTCGGCAACCTGTCCGGCGGCGAGCGCGGCCGCCTGCACCTGGCCAAGACGCTGATCCAGGGCGGCAACGTCCTGATGCTGGACGAACCGTCCAACGACCTCGACGTCGAAACGCTGCGTGCGCTGGAAGACGCGCTGCTGGAATTCGCCGGCTCGATCATGGTGATCAGCCACGACCGCTGGTTCCTCGATCGCATCGCCACTCACATCCTCGCCTGCGAAGGCGATTCGCAGTGGGTCTTCTTCGACGGCAACTACCAGGAGTACGAGGCCGACAAGAAGAAGCGCCTGGGCGAGGAAGGCGCGCGTCCGAAGCGCGTGCGCTACAAGGCGCTCAAGTAAGCCGGAACGCAT
>JAEKKH010000404.1 GCA_019510465.1 Burkholderiales bacterium
CCATCCTGGGCGTGCACGCCACCAAGGATCGCGCCGTGGTGGTCGATGGCCAGATCGTCATCCGCCCGATGAACTACCTCGCGATGTCGTACGACCACCGCATCATCGACGGCCGCGAAGCCGTGCTGGGCCTGGTCGCGATGAAGGATGCCCTCGAGGATCCTTCGCGCCTGCTGTTTGACATTTGACCCCCACGCTCCCTATCCCCCGGAGGGGAGGCTTCGCGCGCGGTCGCTGCCCCCCGAGGGGGCCGGCCGCGACGGGCCCGGCAAAGCCGGTTCCCGGGCTCCCTCGAACCTCGCATGGAGCGCCCGAGCGGCAGCGCCGGTAGGCGGTTGGGCCTTCGGCCCTGGAAAAGGAAATCACATGAGCAAGAACTTCGACGTCGTCGTCATCGGCGGCGGCCCCGGCGGCTACATCGCGGCGATCCGCGCGGCGCAGCTGGGCTTCAACACGGCCTGCATCGACGAGTGGAAGAACGACAAGGGCGGCCCGGCCCCGGGCGGCACCTGCACCAACGTCGGCTGCATCCCGTCCAAGGCGCTGCTGCAGTCGTCCGAGCACTTCGAGCACGCCGGCCACGCGTTCGGCGACCACGGCATCACGCTGAAGGACCTCGCCATCGACGTTCCCAAGATGCTCGCCCGCAAGGCCAGCGTCGTGAAGCAGAACAACGACGGCATCCTCTACCTGTTCAAGAAGAACAAGGTCTCGTTCTTCCACGGCCGCGGCAGCTTCGTGAAGGCGGTCGACGGCGGCTACGAGATCCAGGTGGCCGGTGCCGCCGAAGAGACGCTGGTGGCCAGGCAGGTGATCGTGGCCACGGGCTCCAACGCCCGCGTGCTGCCGGGCGCGCCGTTCGACGAGGAGAAGATCCTGTCCAACGACGGCGCACTGCGCATCGGCGGCGTGCCGCAGAAGCTGGGCGTGATCGGCTCGGGCGTGGTCGGACTGGAACTGGGCTCGGTGTGGCGCCGCCTTGGCGCGCAGGTCACCATCCTCGAAGCGCTGCCCGCGTTCCTGGGCGCCGCCGACGAGTCGGTCGCCAAGGAAGCCGCCAAGGCGTTCGCCAGGCAGAACCTCAAGATCGAGCTGGGCGTGAAGGTCACGAAGGTCGACTCCAGCGGCCAGGGCGTCGTGGTGTCGTACACCGATGCCAAGGGCGTGGAGCAGGCGCTGGCGGTCGACAAGCTGATCGTCTCGATCGGCCGCGTCGCCAACACCCTCGGCCTGAACCCCGAGGCCGTCGGCCTGAAGCTGGACGAGCGCGGCATGGTCGTGGTCGATGGCGAGTGCCGGACGAACCTGCCGGGCGTCTGGGCCATCGGCGACGTCGTGCGCGGCCCGATGCTGGCGCACAAGGCCGAGGAAGAAGGCGTCGCGGTGGCCGAGCGCATCGCGGGCCAGCATGGCCACGTCAACTTCAACACCGTGCCCTGGGTCATCTACACGAGCCCCGAGATCGCGTGGGTCGGCCAGACGGAGCAGCAGCTCAAGGCCGAAGGCCGCGCGTACAAGGCGGGCCAGTTCCCGTTCCTCGCGAACGGGCGCGCGCGTGCGCTGGGCGACACCACCGGCTTCGTCAAGTTCATCGCCGACGCGAAGACCGACGAGATCCTGGGCGTGCACATGATCGGCCCGATGGTCTCGGAGCTGATCGCGGAAGCCTGCGTCGCGATGGAGTTCAAGGCCTCGG
>JAEKKH010000187.1 GCA_019510465.1 Burkholderiales bacterium
GCGGGCGGCCTGCCCGATGGCGCGGTGTCGCTGAAGGTGGTGTCGACCGATGCCGCCGGCAACACGACGACGGCGACGAGCTCGTTCACCGAAGACCACACCGCGCCGCTCGCGAGCATCGGCCTCAAGCACGATGCGGCCGACGACACCGGTGCCTCGGCCACCGACGGTCTCACCAGCAACGCCAAGCCGATCCTGGTCGGCACCGGCGAGGCCAACAGCACGGTCACCATCACGGTCACGCCCGCTTCGGGCAGCCCCGTCACCTACACCGCCACCACCGACGGCAGCGGCAACTGGTCGGTCGACACGAGCTCGGCGACGCCGGCCTCCGGCGCGCTGCCGGTGGGCGGTCTCGTCGACGGCACCGTCGGCCTGAAGGTCGTCTCCGTCGACACCGCGGGCAACAGCAGCACGGCCACGGGCTCGTTCGTCGAAGACCACACCGCGCCGACGGCCGCGATCGGCCTGAAGCACGACGCCACCAACGACACCGGCGCCTCGTCTTCCGACAACCTCACCAGCAACGCCAAGCCGACGCTGGTCGGCACGGGCGAGGCCAACAGCACCGTCACCATCACCATCACGCCGGCCTCCGGCGGTGCGATCACGTACACGGCCACCACCGATGCCAGCGGCGCGTGGTCGCTGAACACGGCGACGGCCTCGCCGACTTCCGGCACGATGCCTGTCGGCGGCCTCATCGACGGCAGCGTCAATCTCGACGTCGTCTCCACCGATGCCGCTGGCAACAGCGCGTCGGCCAACGGCTCGTTCGTCGAGGACCACACGGCCCCGACCGCCTCGATCGGGCTGAAGCACGATGCGGCCGACGACACGGGTTCGTCGGCGACGGACAACCTCACGAGCAATGCCAAGCCGGTGCTCCTGGGCACCGGTGAAGCCAACAGCAGCGTCACGATCACCGTGACGCCGTCGTCGGGCTCGCCGCTGACGTACAACGCGACGACCGATGCCTCGGGCCACTGGTCCATCGACACGGGCACGGCCACGCCGACCTCGGGCACGATGGCCGCCGCCGGACTGCCGGATGGCGCGGTCGGCCTGCAGGTGGTGTCGACCGATGCCGCGGGCAACAGCAGCACGGCCACCGGCGCGTTCACGGAAGACCACACTGCGCCTATCGCCAGCATCGGGCTCAAGCACGATGCCGCCAATGACACGGGCGCGTCGTCCAGCGACAGCCTGACCGCCAACACCAGGCCGGTCCTCACGGGCACCGGCGAAGCGAACAGCAGCGTCACGATCACTGTGACGCCCGCCTCGGGCGGCGCGATCACGTACACGGCCACGACCGACGCCAGCGGCGCCTGGTCGCTGAACACGGCCACCGCCACGCCCACCTCGGGCACGATGCCGGCCGGCGGTCTCGTCGACGGCAGCGTCGGCCTGAAGGTCACCTCGACCGATGCGGCCGGCAACAGCACGACCGCCACCGGCGCGTTCGTCGAGGACAGCACCGCCCCGAAGGCCTCGATCGGCCTCCAGCACGATGCCGCGAACGACACCG
The DNA here is from genome assembly GCA_019510465.1 of Burkholderiales bacterium. Classification (GTDB taxonomy): domain Bacteria; phylum Pseudomonadota; class Gammaproteobacteria; order Burkholderiales; family Burkholderiaceae_C; genus Scleromatobacter. The sequence continues at coordinate 1,532 of JAEKKH010000187.1, forward strand.
GCACGTCGTCCAACGACAGCCTGACCAGCAATGCCAGGCCGGTGCTGACCGGCACCGGCGAAGCCGGCAGCATCGTCACGGTCACCGTCACGCCGTCCTCGGGCGGCGCGATCACGTACACCGCGACGACCGATGCCTTGGGCAACTGGTCCATCGACACCAACGCCGCAACGCCGACGTCGGGCACGATGCCGGCGAGCGGCCTGCCCGATGGCGCCGTCAGCCTGAAGGTCGTCTCCGCCGACGCTGCGGGCAACAGCAGCACCGCCACGGGTGCATTCACGGAAGACCACACGGCCCCGACCGCCTCGATCGGCCTGAAGCACGATGCCGCCAACGACACGGGCGCGTCCTCGACCGACAACCTGACCAGCAACACCAAGCCGGTCCTCACGGGCACCGGCGAGCCGTCCAGCACGGTGACGGTGACGGTCACGCCGGCCGCGGGCGGCCCGGTCACGTACTCGGCGACGACCGACGCGTCGGGCAACTGGTCGCTCGACACCAGCACCGCGACGCCGACGTCCGGCACCCTGCCAGCGGCCGGCCTGCCCGATGGCGCCGTCGGCTTGAAGGTGGTGTCGACCGATGCCGCCGGCAACACGACGACGGCGACGGGCGCGTTCACGCAAGACCACACCGCGCCGGTCGCGGGCATCGGCCTCAAGCACGACGCCGCCGACGACACGGGCACGTCGTCCAGCGACAACTTGACGGCCAATGTCAGGCCGATCCTCACGGGCACCGGCGAGGCGAACAGCAGCGTCACGGTCACCGTCACGCCGTCCTCGGGTGGCGCCATCACCTACACCGCGACGACCGACGCCAGCGGCAACTGGTCGATCGACACCGCCAGCGCGACGCCGGCCTCGGGCACGATGCCCGCCGCCGGCCTGCCGGACGGCGCGGTCGGCCTGAAGGTGGTCTCCACCGACACCGCCGGCAACAGCACGACGGCCACCGGCGCGTTCACCGAGGACCACGCGGCCCCGGTGGCGAGCATCGGCCTCAAGCACGACGCCGCCGACGACACGGGCAGCTCGACCACCGACAGCGTCACCGCCACCGCCAAGCCCATCCTCACGGGCTCGGGCGAGCCGAACAGCACGGTGACGATCACGGTGACCCCGCCTTCGGGCACGCCGCTGACCTACACGGCGACGACGGACGCCGCCGGCGCCTGGTCGATCAACACCGCCACCGCGACGCCGACCTCGGGGACGCTGCCGGCCGCCGGCCTGCCCGAAGGCACCGTCGCCCTGAAGGTGGTGTCCACGGACGCCGCCGGCAACAGCACGACGGCCAGCGGGTCGTTCGTCGAGGACCGCAGCGCGCCGACGGCGAGCATCGGCCTGAAGCACGATGCGGCCAACGACACGGGCACGTCGGCCACGGACAATCTCACCGGCAACGAGAAGCCGATCCTGGTCGGCACGGGCGAGCCGAACAGCACGGTCACGATCACCGTCACGCCGGCCTCCGGCGGCGCGCTGACGTACACGGCCGCGACCGACGCCAGCGGCGCCTGGTCGGTCGACACGGGCACCACGACGCCGACTTCCGGCACGATGCCGGCCGCCGGCCTGCCCGATGGCGCGGTGTCGCTAAAGGTGGTGTCGCTCGACGCCGCCGGCAACTCGACGACCGCCACGGGCGCGTTCACCGAGGACAACACCGCACCGGCCGCCTCCATCGGCCTGAAGCACGACGCCACGAACGATACCGGCAGCTCGGCCACCGACAACCTCACGAGCAACGCCAAGCCCATCCTCACGGGCACGGGCGAACCCTCGAGCACCGTCACGATCACCGTGACGCCGAGCACGGGCGGGGCGATCACGTACACGACGACGACCACCGCCGCCGGCGCGTGGACGCTGGACCTGTCGACCGCCACGCCGACCTCGGGCACGCTGCCGGCCGCCGGCCTGCCCGACGGCGCCGTGGGGCTGCAGGTGGTGTCGGCCGACACCGCCGGCAACAGCACGACGGCCACCGGCGCGTTCACGCAAGACCATACCGCGCCGGCCGCCAGCATCGGCCTGAAGCACGACGCGACGAACGACACGGGCTCGTCGGCCACCGACAACCTCACCGGCAACTCCAAGCCCATCCTCACCGGCACGGGCGAGCCGAACAGCACGGTGACGATCACCGTCACGCCGGCTTCCGGCACGCCGCTGACGTACACGGCCGCGACGGACGCCGCGGGCGCCTGGTCGGTCAACACCGGTACCGCCACGCCGGCCACGGGCACGATGCCGGCCGCCGGCCTGCCGGACGGCACGGTGTCGCTGAAGGTGGTGTCGACCGACGCCGCCGGCAACTCGACGACCGCCACGGGCGCGTTCGCCGAGGACCACACCATCGCGGCCCCGACGATCGGCCTCAAGCACGACGCCGCCGACGACACCGGCACGTCGACCAGCGACAACCTGACCAGCAACCAGAAGCCGATCGTCACCGGCACGGCCGAGGCCAACAGCACGGTGACCGTCACCGTGACGCCGTCGTCCGGCGGCGCCATCACATACATCGCGACGACGGACGCCAGCGGCAACTGGTCGGTCAACCTGGCCACCGCCACGCCGGCCTCGGGCAGCCTCCCCGCCACGGGGCTGGTGGACGGCGCGGTCACGCTCAAGGTCGTCGCCACCGATGCCGCGGGCAACGTCTCGGCGGCCGTCAGCAGCGCGTTCACGGAAGACCACACCGCGCCCGTCGCGGCCGTCGGCCTGAAGCACGACGCGGCCAACGACACAGGCCTGTCCACCACGGACAGCCTGACGTCGAACTCGGTGCCGGTGATCACGGGCACCGGCGAGAAGAGCAGCACGGTGCTGGTGTCGGTGACCGACGCCGGCGGCCACACGCTGACCTACAGCGCGGCGACCGACGCCACCGGCGCGTGGAGCGTCGACCTGGCGGCGCAGACGCCCACCTCGGGCACGATGCCGCGCGATGGCCTGTCCGACGGCGCCGTGAGCCTGTCGATGAGCAGCACGGACGCCGCCGGCAACACCGCCACGGCCACGGGGTCGTTCACGATCGACTCGGTCGACCACGCGGCCACTCCGACGGTCAGCGTGGGCGCCGTCGGACGCTGGCTGTTCGACGAAGGCACGGGCACGTCGACCACCGACTCGTACAACGCCTTCACCGGCACGCTCAAGGACATCAACACCGCCGGTGGCGGCACGGCGCCGACGTGGATCACCGGCCACAACGGCACGGCCGGCAACGCGCTGAACTTCGACGGCAAGGGCGCCGTGGTCTCGGTGCCGGCGGGCGATAGCGCGGCGCTGACGGGCACGAGCTCGCTGTCGGTCTGGTTCAAGACGACGCAGACCGGCACGAGCATCGGCTGGAGCAGTCCGTCCATCATCGGCTCCGAGAGCGCCGGCGACGGCAACGACATCCAGTGGGGCACGCTCAACAGCGCCGGCAAGATCGGCCTGGACGTCGGCAATTCCACCGGCGTGTATTCGGCGGCGGCGGTCAACGACGGCAACTGGCACGACCTCACCGTCACCCGCACGGTGAACGCCAACGGCTCGAGCAGCGTGTCGATCTACATCGACGGCGTGTTGAGCAACTCGGGCACGATCGCGGTGGACGCGTCGGTTCCCACGGGCATCGTGTCGAACACCCTCGGCGGCTTCGGCTACACCAACGGCTGGAACCCCAGCACCGGCGAGACGCTCACCGGCGACGTCTACTACAAGGGCGCGCTGGACGACGCGCACATCTACAACCACGTGCTCACGGCCGACCAGGCCAAGGCGATCTACACCGTGGAGAACGGCTACGAGAACCAGGCGGTGGCCAACGACGGCGACGCGATCAAGCTGGTGGTGACGGACACCAACACGACGGCGCTGCACGTCACGGGCGTCGAGAACGGCATGACCATCACCGACGGCACCGCCGGGCACACGATCACCAGCACGGGCAACACCCAGTCGATCGACCTGACGGGCTGGAACCTGAACTCGCTGCAGCTGACCAACGTGGGCACGAGCTCGGCGAACCTGCAGTTCGACGCGGTCGACACGACGGCCAGCGGCCAGTCGCACGACGCCACGACGTGGCTCAGCGTGGCCAACGGCACGTCGCTGCTTGGCGGCACCGCCGGCGCCGACACGCTCAACGCGGCCGCCCAGACGCAGGCGATGTTCATCTCCGGCGGCGCCGGCAACGACACGATCACGGGCGGCTCCGGCAACGACCGCCTGCTCGGCGGCACCGGCAACGACGTCATCAGCGGCGGCTCGGGCGACGACCTGGTCGTGGGCGGCACGGGCACCGACACGCTGACCGGCGGCGCCGGCAACGACGTCTTCCGCTGGGAGTTCGGCGACCACGGCACGGCGGGCACGCCCAACGTGGACACCATCAACGACTTCAGCTCCGCGGCCGGCAACAAGGACGTGCTGGACCTGCGCGACCTGCTGCCCGGCGCGAACCACGACGGCACGCAGCCGGGCAACATCGCCAACTACCTGCACTTCGACCTGTCCGGCGGCGACACCGTCATCCATGTCAGCAGCTCCGGCGGCTTCGCCAACGGCTATGTCGCCTCGGCCGCGGACGAGACCATCATCCTCAAGGGCGTGGACCTGACCGCCGCCGGCACCCAGAACGACCTGCAGATCATCCACCAGCTGCTGAGCAACGGGCAGGTGCACCTGGGTTGACGGGCGCCCGCCCCGCGCGGGCGGCGGCGCGGACGTCGCGTGGTCGGCGCGCGCAGGCGCCGTCTCACTCGTCCAGGAATTTCCAGGTGTCGGCGCCGTCGAAGCGGCGCACGCGCACCGACGCGATCAGCGACGGATCGAAATTGCCGAGGTTGACGCCGTGCCGCGCCCCGGGCGTCGGCGGCAGCGGCTCCCAGTGGGTGGTGACGCCGCAATGCCGGCAGCGGATCGTGTTCAACGTGCGGTCGCCCTGGATGTAGCCCTCGGTCGATTCGGGATGGCCTTCGATCCGGACGGTGCCCCATTCGTAGTACACCCACGGGCCGCCGATGCGTCGGCACAGCGAACAATTGCAGGCGGTGGCGACCTCGGGGGTCGACGGGAGCGTGAGGCGGACGGCGCCGCAGTGGCATGAACCTTGGTGCATGGCAGGAACTCCTGGAATGGCAGGACAGCCTAGCTCACCGTTCGTGTCGCGGATCGACCGACCGCCGCTGTCCCCGGGCGCCATGTCGCCATCTGATCGGGCGACAGGCTCACCGCGTGAGCCTGCGGCAGTCGCGGCCGCCTGACAACGCAGTCAATCACGAACATCGCGCCGGATGCAACACGGCGTCACCGCTGCACGCAGAAAATACGCGCGGCACGCCCGCTCGACCGTTAGCATGGCGCCGGTCTACCTGGGAGGATCCCCTTGCGTGATGACGTCATCGCCATGAACGCCGACACAGGACAGGAGTTGCGCGTCGATCTCGTCTTCGACGGCCAGGTGCTCGCCGGGTTCGATCCGGCGCACGTGCAGCGCGCGGTCGCGGAGCGCTTCAAGCTCGACGACCAGCGGTGCGAACGCATGTTCTCGGGCGTGCCCCATGTCGTCAAGCGCGCGATGACGCAGGACGACGCGAGGCGCTACATCGAGCTGTTCGCGACGCTGGGGGCGCGGCTGCGCCCGCAAGGCAGTGCCGCGACCAGCGGTGGCACGGCGGCAGCGTCCGCGCCCGGGCCCGGGCGCGACAGGCCGGCGCCGATGGCGCGGCCGCCCGCGTCGCCCACGCGGCCGCCCGCGGTGCCGCCGGCGAGTTCGTCCCGCACGTCCCCCGCGACGCTCGCCGCGTCGACGCCCCCGACGCCCCGTGCGACGGACGCGGCATCGATGCCGGAGCTCGCCCTGGTTCCCGCCGAGGCCGCGGCCGCAGTCGCGCCGCCGCATGATCCGGGGCCGCGGCCGGCCGCGCGACCGCGCGAGCGCGAGCGGGAGCGGGAGCGCGATTCGGACATGCCGGTCCAGACGATGGTCATCGTCGACGCGCCGCCGTCCGTGTTCGGCGCGGGACTGTCGGGCCGGCTGGCGCGCCGCCCCTACGGCGCCGCTGCCCTGTTCGGCTGGGCCGCGATGCGATGGGGACTGACGGGGCTGCTGCACCATCCGCGCCCCGCCGTGGCGTTCCTCATCGGCCTCGGCATGCTCCTCGCCGCGCTCTGGACGTTCCGGCTCACGGTGCTGCGCCTGCACGACGTCGGGCTGTCGGGCTGGTGGGTGCTGGTCGGCGCGGTGCCCCTCGTCGGCACGGTGGCCGGACTGCTGCTGGGCATGGTGCCCGGCTCGCGGGGCGACAACCGCCACGGCGCCGAGCCCGATCCCGGCAACCCGGTGCTGCGCATGGTGGTGGTCGTGGCAGTGGCCTGCATCGGCGCCGGATTCCGCCATGGCCTGTGGGTCGACGACGGCGGCGGCGCGCGCGGTGCGGCGAGCGCGCTGGCGACGCCGGCGGCCGACGAGGCGCCCCAGCGACCCACGGACGACGACCTGTCCGCCATGCTGAAATCGCCCAAGGCTCGACAAGATTTCCGCGTGGCGTACTGGCCGGCCGCCGACCACAAGGCCTTCGCGAGCTCGGACAGCGGCGCGTCGGGCTGGAGCGCCGGCGCGGGCAGCGCGGACGCAGCGCGCACGCAGGCCCTGGCCGAATGCGAGAAATCGCGCGACGCCTACAGCAGCGAATGCAAGGTGGTCAACGTGGACGGCGACTGGGCCGACTGAGCCTGCGCCCGGCCCGCGGCGTCAGGCCGAGCGCGACGCCTGCAGCACCGGGCCGGTGAGGCCGTCGACGCCCGCCGACCACAGCGCGGTGGCGTCGGCCACCTCGGTCACGCCTTCGGCGTACACGCGCAGGCCGATGCCGTGCAGCATGCGCACGGTGCCGGCCACGTGCTGGGCGCGCGCCTCGTCGCCGGCCAGGCCTTGCAGCAGGCTCGCATCGAGCTTGACGAAGTCGAGTCCGGCCTCGAGCAGGCCGCGCGTCTCGCCCAGGCGTTCGCCGGCGTGCTCCAGGCCGATCTTCGTGCCCGAGCCGTGCAGCTGTTCGGCCAGCTCGCGCACGAGGTGCAGCTGCCGCACCGCGCCGGCCTCGGCCAGCTCCAGCGACAGCTTGCGCGCGGCGTCCGGGTGCGCCACCACGAGACCGTGCACGCGGGTGGAGAACGCCGAGTCGGCCAGCGACGACGGGCTGACGTTGACCGAGCGCGGCTTGGCGTCGGCCTCCACGGCCTGAAGCGCAAGCTCGATGGCGAGCAGGTCGACGTCGGCCGTGAGCTGTGCCCGGCGCGCCATCGGCAGCCACTGCGCGGCGGACACCAGCGCGCCCTCCTCGCCCAGGCGCAGCCGCAGCGGGGATTCGAGGTGCACCAGCTCGCCCGTGCGGCTGACCAGCGGGAAATCGACCAGCTGCGCATTGCGCCCGGCCAGCGCGGCCTGGATGCGCTGGCGCCAGGCGTCCTCGCCGAGCGCGGCGCTGTCGGCGGCGGCGTCGTCGGCCTCGACCGTCCACGGGCCGCGGCTCTCCGCCCGCGCGAGCGCCTGGTCGGCGGCGGCCAGCAGCGTCGACACCGAAGCCCCGTGCACCCAGCGCACCGCCCCCACCACGACGTGCGCGCCGCCCTCGTGCACGCGCATCAGGCTGCGCAGGCGCGCGCCGACGTCGATGGCCGACTCGCGCAGCGAATCGACGTCCGGCAGCGCGAGCGCGAAATCGCTGCCGTTCAGCCGCCCCACCTCGGCGGCGCTGAACCGGCGCGACGATTCGATCATCGCGGCGGCCGCGTCCTGCAGCAGGCGGTCGGTGGCCGAGCGGCCGAGCGTGCGGTTGAGGGACTGCAGTTCCACCAGCCGCACCATCACCAGCGCGCCGTCGCCGGCGCCGTCCTCGCTGTCGAGCATGACCTTCATGCGGCCCAGGAAGTGGGCGCGGTTGGACAGCCCGGTCAGCGGGTCGCAATGGGCCTGGCGGCGCAGCAGCTCGACCTGGCCGGCCTGCTCGTCGAACATCGCCTTGACGCGACCCACCATCGCATTCATCGCGCGGGTGACGTTGCGCAGCTCGGGCATGTCCGGCTCGTCGACGGTGACGAAGCGGCGCTCGGTGATGGCCCTGGCCTGGTCGACGGTGCGCAGCAGCGGCACGCGGATGCGATTGACGCCCACCGTCGAGAAGATGCCTGCGGCGGCCAGCAGCAGCGCCAGCACGCCGACCGTGTGCAGCGTGCTCTGCCACAGCTCGTCGTCGGCGAACGCCGACTGGCTGCGCACCTCGAGGCGGCCGATCTGCTTCCAGCCGTCGCTGACCTGCGCCACGCCGTCGGCCGGCGCCAGGCCCAGCAGCGCGACGAACCAGCCCGGCGCGCTCTGCGGATGCGGATCGGCCTGCTTCTCGACCAGGGTCTTGCCGTTGGGGCCGACGAGCCGGATGCGCTCGTAGAAGCCGGTGTCGAACTGGCTGGAGATCGCGAGCTCGAGGGCCACCGGATCGCCCTTCTGCTGCCCGAGCGTCAACGCCAGCGACTGCGCCGTGTCGTTGTTCTTCAGGTTCAACTGCGTCTGCAGGTAGTGGCGCGCCGCGTGGACGGACACGCCGATCGCACCGGCGAAGGCCAGCACCAGCGTCACCGACAACAGCAACCACACCTGGCGAATCAGCGACATGCGCTTTCCTCTCGGGCGGCCGCTGCGGGCCGGGGCGTGTTCATCATTGGAAACCATCCTGGCGCGAGCGCAGCAGCACCTCGCGCCACTTCGACAACCGCGTCAACGGATCCCCGTTGGCACGGATGCTACCAACACCCTGCCACAGGCCTTCCGCGTTGAAGCTGAACACGGGTGCCAGGTCGGGCCGCTGGCCGGCCGGCCGGATCAGCGGCTGCAGGTTGTCGAGCACCAGCGGCTCGGCCTCGGGCGTCGGGTAGTACGCCAGCACCATGTGGGCGACGAAGCCGTTGGGCGCTCCGGCGATCGACGCGCGGACGTAGACCATGCGCAGCCTGGCGTGCGGGATGCCGAGGGACGTCAGCGTGAAGTACTTGCCGATCGCATAGTCCTCGCAGTCGCCCGCGGCCTTGCCGAGCGACTCCAGCGGGCTCGCCCAGTAGTCGACCTCGCCCCAGTTGTCGACGTCCTCGACATAGGCCAGCCGCTGGTTGTAGAAATCGTTGACCGCGCGCAGACGGGCGAGGTCGTCCTTGCCGCCGAGCGCCAGCATCATCTGCTGCAGGGCCTTCGCGTTGGCCACGCCGGTCGGGCCGTACTTCTGGGCCGAGCGGACGAGGCGATCGGTATCGAGCGCCTGCACCGAGAACGCCAGGAGCGCCGCCACGGCCAGCAGGCGCAGCAGCGCCGCGCGCAGCCAGGCGGCCGCGCGCCAGGCCCGCGCGGGGGAACCGGCGTCGATCCAGCGGGAACAGGTCACGCCGGGCGCTGCGGGACAGGGGAATCGGAAGTCCACCCGCCACTATCGGCCGGCGTCGCACGGACTGAAGCCGGGCGACGCGGCGCGCGTCGCCGTCAAGCCACAACTTCGAGCAGCAATCGATGATTGCCGCGAATGAATGAGACTTCCCCGCGGCGGCGGGCCGTCTGGCGGTGCCCCTGCCCGGTATCATTGAAACAACAATCAACATCCGGTCTGGAGACCGCTCTTTCCGCATGAAGAAGACGTTCATCCGCTTCAGCCTGCTCGCGCTGGCGAGCTGCGCCGCGATGGCGCAGTCCACGTCTCCGGTGGTGCAGTCGGTGCAGAAGGCGATCGACGGAAACCCGGAAGTTGCCGCCAAGTTCAACGCGTTTCGCGCCTCCAACGACGAGATAGCCGTCGCTTCCGGGGCGTGGAAACCCCATCTCGACGCCTCGGCCGCGGCCGGCAGGCGCGCCTACGAGAACACGAACTCGCTGCCGCGCGACGCGCGCTTCTACCAGGGCGGCGTGCGGCTGGAGCTGAGCCAGCTGCTGTGGGACGGGCTGGGCACGCACAACGAGATCGAGCGCCTCGGCCACGCGAAGCTGGAGCGCTGGTTCGAGTTCCTCGACGCCACTGAGCAGTTCGGGCTGGAGGCGGCCAAGGCCTACTACGACGTCGTGCGCTACCGCAAGCTGGTGGCCCTGGCCGAGGACAACTACGTCCAGCACAAGGTGTCGTTCGACCAGGTGCAGTCGCGGGTGAATGCCGGCGTCGGACGTGGCGTCGACCTCGAGCAGGTGATCGCGCGCGTCGCGCTGGCCGAGTCCAACCTGGTGACCGAGCGGGCGAACCTGCACGACGTCACGGAGCGCTACATCCGCCTCGTCGGCGCCGTGCCGCCCGCGGAGAACGTCAGCGCCGTCTCGATGGCCAGGCCGCTGCCCGCCACCGAGACCGAGGCGATGCGCACCGCCGCCCTGCAGAGCCCGGCGGTGGCCGCGGCGATCGAGAACCTGCGCGCCGCACGTGCGGCCGTCGCCGCTCGCAAGAGCCCGTTCCAGCCGCGCGTCGAGGCCCGCGCACAGGGCGCCATCGGCCACAACCTGGACGGGGTGCTGGACCAGAAGCACGACGCCGGTGCCGAGATCGCCGTCACGTGGAACATCTTCAACGGCGGCGCCGATTCGGCCCGCGAGCGCCAGTACGCCAACCTCCTGACCCAGGCCGAGAACCTGCGCGACAAGGCCTGCGTCGACACGCGCCAGACCGTCTCGGTCGCGTTCAACGACGTGCGCAAGCTGGGCGAGCAGCTGGGCTACCTCGACCGCAACGTCGTGTCGATCCAGAAGGCGCGCGACGCCTATCGACAGCAGTTCGACATCGGCCAGCGCAGCCTGCTGGACCTGCTGAACTCGGAAAACGAGCTCTACACCGCCAAGCGCTCGTACGTGCTGGCCGAGGAGGACCTGGCCACTGCCATCCTGCGCACCTACGCGGGCATGGGCACCCTGGTGGGGGCGCTGGGGCTGAGGCGCCCGGACGGGCAGGACCTGGCCCCCGAGGCGCAGAACTGGGGCATCGACGGCGACGCGTCGTCGCGCTGCCCGCTGGAATCCGTCGACGTGGGCGGCGCCACCTTCGCGCAACTCGACGCACGCGCCGACAGGCTGGCCGCCGAGCGCGCGCCCGCGGGCCAGCGCCCGGCGGCGGTGCCGGCGCTCGCCGCCTCGGCGCCGGCCCCGGCGTTGCGCGACGTCGCCGCCGTGCCGGAGCCGACCGCCGCGCGCTCGATCATCGCGGCCGCGCAGCGACTGCAGGAGTGGGCCGACGCGTGGATGAGCCACAACGCCGACCGCTACCTCGCCTTCTACGCACCGGAGTTCAAGCCCGCCAAGGGCCGCCGCGAGGAATGGACCGCCGAACGCCGCCGCCTGGTGGGCCGGCCGGGCGCCGTCAAGGTGACGCTCGCCAACGTGCAGACCCGCGCGCTGGGCGACACCCGGGTCGAGACGAGCTTCGACCAGACCTACACGTCGCCGACGCTCAAGGACATGATGCACAAGACACTGGTCTGGGATCGCGTCGACGGGCAATGGAAGATCGTCGCCGAGAGCAATCGCTGAGCGCGGGCTCGGTGTTTCTGCCTGTGTCCGGGGGCGCGAAATGCGCCCCTTTTTCATGCACCCGCGGGTAATGACCGCCCCTATTTTCGATAGACTCACGCGCAGCCCTGCCGTCCCGCCTGCCCAACTCCCGGACCACCGCCACCATGCGCGTTCCCCGCTCACCGCTGACGCCGCTGCACCAGCTCACCCTCGCGATCGCCGCGCTCACGCTGGCGACGGCGACGGCCGCGGCGCTCGCGCAGGCCACGCCGGCGGCGGCGCCCGTGCCGGCGAGCCCGTCCGCGGCCGATGTCGCGGAGATCCAGCGGCTCATCAACGCGCACCAGGCCACGCAGGCGCTCAGGCTGATCGACGACGCGCTGGCGAAGAACCCGAAGGATCCGGCGATGCGCTTTCGCCGCGGCGTCACGCTGTCGCTGCTGGATCGCAATGCCGACGCGATCCAGGTGTTCCAGAAGCTGGTGGAAGACCACCCCGAGATGCCCGCGCCCTACAACAACCTCGCGGTGCTGTACGGTCACCAGGGCGACTACAACAAGGCGCGCGCCGCGCTGGTGGCGGCCATCCGCACCAATCCGCAGTACGCCACGGCGTACCAGAACCTCGGCGACGTGTACGCGCAGCTCGCCAGCGAGGCCTACCAGAAGGCCCTGCAGATCGACGGCAAGGACACCGTCACGCCGCCCAAGCTGCTGTTGCTGCGCGAGCTGACCAACCCCGGCGTGAGCAGCGTGGCGACCAGCGCCGCGCCCGCGCCGGCGCCGGTGCCCGCGAAGCCGGTGCAGGTCGCCGCCGCCACGCCGGCGCCCGCACCCGCACCGGTCGTCGCGCCCAGGCCCGCGCCCGTGCCGCCGCCCGCGCCGGCCCCTGCGCCGGTCGTCGCGCCCAAGCCTGTGCCCGTGCCGCCACCCGTGCCGGCCCCGGCGCCGGCGCCGGCCCCCAAGCAAACCACGGCGGCCCCAGTCGCGGCCAGGGCGTCCGCGCCCGCTCCCGCTCCCGCGCCGGCGCCCGCCGTCGCCAGCAGCAACGGCGTGACCGACGTCACCGAGGCGGTGCACGCCTGGGCGTCGGCCTGGAGCCGTCGCGACATGGCCGGCTACCTGGCCGCCTACACGCCCGACTACGCCACGGCCGGCAAGTCGCACAAGGCCTGGGAAGAGGATCGCAAGACGCGGATCCTGCCGCGCAAGCACATCGCCGTGCAGGTGTCCGACCTGCGGGTGAGCGTCAACGGCGACAAGGCCCAGGCGCACTTCAAGCAGATCTACGAGTCCGACACGCTGTCCACGTCCGGCCACAAGACGCTCGACCTGGTGCGCTCGCCCGCGGGCAAGTGGCTGATCAGGCAGGAGTCGGTCGGCGGATGACGATGGAAGACGACGCCCTCCCCGCGTCTTCGAAGACGCCGCGCCGGCCGCGTTGGCCGCGCACGGCGGTGGCAGTGGGTTCCCTCGTGGTCGCCGGCGCCGGCCTGCTGGCGAGCACCGAGCTGCACGGCATCCCGACGCCGCATGCGACGGCGGAGGCCGCGCGCGCACCCATCGGTGCCGTCATCGCGCTGGCGGACGACACGGCGCCCGCGCATCGCACGCATGCGCTGCCCGAGCCGGCCACCGCCGCCAGCCTGCCCCAGGATTCACCACTGGCCGGCGCCTTCAAGGGCTCGCCGGAGAGCCGGCTGATCGGCATCTACCAGCTCATCGGCCGGCAGCAGGCCGAACTCGCGCTGGACGCCGCCGCATCCCTGACGCACGACGTGCCGGGCTTCAGGCTCGCGCAGCTGGTCTACGCCGACCTGCTGTCGGCGCGTGGCGGCGCCACGCCCGGCTTCGGCGCCGCGGGCCCGGCGGCCGCGGCCAGCGCGGGCGTCGTCGCGGAGTTGGCCGACCTGCGCGAGGAAGCCGTGCAGCGCTTGCGCGCGCTGCAGGAGCGGCCGCCCGAGGGCCGGGTGCCGGCCGAGTTCGTCGTGCTGCCCAAGGCCGTGCACCACGCCATCGCGGTCGACACCACGCGTTCGCGGCTCTACCTGTTCGAGAACGGCCCCAAGGGCATGCGGCTCGTCAGCGACCACTACGTGTCGGTGGGCAAGCAGGGCGTCGACAAGACGGTCGAAGGCGACCAGCGCACGCCGCTGGGCGTGTACTTCGTGTCCGACCGCGTCGGCCAGGGCTCGCTGGGCGAGGCTTTCGGCGCCGGTGCGATGCAGCTGAACTATCCCAACCTGTTCGACCAGTTGCACGGCCGCACGGGCTCGGGCATCTACGTCCATGGCGTGCCGTTCAGCACGTATTCGCGCCCGCCCAAGGACTCCGACGGCTGCGTCACGCTCGCCAACGACGAGCTGGTGACGCTGATGAACACCGTGCCGATCCACGACACGCCGGTCATCATCACGCGCAGGATCCATTGGGTTGCCAGCGACGCGCAGCGGCTGCAGCACGCCGAGATCCTGGATGCGGTCGACCGCTGGCAGGCCGTGCGCACCGGCGACGACGTGGCCGCGCTCGACGCGTTCTACGTGCCGGGTGCCGCCCCCGAGACCCCGGCCGCGCCGCCCGCGCCGCCGTCGCAGCCCACGGTCACCTGGGTGCACGGCAAGCGCCGCATCGTCGCGCCGCCGGCGGTGCCGCCCAAGGACCCGGTCGCGTTCGACAACCTCAGCGTCATGACCTGGTCCGACGACAAGGAGACGATGGTCGTCACCTTCAACGAGCGCGGCACGCGCAGCCACCGCGAGACGACGCTGCGCCAGTACTGGGAGCGCGACGCGGGCCGCTGGAAGATCGTCGCCGAAGGCACCGTGCGCTGACCGTCGCCGCGGCCAGCGCGGGCCGCGCATTCGACGCGACGCGGCCCCGCGGCAATGCGGTCGAGCATGTTGCCGCGGCCGCGCAGGATGTTGCATCTTGCAGGCACGCCACATGCCCACATGCTGGAATTCCCGAAAGAGGAGTCCACGGCATGAACTTCAAGAAGACCCCTGAACTGCTTGCCATCGCGGCCACGGTCGTGGCCGTGTGCTCCGCGTTCTCGGTCGGCGCGATCTCCGCCAACGCGGCGACGCCGTCACCGGCGGAGCAGCGCTACCAGCAGGATCGCGCGAACTGCCTGGCCGGCAAGACCGCCGAGGGCCGCAAGACCTGCCTGGTCGAGGCCGCCGCGGCCTTGCAGGCGGCGCGCCGGCACAACCTGACGACGCCCACGCCCGAGCAGATCGCCGCCAACGAGCGCAAGCGCTGCGACGCCCAGTCGGGCGACGACAGGAAGGATTGCCTCAAGCGCGCGGCCGGCGTCGACACCACCGTCTCCGGCAGCGTCGCCGGCGGCGGCGACATCAAGGAGACGGTCACCGTCATCCCCGGCAAGCCCGGCACGCCGGCGGTCGAAGTGAACCCCGAGACCTTGCCGCCGACTGCGGCCGGCCCGGCGAACATCCCACCGAAGCCCAGCAACTGAGCGCCTGCCTGATCAGGCTTGCCCGGGCCGGTCAAGGCCCGGCCGATCAGGCTTGCACGGGCACGTGGAAGTCGATGATCGAGCCGGCCCTGAGCGGATCGAAGCGCCCGTCGTAGAGCTCGAAGTCCGGGCCGCCGGCCACCTTCAGGCCGGAGGCCGGGAGCAGCTCACCCCACACCGCCGCCATCGCCTGCCTGACCTGCGGGTGCAGCGCCGACCCATCCAGCGTGATGCGGAACACGGCATAGGTCGCCGCCGGGATCTCGATCGTCGTGAAGCCCGGGGGCGGCACGCAGCCGGGTTCGACCCCGACTCCGGCCAGGTACTGGAAGCAGCCCTCGCCGGCCTCGACGCTGGACACCACGCCATAGGTCGCCCAGCTCATGACCTGCCCCGGGAACGGCAGCGAGCCGACGAGCGCGGCCCATAGCTGCGGGATCTCCGACTTCGTCGCCTCGTCGAAGCGGCGCGCCGGGCCGGCGACGCGGAAGGCCGGCAGCGCGACCAGCGCCTCCAGTCGGACGACGGAAGCGGTTCCGGTGGGTGCGGTCATGGGATATTGGCCCTCGATGGGTTCGACCGCGAAGCCGCTGCGGAACCGCCCGGGCGCGACGCCAAACACGCGCTTGAACGCGCGCGTGAACGCCTCCTGGGAGTCGAAGCCGCAGTCGAACGCGAGGTCGATGAGTTGCAGGTCGGGCTCGTCGCAGAGCCTGCGGGCCCCGCGCACGAGCCGGCGACCGCGCACGTGGGCCATCACGCTGCGGCCCATGCGCGCGCTGAACAGCCGCGAGAAGTGGAACGGCGACAGGCCCGCCTGCGCCGCGACCTGCGCGAGGGTCAGCGGCTGGTCGAGCTGCTGCTCGATCCAGGCGATGACGTCCTTGAACGGGTCGGTGCTCCTGTCCATGGCTGCATCATCGCGGAGTCGTGGACGCGCCGTCCTGACCGTTCCTGCTGCTGGCCGCCTTTCCCATTCAGCGACGGCCCCGCCCAGTGGGGTCAGGTCTTGAATGTTGCGGGGTCAGGTCTTGAATCGTGCAGTCTGCTTGCGCGGCAGCGGTGTCCGCTGGACGCGTCAGGCCTCGATTCACGTGGTCTGAGGTCTCGCCTTTCGAGCTGCACACGGCCTTGAAGGCGAGAGACAAGACGTCGCGCCAGCGCAAAGTGCACGATTCAAGACCTGACCCCGCAACATTCAAGACCTGACCCCGGCGTTGGCCCCCTCACTTGCGCTGCGGCGGCAGGTCCGTGCAACTGCCGTGCGCCACTTCGGCGGCCAGGCCGATCGACTCGCCGAGCGTCGGGTGCGGGTGGATCGTGCGGCCGATGTCGACCTCGTTGGCGCCCATCTCGATGGCCAGCGCGACCTCGCCGATCATGTCGCCGGCGTTCATGCCGACGATGCCGCCACCCAGGATCTGGTGCGTCGTCGCGTCGAACAGCAGCTTGGTCTGCCCTTCGTCGCGGCCGTTGGCGATGGCGCGGCCCGAGGCCGACCACGGGAACAGGCCCTTCTTGACCGCGATCCCCTGCGCCTTGGCCTGGTCCTCGGTCAGGCCCACCCACGCGACCTCCGGGTCGGTGTAGGCCACGCTCGGGATCACGCGGGCGTCGAAGCGCGCGTGCTGGTCGCCGGCGGCCACTTCCGCGGCCACGTGGCCCTCGTGCACCGCCTTGTGCGCCAGCATGGGCTGGCCGACGACGTCGCCGATCGCGAAGATATGCGGCACGTTGGTGCGCATCTGCACGTCCACGGGGATGAAGCCGCGGTCGCCGACGATGACGCCCGCGCGCTCCGCGCCGATCTTCTTGCCGTTGGGGGTGCGGCCGACGGCCTGCAGCACGAGGTCGTACAGTTCCTCGCGCGTGCCGCCCTCGCCTTCGAACTTGACCTTGATGCCGTCCGACGTCGCCTCGGCACCCACCGTCTTGGTCTTGAGCAGGATGTTGTCGAAGCGCTTGGCGTTCATCTTCTGCCAGACCTTGACGAGGTCGCGGTCGGCGCCCTGCATCAGGCCGTCCAGCATCTCGACCACATCGAGGCGCGCGCCCAGCGTCGAATACACCGTGCCCATCTCGAGGCCGATGATGCCGCCGCCGACGATCAGCATGCGCTTCGGCGTCGAGCGCAGCTCCAGCGCGCCCGTCGAATCGACGATGCGCGGGTCGTTCGGGAAGAACGGCAGGCGCACGGCCTGCGAGCCGGCGGCGATGATGCACTGCTTGAACCGGATCGTCTTCGAGTTGCCGGTCTTGTCCTGGCCCTCGCCGCTGGTCTCGTCGACCTTGACGTGGGTCGGGTCGAGGAAGTTGCCGTACCCGCGCACGACCGTGACCTTGCGCATCTTGGCCATCGCCGCCAGGCCGCCCGTGAGCTTGCCCACGACCTTGCCCTTGTGCGTGCGCAGCCTGGCGATGTCGATCTGCGGGTCGCCGTACGACACGCCGAGATCGGCGAAGTGCTTGACTTCGTCCATCACCATCGCCACGTGCAGCAGCGCCTTCGACGGGATGCAGCCCACGTTCAGGCACACGCCGCCCAGCGTCGAGTAGCGCTCGACCAGCACCACCTTCATGCCGAGGTCGGCCGCGCGGAACGCCGCCGAATAGCCGCCGGGGCCGCCGCCGAGGACGAGCATGTCGCACTCGAGGTCGGCGCCGCCGCCATAGCTCGACGCGACCGGCACCGGCCCCGCGTGCGCGCTCGCCGGCGCGGGGGCTGGCGCGCTCGCCTGCGCGGGCGCGGGTGACGCGTTCGCGGGCGCGGGGGCCGGCGCGGGCGTGGCCGCTGCCGCGCCTTCGCCTTCCACCACCAGGATCACGTCGCCCATGTTGACCTTGTCGCCCACCTTGACGCGCAGCTCCTTGACCACGCCGGCGGTCGACGACGGGATCTCCATCGACGCCTTGTCGCTCTCGACGGTGATCAGGCTCTGCTCCGCCTGGACGGTGTCGCCGGGCTTGACCAGCAACTCGATGACGCCGACGTCCTTGAAATCGCCGATGTCGGGAACCTTGACTTCGATCATTGCCATGTCCACCGGCTCCTTACAGCATCACCCGGCGGAAGTCCGCGAGGACCTGGCCGAGATAGGTGTTGAAGCGAGCAGCGGATGCACCGTCGATGACGCGGTGGTCCCACGACAGCGACAGCGGCAGGATCAGGCGCGGCGCGAAGGCCTTGCCGTCCCACACCGGCTTCGTCGCGCTCTTGCACACGCCCAGGATGGCGACTTCGGGCGCGTTGATGATCGGCGTGAAGTAGGTGCCGCCGATGCCGCCCAGCGAGCTGATCGAGAAGCAGCCGCCGGTCATGTCGGCCGGGCCCAGCTTGCCGTCGCGCGCCTTGGCCGCGAGCTCGCTCATCTCCTTGGCGATCTGGACGATGCCCTTCTTGTCGGCGTCGCGGATCACCGGGACCATCAGGCCGTTGGGCGTGTCGGCCGCGAAGCCGATGTGGAAGTACTTCTTCAGGACCAGCGTGTCGCCATCCAGCGAGGCGTTGAACTCCGGGAACTTCTTCAGCGCCGCCACGCAGGCCTTGATCAGGAACGCGAGCATCGTGACCTTGGTGCCCGACTTCTCGTATTCCTTGTTCAGCGTCACGCGGAACGCTTCCAGGTCGGTGATGTCCGCGTCGTCGTGATTGGTGACGTGCGGGATCATGACCCAGTTGCGATGCAGGTTCGCGCCGGAGATCTTCTTGATGCGCGAGAGGTCCTTGCGCTCGACGGTGCCGAACTTCGCGAAGTCGACCTGCGGCCACGGCAGCAGGCCCGGCAACGCGCCACCGGCGGCGGCCGGCGCCTTCGCCACCTGCGCCCGGGTCTGCGTGCTGCCCGCCATCACGGCCTTGACGAAGCCCTCGAGGTCGGGCTGGGTGATGCGGCCGTGCGGGCCCGAGCCCTTCACTTCCTCCAGCGGCACGCCCAGCTCGCGGGCGATGCGGCGGATCGACGGCGAGGCATGCGGCAGGTTCAGCGGCGGCTTCGTCGGCTCGTGCGCCGGCAGGGCCGACGGCGGCAGCGGCTTCTCGATCGAGCGCGGATCCTGGATCTCGGCGGCGGCGCTGGTGCCGGAGTCGGCGGCTTCCTCGGCGGGGGCCGGCTTGGGCGAGGCGACGGACGGCGCCGGCGCCGATGCGGCCGCCGCGGCGCCCGCGGCGCTCTCGATGGTCGCGACCACCGAGCCCTTGGACACGCGGTCGCCCACCTTGACCTTCAGCGCCTTGACGACGCCGGCATGCGACGACGGGATCTCCATCGAGGCCTTGTCGCTCTCGACGGTGATCAGGCTCTGCTCCACCTTCACGGTGTCGCCGACCTTGACGAGGATCTCGATGACGCCCACGTCGGCGAAGTCGCCGATGTCGGGCACCTCGACGTCCACCGGCCCGCCGCCACCGGCGGGCGCGGGTGCGGCGGCTTGCGCGGGCGTGGGCGCAGGTGCGGGTGCGGGTGCGGGTGCGGGTGCGGGTGCGGGCGTGGCCGCCGGCGCGGGCGCGGGCGCACTCGCGGCTGGCGCGGGCGCAGACGCCGCGGCGGCGCCGGTCTCGAGCATCAGGATGACCGTGCCCTCGTTGACCTTGTCGCCCATCGCGACCTTCATCTCCTTGACGACGCCGGCGGCGGACGACGGGATCTCCATCGACGCCTTGTCGCTCTCGACCGTCAGCAGGCTCTGCTCCGCCTTGACGCTGTCGCCGGGCTTGACCAGCACCTCGATGATCGCGACGTCCTTGAAGTCGCCGATGTCGGGCACCTTCACTTCAACCAATGCCATGTTCTTGTCTCCGTCGTGAAGGTTGGGGTCAGGCGTACAGCGGGTTGATCTTGTCGGCCTCGATGCCGTACTTCTTGATGGCCTCGGCCACCTTGGCCAGCGGCAGCTTGCCCTCGTCGGCCAGCGCCTTCAGCGCCGCGACGACGACGTAGTGGCGGTTGACCTCGAAGTGCTCGCGCAGCTTGTTGCGGAAGTCCGAGCGGCCGTAGCCGTCCGTGCCCAGCACCTTGTAGGCGCGGCCGCGCGGGATGAAGGCGCGGATCTGCTCGGCGTAGCTGCGGATGTAGTCGGTCGAGGCGACCACCGGGCCGTCGTGCGGCGCCAGCTGCTGCTCGACGAAGGACTTGCGCGGCGCGTCCGTCGGGTGCAGGAGGTTGTGGCGCTCGGCCGCATGGCCGTCGCGCGCCAGTTCGTTGAAGCTCGGGCAGCTCCACACGTTGGCGCCCACGCCCCACTCCGCTTCCAGCAGGTCCTTGGCGGCCATGGCCTCGCGCAGGATCGTGCCCGAGCCCAGCAGGTTGACCGTCAGCTTGTTCGACGCCGCCGGCTGCAGCAGGTACATGCCCTTGATGATCTGCTGCTCGGTGCCCGGCTGCAGGCCCGGCATCGCGTAGTTCTCGTTCAGGAGCGTGATGTAGTAATACACGTTCTCCTGGTTCTCGACCATGCGCTTGAGGCCGTCCTGCATGATGACCGCCACCTCGTGCGCGAAGGTCGGGTCGTAGCTGACGCAGTTCGGGATCGTGCCCGCCAGGATGTGGCTGTGGCCGTCCTCGTGCTGCAGGCCCTCGCCGTTCAGCGTGGTGCGGCCGGAGGTGCCGCCCAGGAGGAAGCCGCGCGCCTGCATGTCGCCGGCGGCCCAGGCCAGGTCGCCGATGCGCTGGAAGCCGAACATCGAGTAGTACACGTAGAACGGGATCATGATCCGGTTGTTCGTCGAGTACGACGTCGCCGCGGCGATCCAGCTGGACATGCCGCCCGGCTCGTTGATGCCTTCCTGCAGGATCTGCCCGTCCTTGGCCTCCTTGTAGTACATCACCTGGTCCTTGTCGACCGGCGTGTAGTTCTGGCCCGCGGGGTTGTAGATGCCGATCTGGCGGAACAGGCCTTCCATGCCGAAGGTGCGCGCCTCGTCGACCAGGATGGGCACCACGCGCGG
>JAEKKH010000405.1 GCA_019510465.1 Burkholderiales bacterium
GGCCGCTTTGCCGGCGCTGCAGTGCGGCGGCTTCGGCGGCGGCGATGACGGTGCCGGCGTCGCGCCGCGTGGCCGCTCGCAAGCCGTCGGCCGCACTGCCCCGCAGGGCGCGTACCGAGCGCAGCGCCGCCAGCGCCTGGTCGAGGCGCCCCTGCGGCAGCCGCGCCATCTCGGCCAATGCGGCAGGCAGCCAGCCCCGCTGCGGCGTGTGGCTGGCCAGCGCGTGCCAGACGGCACTCAACTCCTCGCGGCTGGGTGCGTGGCCACCGGCGAAGAACTGCTGCAGCGCGCGGTCGCCTTCGCGAAACAGCAGCACGCAGTCCGCCGGCTCGCCGTCTCGTCCCGCGCGACCGCATTCCTGCACATAGGCCTCGATGGAGGCGGGCATCTGGGCGTGCAGGACGAGGCGGATGTCGGGCTTGTCGATGCCCATGCCGAAGGCATTGGTCGCCACCATGACGCGGCTCTCGTCGCGCTTGAAGGCCTCCTGCGCGCCGGCGCGTTCCCTGGCGGGCAGCTTGCCGTGGTACAGCCCGGCCGGCACGTCGGCCTCGCGCAGCCGGCGGTGCAGCGCCGTTGCCTCGCGCACGGTGGCGCAATAGATGATGGCGCTGCCCGTCATTCCCTCAAAGTCCCGCAGCCGGCGCAGGATGAACTCGCGCCGCTGCGCTTCGGTCTGCGGCAGCTCCACGGCCAGGCGCAGGTTGGCGCGGTAGACGCCGTGGCACAGCACGCCGTCGCGCGGGATGCCCAGTGCCCGCGCGATCTCGCGCTGCACGGGCTCGGAGGCGGTGGCCGTCAGCGCCAGCACGGGCGGGCGGCCCAGCGCCCGGCGCGCGTCGCGCAGCGCGCTGAAGGCAGGCCGGAAGTCGTGGCCCCACTGCGAGATGCAATGTGCCTCGTCGACGACCAGCAGGCCCACGCGCTGCTCCTGCAGCAACCCGAGCGTGCGCGCGTCGGCCAGACGCTCTGGCGTCGTGAACAGCACGCGCACGGCGCCACGCACAAGCAGCGCCTCGGTTTCAAGCCGGCGGTTGGCATCCAGCGCGGAATGCAGCTGCATGGCCGGCACGCCCCTCGCGGCGAGCGCGTCGCACTGGTCCTTCATCAGCGCGATCAGCGGCGAGATGACCACGGTCAGCGCATCGCTGAGCACGGCGGGCAGCTGATAGCACAGCGACTTGCCGGCACCCGTGGGCATGACGGCCAGCGTGCTCTGGCCGGCCAGCACGCGGTCGATGACCTCGGCCTGGCCCGGGCGCAGCGCGCGCAGGCCGAACACGCGCCTGAGCGCACTGCGCAGCTTGGCCGGCGCCACGGGCTCGCGCGGCGGCAGCGTCTCGGGGGGCGGCGCCGGCCGTGACGAGTCCTCGCGCGGATCGGCCTGCGTGGCCACGCGCCCCGCGGCGGTCATGACGGCCGTGCTCACGCCGCGGCCTTGCCGGAGCCGGCAGCGTTCTCGCGGTGGATGGCCAGCAGCTTGGTCACCCGCGTCAGCACCTCTGGGCTCCAGCCCATGCCCATGTGGCTGGCATTGACCTCCATGTCGCGCGCCAGCGGCCAGCTCGCCGTGTGCCTGCAGGCCTGCCAGGACACCACGCCGTCGCTGCGGCTGTACAGCGAGATGGTGGGCACCGGCGGCGGCTCGGCCAGGCGGTCGCGCAACGCGTCGTGCTCCTCGGCGCGGCGGCCGT
>JAEKKH010000406.1 GCA_019510465.1 Burkholderiales bacterium
GGCCGAGGGTGGCGACGATCTTGGTTCCGCGGATCATGGGTTCTTGTCTCCTGGGCGGTGGGCGCCCTGTCAGCGAAGTAACTCGATAACGTGATTATGGGCGCCTGCCACGGGCGCGGGTTACATCCCGATTACAGCAGTACGTTACGGCATCTTCGAGAGGACCCGCCGCCGTCAGGGCCACCCAAGCTCTCGGCAAGCGACGGTCACCACCCGAGCCGAACCGAGCTCCCCTCGGGGGGGCAGCGACCGTCAGGAAGCGTGGGGGCCGTCGACGCTCCGCTTCTCCAGGATCTCGAAGGCGGGCAGCTTCTTGCCCTCCAGGATCTCCAGGAAGGCGCCGCCGCCGGTCGAGATGTAGCCGACGTCCTTGTCGATGCCGTACTTGGCGATCGCGGCGAGCGTGTCGCCGCCGCCGGCGATGCTGAATGCGTCGCTGGCCGCGATGGCGCGCGCGATGGTCTCGGTGCCGTGCGCGAACGCGTCGAACTCGAACACGCCCACCGGGCCGTTCCAGACGATGGTGCCGGCGGCCTGGAGCTGCTCGGCCAGCTTGCCGGCCGTCTGCGGGCCGATGTCCAGGATCAGGTCGTCGTCCGCGACGTCCGAGGCTGGCTTGACGCTGGCCTGCGCATCCGCGGCGAACTTCTTGGCGACCACCACGTCCGTCGGGATCGGCACCGCCGCGCCGCGCGCCTGCATCTTGGCGATGACGGCCCGGGCCTCGCCCACCAGATCGGCCTCGGCCAGGCTCTTGCCGATCTTCAGGCCGGCGGCCAGCATGAACGTGTTGGCGATGCCGCCGCCCACGATGAGTCCGTCCACCTTCTCGGACAGCGACTGCAGGATGGTCAGCTTGGTGGACACCTTGCTGCCGGCGACGATGGCCACCAGCGGGCGCTTCGGGCTGGCCAGCGCCTTGGTGATGGCGTCGATCTCCGCCGCCAGCAGCGGGCCGGCGCAGGCCACGGGCGCGTACTCGGCGATGCCGTACGTGGTGCCCTCGGCGCGGTGCGCGGTGCCGAACGCGTCGTTGACGAAGATGTCGCACAGCGCGGCCATCTTCCTGGCGAGCCCGGGGTCGTTCTTCTTCTCGCCCTTGTTGACGCGGCAGTTCTCCAGCAGCACGACGCTGCCGGGCTTCACGTCGACGCCGTCGACCCAGTTGGCGAGCAGCGGCACGTCGCGGCCCAGCAGCTCGGACAGGCGCCGGCCGACGGGCGCCAGCGAATCCTCGGGCTTGAACTCGCCCTCGGTCGGGCGGCCCAGGTGGCTCGTCACCATCACCGCCGCGCCGGCGTCGAGCGCCATGCGGATGCACGGCACCGAGGCACGGATGCGCGTGTCCTCGGTGATGTTGCCGGCGTCGTCCTGCGGCACGTTGAGGTCGGCGCGGATGAACACGCGCTTGCCCTTGGCTTGGCCGGACGCGGCGAGGTCGGAGAAACGGATCACTTTCATGGCATTCACGCAGTCAGATGATGAAGAGGGGAGCGGGCGGACGGTCACCAGTTCAGGCCCAGCCGCAGCGCCAGCAGCAGCGCGGTACCCGCGAGTATCGTCCCGAGCAGGCTGCGCGTGGTGACGAACACGAGGACGCCGGCCAGGGCGGCGTAGATCCGGGCGTCCTTCCAGGTGCCGACGAGGTGGCCGTCGGTCATCGCGATCTCGGGGACGATCACCGCCACCAGCGC
>JAEKKH010000407.1 GCA_019510465.1 Burkholderiales bacterium
TACCTGATGCAGCAGCTGGGCTACGGCATCGTCACCGTCACCGGGCTGTGGGTGGTCAACCAGGTGTTCAACGCGGCGACGATGGTGGCCTGGGGGCGGGTCTCGGACCGGCTGTCCAACAAGGCGATCCTGTCGGTGGCGCTGCCGGTGTTCTTCATCTGCACCGTCGCGCTGGTGTTCACGCGCCTGGGCGCGCCGTTCGGCCTGCAGCTGGCGCTGCTGGCGACCGTGCACGCGGTGATGGGCGTGGTGGGCGGCGGCATCGGGCTGGCCACCGGCAACCTGGGCATCAAGTGCGCGCCGGCGTCGCAGGCGACGTCGTACCTGGCGGCGGTGGGGCTGGTGTCGTCCGCCGCCGGCGGGCTCGCGCCGCTGGTGGCGGGGGCGGTCGGCGAGTGGCTGCAGTCGAGCCAGCTGGCGCTGGTCCTGCGCTGGGTCTCGAACACGACGACGCACGAACTCTCGGTCGTGCGCTTCGAGCACTATGAATTCCTGTTCGCGATCGCCGGCCTGCTGGGGCTGTACGTGATGCATGCGCTGTCGCGCGTGCACGAAGGCGCGGAGGTCAGCGAGCGGCGCGTGGTGCAGGAGATGCTGTGGGAGGCACGCCAGACCGTGGACCAGCTCTCGACGCTGGGCAGCCTGCTCGGCAGCGTCTTCTCGTTCGAGCGCCTCAACGAGCGCCGCGCCTGGTTCCGGCGCCGGCCTGGCGGCGCCGACGAAGGCCGCGCGGGGCGGATGGCCGCGGAATGAGCGCTCGCTCCGCAGCCGACAGGCGGAGGGTCGTCCAGTGAACGCGTTCAGCGCGGCGACGCCGGCTTGAGCGGGGCTTGCGGCGCTTGCGGTGCGTCGCCGAGTTCCAGGCAGCGCAGCGCGTCCGACCGCCGCAACTGCAGGATCGCGATGGAGTCCTCCATCGAGCGCAGCAGCGAATGGGCCAGGCTGTTGTCGAGTCCCAGGCGCGTGAGGCGCGCGCACAGGGCGCGTTGTTCGCCGATGTGGTATTCGGCGAAGGCGAGCCGCGCCTCGATCTCGCGCAGGCGCAGCAGCCGCGGGTCCAGACCGTTCATGAGGCGCCTCTTGTGCGAGGCGGCAGGGCGGCAGTGCCTGAAGACATCGTGCTGGACTACGGCCGGTCAAGCGTACCGGCTCCGTGCCGGTTCGACGCAGGCCGAGGATGCTACGCCGTTTCGTGTGCTGTGCGAATCCCCATGTCACCCTGCATGCCATGCGCCGCGGAGGCTCGCATCATGCAACGCGCCCCGCGCGCTGGAACGATCGACGGCAATCGTCCCTGGCTCGCCGCTGGGGCTCCATACAGGCGCAATACCCGGTATTGCATCGCCGCCCGCAGGTGCAGAATCGCGGATCGCTGCGTCATGCGCGGGCGCCGATCTTGCAAAGGTAAAGTGGCGGCAGCGCGCACCGACGCTCCCTCGCAGCGTCGGCTTCCGATGATCGCCAAGCCAGGAGAATGCATGGACCAAACCGCGGCCGCGGCCGAGAGCCAGATCGACGACGAATCGCGCGAGGGCACGCCGGATGACGGGTCCTCGCGGATTCCCGTGGTCGGCCTGGGCGGCTCGGCGGGGTCGATCCCCGCGCTGGGCCGCTTCCTCGAGGGCGTGAGCGTCCCGTCCGGCCTGGCCTACGTGGTGATCCTGCACCTGTCGCCCGACCACGAGAGCATCCGGGCGGCTCGGGCTGGCGGACCTGCCGCCCCGGCAATCGCGGCACGTCGCGGTGGACCTGTTCTTCCGCACGCTGGCCGAGTCGCACGGACCGCACGCGACGGCCATCGTCCTGTCCGGGCTCGACGGCGACGGCGCGATCGGCATCAAGCGCATCAAGGAACGCGGCGGCCTGACCATCGCGCAGGATCCCGACGAGGCCGAGTACGGCGCGATGCCGCGCTCGGCCATCGACACCGGCATGGTCGACTGGGTGCTTCCCGCGGCGGAGATGGGGCGGCGGGTGGCGCGCTACGTCGCGCTCGAATCGCGCGTGCAACTGCCCGAGGACGACGCGGACGACGAATCGGACGCCGCCTCGCCGGGCCGCGCGCCGGCCGACCAGGAACTGCGCGAGGTGCTGAACCTGCTGCGCACGCGCACCGGGCGCGACTTCTCCGGCTACAAGCGCGCCACCATCGTGCGGCGCATCGGCCGCCGCATGCAGGTCAACGAGGTGCAGGCCTTCGCGGACTACGTCGGCTGCCTGCGCACGCGTCCCGGCGAAGCCGAGGCGCTGCTGCAGGACCTGCTCATCAGCGTGACCAACTTCTTCCGCGACCCCGAGTGCTTCGCGGCGCTGGAGCAGGAGATCCCGGCCCTGTTCAGCGACAAGGGCGCGAACGGTGCGCTGCGCGCCTGGGTCGTGGCCTGCGCCACGGGCGAGGAGGCCTATTCGATCGCGATGCTGCTGGCCGAGCATGCGGCGCGGCTGCCCACGCCGCCGCCGGTGCAGGTGTTCGCCACCGATCTGGACGAGCAGGCGATCCGCGTGGCGCGCGAAGGCATCTACCCGCTGTCCATCTCGACCGACGTCAGCGAGGAGCGGCTGCGCCGCTTCTTCACGAAGGAGCACCGCGGCTACCGGGTGCGGCGCGAGCTGCGCGAGCAGGTGCTGTTCGCGACCCATGACGTGCTGCGCGACGCGCCGTTCTCGCGGCAGGACCTGGTCTCGTGCCGCAACCTGCTGATCTACCTCGACCGCGACGCCCAGCGCCGCCTGCTGGAGACCGC
>JAEKKH010000412.1 GCA_019510465.1 Burkholderiales bacterium
CGAAGACTCGATCCTGCTGTCGGAACGCGTCATCGCCGAAGACCGCTACACCTCGATCCACATCGAGGAGCTGGTGGTCATGGCGCGCGACACGAAGCTGGGCTCCGAGGAAATCACGCGCGACATCCCCAACCTGTCCGAGCAGCAACTGGGCCGCCTGGACGAGTCGGGCATCGTCTACATCGGCGCCGAAGTCAACGCCGGCGACGTGCTCGTCGGCAAGGTCACGCCCAAGGGCGAGACCACGCTGACGCCGGAAGAAAAGCTGCTGCGCGCGATCTTCGGCGAGAAGGCCTCGGACGTGAAGGACACGTCGCTGCGCGTCGACCAGGGCACCAACGGCACGGTCATCGACGTGCAGGTGTTCACCCGCGAAGGCATCCAGCGCGACAAGCGTGCGCAACAGATCATCGACGATGAACTCAAGCGCTTCCGCCTGGACCTGAACGACCAGCTGCGCATCGTCGAAGCCGACGCGTTCGACCGTATCGCCAAGCTGCTGAACGGCCGCATCGCCAACGGCGGCCCACAGAAGATCGCCAAGGGCACCGCCATCGACAAGGCCTACCTGGCCAGCATCGAGAAGTACCACTGGTTCGACATCCGCCCGGCGGAGGACGACATCGCCAACCAGCTCGAGTCGATCAAGAACTCGCTCGAGCAGACGCGCCATGGCTTCGACCTCGCCTTCGAGGAGAAGCGCAAGAAGCTGACGCAGGGCGACGAGCTGCCGGCGGGCGTGCTGAAGATGGTCAAGGTCTACCTGGCCGTCAAGCGCCGCCTGCAACCCGGCGACAAGATGGCCGGCCGCCACGGCAACAAGGGTGTCGTGTCCAAGATCGTCGCGGTCGAGGACATGCCCTACATGGCCGACGGCACGCCGTGCGACATCGTGCTGAACCCGCTGGGCGTCCCGTCGCGGATGAACGTGGGCCAGGTCCTCGAAGTCCACCTCGGCTGGGCCGGCAAGGGCATCGGCCAGCGCATCGGCGACATGCTGCAGAAGCAGGCCGCCGCCGCCGAGATCCGGTCGTTCATGGACGAGCTGTACAACAAGTCGGGTGGCCGCGGCGAGAACATCGCCGAGCTGTCGGATGCCGAAGTGATCAGCATGGCCGGCGAGCTCACCAAGGGCGTGCCGTTCGCGACGCCGGTGTTCGACGGCGCCGCGGAAGAGGAAATCCGCGGCATGCTGCGCCTCGCCTACCCCGACGACATCGCCGCTCGCAAGGGCCTCACCGCCACGCGTACCCAGTGCACGCTGCACGACGGTCGCACCGGCGAAGCCTTCGAGCGCCCGGTCACGGTCGGCTACATGCACGTCCTGAAGCTGCACCATCTGGTCGACGACAAGATGCACGCCCGTTCCACGGGTCCGTACTCGCTCGTCACCCAGCAGCCGCTGGGCGGCAAGGCGCAGTTCGGCGGCCAGCGTTTCGGCGAGATGGAAGTGTGGGCGCTGGAAGCCTACGGCGCCGCCTACGTCCTGCAGGAAATGCTGACGGTCAAGTCCGACGACGTGAACGGCCGCACCAAGGTGTACGAGAACATCGTCAAGGGCGAACACGCGATCGACGCCGGCATGCCGGAATCGTTCAACGTGCTCGTCAAGGAAATTCGATCGCTCGGTATCGACATCGAACTCGAGAAGAACTGAACGCCGGGCCGCCCGCGGGCGG
>JAEKKH010000188.1 GCA_019510465.1 Burkholderiales bacterium
GGCCGTGCAGGCCCGGCAGCACCTGCATCTCGGCCTAGGTGACGGCCTCCGGCAGCGTGAACAGCGCCTGGCCCTGGCCGAAGAGATGGTTGAAGCGCTGCGCGATGTCGCGCGCCATCTCGATGTGCTGCACCTGGTCCTTGCCGACGGGCACCTGATGCGCGTTGAACATCAGGATGTCGGCCGCCATCAGCATCGGATAGCAGAACAGGCCCATGTTGATGCCGTCGTCCGGCTCGCCGCCCGCATTCGCGTCCACCGCGGCCTTGTAGGCGTGCGCGCGGTTCATCATGCCCTTGGGCGTGACGCAGGTCAGCAGCCAGTTCAGCTCGGGGATCTCGGGGATGTCGCTCTGGCGGTAGAACACCACGCGCTCCGGATCCAGGCCCGCGGCCAGCCAGGTGGCCGCCAGCGCCAGCCGCGACTCCTCGACGCGCGCCGGGTCGTCGCACTTGACCAGCGCATGGTAGTCGGCCATGAACAGGAAGCTCTCGACGCCCGAGCGCCTGCTGGCCGCGATGGCGGGCCGGATGGCGCCGACGTAGTTGCCGAGGTGCGGGGTGCCGGTGGTGGTGATGCCGGTGAGGACGCGAATGACAGTCATGAAAGCCGTGCGCAAGGGAAGACTGACGGGGATTGTGCCGGATGGCGCCGCAGTGCCCGCGCGGCGCGACAATCGCAAGATCCGTCAAGCCTGCCCGCGCAGCGCGCCCGCGCCTGCGGCAACATCGCTCCGCCATGGCCGACACCCTCGCCGACTTCGATCTCGCCTGCCGCGCCGCGGCGCTGTACGTCTACCCGATCAAGGCCTGCGCCGGCGTGGCGGTGCCCGAGCTCGTGCTGGACGCGCGCGGCGGTGCCGTCGGCGACCGCGGCTGGGCCATCGTCGACGCCGGGGGCGCCGTGACCTGGCTGGGTTCGTACCCGCGGCTCGCGCTGGTGCAGCCCGCGCTCGCCGGTGCCGGCCTGGTGCTGCGCGCGCCGGCCGTCGAGCCTGTCGCCACGCCAGCGGCCATGGTGCCGCGCCAGGTCAGGATCTGGAGCGACGTCCACGGCCGCCACGAGACCTTCGCCGCCGAGGACGCCGGCGACGCCGTCGCGGCCTGGCTGGAACGGGTCACGGGCGCGCCGCTGCGCCTGGTCAGGCTGGAGGACGCGGCGCACGCGCGCGCCGGCAACAACGCGCTGCACCTGGTGTTCACGCCCTCGGTGGCCGCCGTGGCGGCGCGCTGGGCCGCCGGCAGCGGCGCACCGATCGACGTGCGCCGCTTCCGGCCCAACATCGTGCTGTCGCTGGCCGAGGACGGCAACGAGTTCGTCGAGGAGAGCCTGGAGGCGCTGGCCTGGCAGGGCGCGGCCGCAGGGCAGGCCCGCCTGGACATCACCGCGCCGTGCATCCGCTGCGTGGTGCCCAACGTCGATCCGGCGACCGCGCGGGTGGACGAGACCTTGCTGGACACGCTGGCCGGCCTGTCGCTGCAGCGCCGCCCCGGCGGCACGGCGTTCGGCGTCTACGCCCGCGGCCCCGCGGGGGCGCGCCTGCGCGTGGGCGACGTCGCGCGGATGCTGCCGGCGTTCTAGCCGTCAGCGCGGCGTGGACGCGGCGGCGGCCGCGGCCTTGCGGCGCTCCGTCATCACGGCATCCATGTCGTCGACGCTGTAGCGCAGCTTCGCGCAGCGGTGGTTGAACGCGGCCATGTCCTCGTTGTAGGCGTGGCTGGCGGGGTCCGAATCGCGCGCGTCCTTGTTCAGGTCGCCGACGTGCCGGTTGTGCTCGTCGACCGCGCTGTTGAAGGCCTTGATCGCCGTGGGACTGTCGTGATCGAGCTTGGCCTGCAGTTCCGCCAGGCGCTCGCTCTCCGCCTCGACCTGCGCCGCCAGCTTCTCGTGGGCGGCGCTGGACGCCTGGAGCAGCTCGTAGCGCTGCTTGAGGCTGGCCTCCGTCATCATGCAGTCGCGCAATTGCTCGCGCGAGGCCAGGCCCGGCGCGTTGGACTGCGAACCGGCGGGCTTGCCGGTGGACAAGGTGTTGGCGGCGGCCAGGCCGGAGACGAGCATGGCGGCGGCGAGGGCCAGAAGGCGCAGGGCGGGCATGGCAGTGCGGGGGATGCGGAAGGCCCGCATTGTCGCCGCGCTGCCGAGCAGCGCGACCGCCTGCGGACGACGAAACGCGCAGGACAGCACGGGATCGTCCGCGCGATCACGCCCGGGACGTGCGCTCAGGAGGCGGCCTTCCTGCGTTCCCTGTTCACCGCGTCGACGTCGCCCGGCCGGTAGCTCAGTCCGCCGCACCGGTCGTCCATGGCGGCCTTGTCGGCTTCGAACGCCTTCACGCCGGCTTCCTGCGCCTCGGCCTCCTCGTTCAGCTCGCGCGTGTGCTGCGCATGCGCCGTCACCGCCTGGTTGAAGGCGAGGATCGCGTCCTTGTCGCTGCGGTCGAGCCGGGTCTTCATCTCCACCAGCCGGGCGTCCTCGGCGTCGTTGGCGTCGAACTTCCTGTTGTGCTCCGCGGCGGAGGCCTCGATGTCGCGGCGACGCGTCTTCATCGCGTCGTCCAGGTCGAGGCAGGCGCGCAGCTGCTCGCGCGTGGCGAACGCCGTCTCCTTGGGCGGTTTCCCCGCGGCCGTGGCCGCTGCCGCCGTGGCGGCGAGCAGCAGGGAGGAGACGACCAGCAACGGGATGCGCGATGCGATCATGGCGGCCTGCGTGCGGTAGGAAGCGTTTCCGATTGTGCGCACCGCCCGCTGCGCGTCCGCCTCCGCACAGACCCTGAGTCAGCGTGTCAAAGTTGGCGCAGCGCGGCGCCGACGCCGCCACCACGCGAACAGCTGCCCGAGCACCAGCAGCGCGCTGGCCGCGACGAAGGCGCTGGCCACCGGCCGCGTCACGAACACCGACAGGTCGCCGCGCGAGAGCAGCATCGCGCGCCGGAAGTTGGGCTCCAGCTGCGGCCCGAGCACGAAGCCCAGCACGATGGGCGACAGCGGGAAGTCGAGCGCCAGCAGCAGCGCCCCGATCACGCCGAAGGCCGCCGTGATGGCCACGTCGAACAGGTTGTTGCGCGTGCTGTAGACGCCCACCGCGATGAAGAACAGGGCCGCCGGAAAGAGGAACCGGTAGGGCACGCGCAGCATGCGCACCCACACGCCGATCAGCGGCACGTTCAGGATCACCAGCAGCACGTTGCCGATCCAGAAGCTGGCGATCAGGCCCCAGAAGATGTCGGGGTGCTCGCTCACCATCTGCGGCCCGGGCTGCAGGCCCTTCATGATCAGCGCGCCCAGGATGAGCGCCATCACGGCGTCGCCCGGGATGCCCAACGACATCGTCGGGATGAAGTCGACCTGCGTCTTCGAGTGCGACGCGGCCTCGGGCGCGGCCACGCCCTCCAGCGCGCCCTTGCCGAAGCGCTCGGGCGACTTCGACCAGCGCCGCTCCAGCGCGTAGGCCAGGAAGGTGGTGATCGTCGGGCCGGTGCCGGGCAGCGCGCCGAACGCCGTGCCCACGCCGGTGCCGCGCAGCATCGGCCAGAACGCCTGGCGGATCTCGGCCCGGCTCGGGCGCATGTCGCGCATCGAGACGCGTGCGTTGGCGGGGTTGACCGTCGTGCGGTTGACGCTGACGAGGAAGTCGGCGATGCCGAACAGGCCCATCGTGAGGCCCCCCAGCTCGACGCCGTCGCGCAGCTCGGACAGGCCCAGCGTGTAGCGCGCGGTGCCGCTGATCTCGTCGGTGCCCGCCACGCCGCACAGCAAGCCCAGCAGCGTCATCGCGACGCCCTTCAACGGCGAGCCGCGCGCCATCGTCGCGCCCGCCAGCAGGCCCAGCAGCATGATCGCGCAGATGTCGGCCGGCCCGAAGCTGTCGGCGGCCTTCACCAGCAGCGGCGACAGGAAGATCATCACGACGATGCCCACCGACGCGGCGAAGAACGACGCCATCATCGTGATGCCCAGGGCCGTGCCGCCCCGCCCCTGCAAGGTCAGCGGATAGCCGTCGAGGCAGGTCACCGCGTGCGGCGGATGGCTGGGCAGGTTCAGCAGGATCGCGCCGATCGCCCCGCCGTACTGCGAGCCGTAGAAGATGCCGGCCAGCATCAGGATGCCGGGCACCGGCGCGATCACCGCCACGATGGGCAGCAGCATCGAGATCGTCGACAGCGGCCCCATGCCCGGCAGCACGCCGATCAGGTTGCCCACCAGCACGCCGAACACGCACCACATCAGGTTCTCGGGCTGCAGCGCGATGCCGAAGCCGTACATCAGCTGGATCAGGCTGTCGTGCATGGTCCGCTAACGTGGCGACGCGGCGATCATGACTGCCACGTGAACAGGGGCAGCAGCAGATGCAGGCCGTAGTGGAAGACGATCACGCCCGCGACCGTCAGCCCCGCCGCCAGCGCGGCGGCGGACCGCACAGTGTTGGCCCGGTCGCCCATCGCCGCGATGAACACCGACGCGAACGACGCCGGCACCAGTCCGCCGTGCCCGCCCAGCACGACGAAGGCGAGCGCGGCGCCGACGATGCACAGCCAGCCGCGCCATTGCACGACCGGGCCGGCCAGGTGCGCCATCTCGGCGGGCGGCTCGTCCGCGGCGCCGCCCGTCGCCCGGCCGGCGCTGGACAGCAGCGCGACGCCGGTCACCGCCAGCAGCACGCCCAGCACCACGGGAAAGAAGCCCGAGCCCATCTGCCGCAGCGTCCCCATGCCGTAGCCCGTGCCGGCGACGACCACGGCCACGCCCGCCACGAGCAGCAGCGCGCCGCCGACATGGTCCTTCGTCATCCTGTTCATGGGCCCCACTCTACCGCCGCGGTGCAACGACAATGCGGCCTGGGCAATTCGGGAGCAGCACGATGGGCATCGAGATCGAACGCAAGTTCCTGGTCGTGGGCGACGCGTGGCGCGCCGCGCCGGCGCTGGCCTACGCCCAGGGCTATCTCAACCGCGACAAGCAACGCACGGTGCGCGTGCGCATCGTGCAGCAGCAGGCCTGGCTGACGATCAAGGGCGCGAACGCGGGCGCCGTGCGCGCCGAGTTCGAATACCCGATCCCGCTGCCCGACGCCCAGCAGTTGCTCGCGCTGTGCGACGGCCCGCTGGTGCGCAAGCTGCGACGCAGGATCGAGCACGCCGGCCACACCTGGGAGATCGACGAGTTCCAGGGCGACAATGCCGGCCTGGTCGTCGCCGAGATCGAACTCCCCGCCGAGGACGCGGCCTTCGAGCGGCCCGAGTGGGTGGGCGCCGAGGTGACGCATGATCCGCGCTACTTCAACTCGAACCTGGCCTCGGCCCCGTATTCGACCTGGCCCGACGCGCGCTCGCGGGCGTGACGCCCGCGCCCGCGACCCCGAGAACAACTTCCAACGGAACCACAAGACATGGCCACCTCCCCCGACGTCACCAGCATGGCGCTGTTCTGCGACTTCGAGAACGTCGCCCTCGGCGTGCGCGAGACGCACCACGAGAAGTTCGACATCAAGCTGGTGCTCGAGCGCCTGCTGCTCAAGGGCAGCATCGTCGTCAAGAAGGCGTACTGCGACTGGGAGCGCTACAAGGGCTTCAAGGCGCCGATGCACGAGGCCAGCTTCGAGCTGATCGAGATCCCGCACGTGCGCCAGTCCGGCAAGAACTCGGCCGACATCCGCCTCGTCGTCGACGCGCTGGACCTCTGCTACACGAAGTCGCACGTCAACACCTTCGTCATCATCAGCGGCGACTCCGACTTCTCGCCGCTCGTCTCGAAGCTGCGCGAGAACAACAAGCAGGTGATCGGCGTGGGCGTCAAGGAATCGACGTCCGACCTGCTGATCGCCAACTGCGACGAGTTCATCTTCTACGACGACCTGGTGCGCGAGAGCGGAGAGCGGCCGCCAGTCGATGCGCCGCGAGCAGCGCCCGGCGCCGGACAAGGCCCGCAAGCCTGCCCAGCCCTCGGCCAACCCGGAGGACGACCGCCGCCGGGACGAGGCGCAGGCGCGCCGCGACAAGGCCGTGGAACTCGCCCTGCAGACCTTCGAGGCGCTGTACGCCGAGCGCGGCGAGACGGGCAAGATCTGGGCGTCCGTGCTCAAGGAGGCGATCAAGCGCCGCAAGCCCGATTTCAGCGAGTCGTACTACGGCTTCCGCAGTTTCGGCGGCCTGCTGGAGGAGATGCAGTCGCGCGGCTTCCTGAAGATGGGTCGTGACGAGAAGTCGAACTCCTACGTCTTCCGCAACGGCGGCGCCGAGACCGCGCAGGCCGCGGCGGAGCCGGCCGTGCCCGAGGTGCTGCCGATCACGCACCGCCTCGGCGAGACCGAGCCGCGCGGGCGCGGCGGCCGCGGACGGGGTCGCCGCGAGGCGCCGCAGCGCCACGACTTCGAGCCCACGTTGGCGGTGGAGACGCCGCAATCCGCGCCGGTCTATCCGGAGGACGAGGACGACGACGCCGCCGAGCGCTTCGCCGATGCCGCCCGCGCCACGATGGCCACGCGCGACGTCAATCCGCCGGCCGAGCCCGCGCCCGACGCCGACACCTACGTCAGCGACAGCGCCGCGCAGGCCGAGGAGGCGGCGCAGGCCGAGGAAGCCCAGGTGCCGCGCGAAGGCGGCTCGCGCCGCGGTGGCCGGGGCGGACGCGGCCGCGGCGTCGCGCGCAAGAGCGCTGGCGAGGCCGCCGCGCCGGCTCCCGCGCCCGAGGCCGCCGCGCCCGTCGCCGCGCCCGTCGCCGAGGCACCACCCCCCGCGGCCAAGACGCCGCGCGCGCGCAAGACCGCGGTGGCGAAGACCCCGGCCGCCAGGAAGACGCCGGCACGACCGGCGCGCAAGACCAAGGCCGCCGCCGCGGAATGACCGGACGCGACGCCGCCAGCCGGCGTCCGCCCGTCCGGTCGCGTGGGCGTGCAGCGGCGCCGCTGCCGAGCGCTCGCCGGCGCCCGCCGCCTCAGGGCGCCTTGGGCGCGTCCGCGGCCTTCAGGCAGCGGCCCAGCGCCACCGAGCCGGCCGTCAGCGAGCGCGCGACGCCGCGCGTGGTCGCATCGCTGAACGCCATCGCCGGCGGCGTGCCGAGATAGTCGGCGTACTGCCGGAGCTCGTCGTCGCCGAGCGTGAAGTAGGTGAACGCGTAGGCCGGCATCGAGATCTTCGCGAAGTGCGCCACCAGCTGCGGGCGCCGGCCGCCGATGCTGGAGCGGAGCTCGCCCATGGACGCCCCGGAGGCCGCCGGGTCGACGCTGGCCAGGCCCTGCTGCACCGCCAGCGCCATGCCCATCAGCGTGTCGGCCATCAGGTCGACCGAGTGCGTCTCGCCCACGATCGCCTCCAGGGACGCTCGCCGGCCCGCCGTCGCGCCGGCCAGCGCCTCGGCGCCGCGACGCAGGCGTTCCTGCGGGTCGGGCGTCTGCTGCGACGACGTGGCCTCGATGGTGGCGATCTTGCGGCCCAGCGGGCTGTCGTACCAGGCCAGCAGCGGCGCCACGTCCTGCGGCTGCAGCGTGCCGACGATCGCGTCGAGCGCGGTCGTCCGCAAGGCCTCGCCGGCGAAGGACGACTGCGCGCAATCGAGCATCTTCGCGCGCTGCGCCGGGCTCGCCTGGCCGGGGCTGCGCTGCAGGCCGGCGTCCATGCCGGCGCGCACCTGCGGCAGGAGCGAGTCGAGCTGCGTCCACAGGCCGGACTTGCGCGCGAGCTCCTGCGCCGCGTCGGGCGCGATCGCGGCCTGCGCGGCGCCCTGCGCGGCCGCCAGCGCGAGCGCCACCGCGGCCATCCGGTGCAAACGAATCATTTCCAGGTCTCCAGGTCCAGGTGCGAAGTCCCGCCGAGTATAGGGACGGCCTGTCTCTGGAACGTGAAGCCGCGCCCATGCGGATCCTGCGACGGCGCTTCGCTTCGCGCGGGATGACGGCCTGGCGGACGGCAAGCGAGCCGGCGCGGCAACCGGTGTCCGGTCGCGCTGCGAAGCCGGCGTCATGCTGCGCGCAATCGCGCGATCCACGCGCCGGGACACGCCGCCCCGGCCGCCGTCGACGCGGCGTCAGCGGCCGTCGCGCCGGGCCCGCAGCTGCGCGACCTCGGCCTGCAGCTGCCGGGTCCCGGAGATGTCCTGCGCTATCACGGCGAACTGGCCCGGGTCCGGGCGATAGGCGATCACGTCCCACCAGCGGCCGCCGGCGCCCTGCTGCTCGAAGCGGGCCGGCTCGCCCGTCAGGGCCACCTGGCCGAGGCGGCCGATCCAGTCGGCCGGGTCGTGCTCGATGCCCGGGAAGACGTCGGTCGCGAGCGCGCCCACGGCCGTGGCGGCCTCGATGCCCAGCATCGCGCCGAAGGCCGCGTTCATCGCGACGAAGCGGTAGTTCACGGGCTTGCC
This sequence comes from Burkholderiales bacterium, assembly GCA_019510465.1. GTDB lineage: Bacteria > Pseudomonadota > Gammaproteobacteria > Burkholderiales > Burkholderiaceae_C > Scleromatobacter. The sequence continues at coordinate 8,352 of JAEKKH010000188.1, forward strand.
CGTCTCGTCGACCTCGATCGTGTGCAGCGCGTGGCCGCTCGGCAGGTGGTCGAGCAGCAGGCGATGACGCTGCTCGCTGTTGCGCTGGCGCAGCTCGAGCGATTTCATGCCGGTGATGTCGAACCAGGTGCCGTAGAAGCCGGCGATCTCCTCGCCGAACGGCTGCGCCGGCACCAGCGTCACGCGCAGCTGGCGCAGGCCGGAGGTCGTCAGCATCGCCCACTCGAATTCCTGCCGGCGCCCGCCCAGCACCGCCTCGATGCGCGGCTCCAGCGTCGTCCAGCCGACCGCGTCGATCGCGGAGAACATCTCGCCGAGACGGCGGCCGATCAGCTGGTCGTTGGGCAGGCCCACGGCGGACTGGAAGTCGCGGTTGACGAAACGGGTGACGCTGTCGCGATCCCAGTAGCCGACCAGCGCGGGCATGTTGTCGACCACGGCGTCCAGGTGCGCGTGGGTCATGCCCAGTTCCTTGCGCAGCGCCTTCGTGGCGGTGACGTCCTCCAGCACCGCCAGGGAACGCGCGCCGCCGCCTTTCTCGTCGCGTTCCAGCACGGCCGACAGCAGCACGTCGACGATGCCGCCGTCGCGCCGCACGAACTGGTATTCGACGCGGTCGCACTGGCCGTTGCGGAAGAACGCCGGCAGCACGACCTCGCGTGCATGGACCCGCGAGTCGGGCGTGAGGAAATCCGAGGACGGCCGGCCCACCACCTCGTCGCGCCGGTAACCCAGCAGCGCGAGCCAGCGGTCGCTGACGTGCAGGATGCGCCCGTCGGGGCCGATCGAATGCAGGATCGCGGGGGTGGCCTCGTACAGGCGGCGCACGCGCAGGTCGCTCTCGGCCAGCTGGCTGGTCAGCTCGAGCAGCTGGCGGCGCTGCGTCAGCATCGCGCCGACGATGGCGGCCAGGTGCCCGAGCATCGCGCGCTGGTGCTCGTCGAGCTGCCCCGGCAGGTGGTCGATCACGCAGACGGTGCCCATGCGCTCGCCGCCGGGCATCACGATCGGCGCGCCGGCGTAGAAGCGCACGCCGGGCTCGCCGGTGACGAGGGGGTTGCCGGCGAAGCGGGCGTCGCGCGTGGCGTCGGCCACCTCGAACAGCGCGTCGTCGCGGATCGCGTGGTCGCAGAACGCGACGTCGCGCGGGGTCTCATGGGTGCCGGGCAGGCCCACGTTGGACTTGAACCACTGGCGCTGCGCGTCGACGAGCGAGATCAGTGCGATCGGCACGCCGCACAGCTGCGCGGCGGTGGCGGTGATGGCATCGAAGGCCGGCTCGGGCAGCGTGTCGAGCACGCCCAGCGAACGCAGCACGGCGATGCGGCGCGCATCCCCGGAGAGCATCGGCGCGTTCATCGCACCAGGCCCACGGCGGCGGCGTCGACGCGCTGCAGCGGCGCCGGGTCGATGCTGCGCAGCACGTCGACGGCCGCGCCGCCGCCGCCGGCGCGCGCGGCCCAGCGCGCCTGGCCCTGCATCGTGGTGACCAGCGACTGGTCGAGCCGCACGCGGTAGTCCTGGCCCGCCATCACCGTCGCCGCCAGGGCCGGCGTCAGGTGCAGGCGCTCGGCCAGCAACGCATGCGCGGCGGCGGGTTCGTCCTCGATGATGCGCTGCGCCTTGACCAGTGCGCGCAGCAGCCGCTCGATGTCGGCGTCGCGGCGCGCGATCGTCGGGCGCGAGCTCACCAGGTTGAAGTGCTGCGTGTAGACGCGCGGGCTGGCGAACGTGATGGCGTCGCCGCCGAGCGCCTGCGCCGCCAGCGCGGCGAGCGGCTCCCAGATGACGACGGCGTCGACGTCGCGCGCCTCCAGCGCGGGCACCAGCCGGTCGGGCGGCAGGCCCACCAGGCGCACGGCGCCCGGCTGGATGTCGTTGAACACGAGCCAGTTGTCCAGGAAGTACTGCGCCGAGCTGCCCGGCACGGTGCCGATGCGCTTGCCGCGCACCTGCGGCGCCTCCATGATCTGCGCGCTGCGCCGCGCCACCAGCTTGATCTGGTACGACGACGCGCTGATGGTGGCCACGATCGCCAGGTCGTGCCGGGTGGCGGCGCCGGCGGCCACCTGCAGTTCCGCGGCGGTCGCCACGTCGACCTGGCCGTCGGCCAGCCATGTGTAGCATTCGCGGCCACTGGCGCAGGCCCGCAGCACGAGATCCAGCCCCTCGTCCCTGAACAGGCCGCGCGCCTGCGCGACGTAGATGGACAGCGACACCGGCCCCGGCGACACGGCCAGCGTCAGCGGCGCCGCGTGCGCGCGCGAGGCGAACACGGCCAGCCCGCAGGCCCACGCCGCCATCCAGGCGAGCGTCCACGCCGCGCCCACGAGCGCGCGCCGCGTGACGCCGGCGCGCGCGGGCGCGGCCCGGCGTCCGAAGCTGCGGGTGGCGGCGGTCATGAAACAACCTCCGCCCCGCGGGCTGCGGTGCGAGCGCCCTTCGGAGCGGCCGGGCAGGCGCTCAAGGCAACCTCCGCCCTGCGGGCTGCGGTGCGAGCGCCCTTCGGAGCGGCCGGGCGGGCGCTCATGTGGAAACCTCCGCCCTGCGGGCTGCGGTGCGAGCGCCCTTCGGAGCGGCCGGGCGGGCGCTCATGTAGAAACCTCCGCCCTGCGGGCTGCGGTGCGAGCGCCCTTCGGAGCGGCCGGGCGGGCGCTCATTCGACCCCCGCCGGTTCGAGGAGCACGTCGTCGGCCATCACGCGCCAGGTGTCGCGGCCGGCCTTCTTGGCGGCGTACAGCGCCGCATCGGCGCGGCCGATCAACGTCTCGGCGGTGGCCGCGTCCGCGGTCGGCACGTGGCGGCGGAACGCGATGCCGATGCTGGTCGTCAGCGCCAGCGCACGGCCCACGACCTCCAGCGGGCGGCGCACGCTGGCGACGATCTTGCGCGCGACGACCTGCGGCTCCTCCGCGTCGGACAGGCCTTCCAGCACGATCACGAACTCGTCGCCGCCCAGGCGCGCGACGGTGTCGGTGATGCGCAGGCTCTGCTGCAGGCGCGCGGCGAAGGCCTTGAGCACCTCGTCGCCGGCGGCGTGGCCGAGGGTGTCGTTGATGCTCTTGAAGTGGTCGATGTCGAGATACATCAGCGCGATGCCGGACAGCGCACGCCGCGCCCGCGACAGCGCGAGGGGCAAGGTCTCGTTGAAGGAATAGCGGTTGGCCAGCCCGGTGAGCACGTCGGCGCGCACCAGCAGGCTCAGCTGCTTCTCCACGTTCTTCAGCGCCGAGACGTCGGTGGCCAGCCCGTAGAGACCGGCGACGCGCCCGTCGGACTCGATGTCGGGGATGTAGTCGTAGTGCAGGACGCGCGTGACGTCGCCGGTGATGGACTCGGCCTCGAACGTGGCGCGCCGGCCCGCCAGGCCCTGCGCGATCGCCTCGCGCCGGCGCTCGTAGGCGATCGGCCGCAGGATGTCGCCGATGCGCTGGCCGATCACCTGCCCGGCGGGGCGGCACAGCCATTCCAGCCCGGTGCGGTTGATGAAGCGATAGCGCTCCTCGGCGTCGAGGTAGGTGATCGCCACGGGCAGGTTGTCGGTGATCGCGCGCAACTGGCCCTCGGCCTTGGCGCGCAGCGCCTCGGCCTCCTTCATCGCCGTGATGTCGAACGTCATCAGGTAGAAGCCGCGCTGCACCCCGCCGTCGCTGCGGTCGGGGATCAGGTGGGCCTGGAAATGCGCCGCCCGCCCGGAGAAGGCCACCTTGCCCTCGAGGCGCGCGCGCCGGCCCTGCAGCACCTGGCGCACGTAGGGCTCGTGCTGCGCGTAGACCGTCTCGCCGAGCGCCTCGCGCATCGCGATGCCGGGGATGCGCTCGCGGTCGACGCCCAGCGAGCGCAGTCCGGCGTCGTTGGCGTACAGGCAGGTCTGCTTCATGTCGAAGTAGCCCACCATCGCGGGGATCGCGTTGGTGAGGTCGGCCATGCGCTGCTCGCTGCGCGCGATCTCGAGTTCCGCGGCGCGGCGCTGGGTGATGTCCATCGTCAGCGCGTAGCAGCCGCGTACCAGGCCGTCGGCGCCGGTGTCGGGGATGTATTCGACCAGCAGGTGGCGCTCCACGCCGTCGCTGCGCACGCTGCGCGCCCACTGCACGCGCTCGCCGGCGAGCGCCTTGTCGAGGTTGCCCTTCATCGCGGCGTACGCGCTCTCGCCCAGCACCTCGGCCACGTGGCGGCCCACCATGCTGAACGGGTCGTGGCCCAGCCACTCGCGGTACTTCTCGTTGGCGAAGCGGTACTGATGCTCGTGATCGATGTAGCCCACCAGCGCTGGCAGGTTGTCGGTGATGTCGCGCAGCTGCTGCTCGGAGCGGTCGCGCTGGGCGTCGCTGTCGATCAGCGCCGCGGTCATGGCGTCGAACTGGCGCGACAGGTCGCCGAACTCGTCCTGCGCGGCGTTGTCGAGGCGAAAGCTCATGTCGCCGCGGCGGATCGCGGCCGCGGCCTGGTCCAGGCGCTGGATCGGCAGCAGCACGCGCCGCAGCACCACGAAGCCGCTGGCCAGCAGCAGCAGCAGCATCACGCACGGCGCGGCCAGCGCGATCCAGCGGAACTCGGCCTCCGCGGCGCGGCGCTGCACCACCGAATCCTGGAACCACTGGTAGGCGTAGTCGCTCATCGCCTGCGTGTTGGTGAGCAGCTGGTCCAGCAGCGCCTCCTTGCGGCGCTGCGTGAATTCGTCGGTGGCGGCGGGCAGCTCCTCCAGCCGCGAGAACAGCGGCGGCAGCGCCTGCGTGACGTCGCGCAGTTCCACCAGCGCGGAACTGCGGATGCCGTTCAGGCGATCGTCGGCCAGGGCGCGCGAGATCGCGGCATGGCGCAGCCGCCACTGCTGCGCGGCGCGCGGTTCGGCGTAGCGCGTGTATTCCTGCGTCAGCGCGAGCAGGCCGGCGACCTCGTGCTCGGTGACCTGCGCGCGCGCCTGGGCATCGCTCGCGGCGTCCTGGCGCTCGCCTGCGGCGAACACGATGGCCGCGGCCAGCAGGCCGGTGCAGGCCGAGGCCGTCACGAACGCGAGGAGCTGGGTGCGGATGCGCATGGCTTGGCCTAGTCGCCGATGCCGACCGCGGCTGGCTTGACCGTCCGCAACGGTCCCGGATGCACCAGCGTCAGCACGTTGGGCCGCGCGCCTTCGGCGACGTGGCGCTCGCGCTGCGCCCAGCGCATCTCGCCCTCCATCGTCGACAGCAGCGCCTGGTCGAGCGACAGGCGCCAGGCCAGCCCGGCCCAGACCCAGTCGACGAAGCCCTGTTCCAGCTCGAGCCGCTCGCGCAGGATCGCCTGCGCCCGGGCCGGCCGCCCCTGGATGAACTGCTCGGCGCGTTCGACGGCGCGCAGCAGGCGGACGATGGCGTCGTCGTGCTGCGCGAGGGGCGTCCGGCGTGCGACCAGGGTGTAGTTCTCGATGTAGCCGCCGGCCAGCGGCAGCCGGACGCCGGCCGCGTCGGCGCCGTGCAACGCCGCGTAGGCGTAGGGCTCCCAGACGACGGCAGCGTCGACGCGGGCGTCCTTGAGAGCCGCCGCGACCTCCTCGGGCTGCAGCGCCACCATCGTGACGCGGCGCGGGTCGATGCCGACATCCAGCAGGTGCAGCTCGAGCTGGTATTGCGCCGTGGTGCCGACCATGACGCCGACGCGCCGGCCGGGCAGTTGATCGCTGGCCGCGATCCCGCTGCCCGTGCGGGCGATGAGCTTGAGGTTGTCGCTGGCGTGCACCATGGTCGCGACGATGGCGACCTCGGCATGGGCGAACGCCTCCTGCACGACGGCCATCTCCGCGCTGGTGGCCACGTCGGCCTTGCCCTCGAGCAACAGGCGCACGCAGCGCCGGCCGCCGATGCAGTCGACGAACGCGGCATCCAGCCCCTCGGCGGCGAAGAAGCCCTCGTGCTGCGCCACGAACAGCGGCAGCGACAACGGGCCGCGCGAGGCGGCGATGCGCAGCGTGTCCGCTCGCGCCAGCCCGGGCGCCAGCCAGGCGAGCGTGGCGACGGCGAGCGCCGCCGCGGCGCGGCGTGGCGCCACCGGTCGCCAGGGCGTCGCGGAGCGGGGGGAGGTCATCGGGTCTCGTCTTTGTTGGCATCGGCCGCGGCGCGCGGGCGCGCTTCGGCCGTCATCCGCGAGCATCCCGTATCCGGCGCCTCGGCGATAGCGCGAAAAGACGAGAAAAGGGGCTTCAAGTCGTCTTCAGCCTGTCGAATCCCGGAAAAGACCGCCGCGCGTCGACGGCGTCGACCCCGCGACGGCGGTTTCGCTGTGCGCAGGACGACCGGGTTGCCCGCGATCGGCGCCCGTTGGCGGGCTCGCCCGGCACGCGCCTTCCGCCGCGGCGTCGCGCCCGCCAGGGACCGGCCGGCCTGCGCCCGGGCGCCAGGACCACCGGCTCAGTTCTGCGTCGAATGCGCCACGTACAGCGACACCGCCCGCGACCCCTTGAACTCGATCACCGTCGAGCTGACCATCTGCAGGTTGCCCGTCTGACCCTGGAACAGGCTGGAGAAATGGGGGCCAGTCTTTGCGGGGATGCCCAGCGACCTGCGCAGCTCCGGGCTCGGGTTGCCCAGCCACAGGCCGTCGTCGAAGCGCACCGGCTTGAACTTCGGCGGCAGGTCGGGGCACTGAGGGCTGGCCGCGGCGCCCGCCGGCAGGTCGGCGGCGATGACCGCGTCGATGCGCCCGCGCGACAGCTCGCTGGAGGTCAGCCAGACGCGCTGCATGGGAGTGGCGTCGGCGAGGGTGTAGCAGAGCCAGTCGAGGGCGTCGGTGCCCTTGCCCTGGCGCTGCGCGACGCCGGCGCCGATCGCCTTGCGGGTGTCGGCCAGCGTCGAGCCGTCCAGCGAGACGCGCAGGGCCCCCATCAGCAGCGGCCGCACGGGGTCGGCGGCGAGCGTGGCGGGGCTGTCCTTGACGACCGGCCAGGCCGGCGGCGGCACGACGGTATCGGCGAACGCGGCCGTGGCGCTGGCGAGCAGGAGCGCGGTCAGCCAGGAAGGCGAGCGGATCGGCATGGTTCGAAAGTCTCCGAGATCGTTTGTCTGGTCGGACGCCTCTTCGTGCGTCCGGTACGGGCCGGGCCCCGCACTGCCGAACAGTCTCGCAGGCAATGGCGCCAGCTGTCTTGCCATAAGCCGCCATGTCCCGCGTCGGCTTCCATCGTCCGCCATTTCCCGCGCCGGCGACTGACTTCGCGAGCCATTCGGCGGTCATTTCGCACGTTTCGTGGCCTGCGGCCGACGCCCGTGACGTCGCCTCGGCGACACCACGCCGGCGCGATGCCGCACTCCCGTGAAGGGTCGCGACCCGTTTGGTAGATTGGCGGGCTGTTGCTGCAAGCGCGAGGGCGAAGAGGCGATGATCGACAAGATCGTTGAGACCGCGGCGGCGGCCGTGGCGGACGTCCGCGACGGCGCCACGGTGATGATCGGCGGCTTCGGCACCGCGGGCCTGCCCGACGAACTGATCGCCGCCCTGCTCGATCAGGGTGCGCGCGACCTGGTGGTCGTCAACAACAACGCCGGCAACGGCGACACCGGCCTGGCCGCGCTGCTGGGTGCCGGCCGGGTGCGCAAGATCATCTGCAGCTTCCCGCGCCAGGTCGACTCCTGGCATTTCGACCGGCTTTACCGCGAAGGCCGCATCGAGCTGGAGCTGGTGCCTCAGGGCAACCTGGCCGAACGCATCCGCGCCGCCGGCGCGGGCATCGGCGCGTTCTTCACGCCCACCGGCTACGGCACCCTCCTGGCCGAGGGCAAGGAGTCGCGCGAATTCGACGGCAGGATGCAGGTGCTCGAAACCGCGATCCACGCCGACGTGGCGCTGATCAAGGCCGAACGCGGCGACCGCTGGGGCAACCTGACCTACCGCAAGACCGCGCGCAATTTCGGGCCGATCATGGCGATGGCCGCGAAGTGCACGATCGCCACCGTGCACGAGGTGGTCGAACTGGGCGCGCTCGACCCCGAGGCCGTGATCACGCCCGGCGTGTTCGTGCAGCGCGTCGTGCCCATCGAGCGCACCGCGACGCGCGGCGCGGGCTTCAAGGCGTCATGACATGACCGACACGCAGAAACTCCCCCGCTGGACTCGCGACCAGATGGCCGCGCGCGTCGCGCAGGACATCGCCGACGGCGACGTCGTCAACCTGGGCATCGGCCTGCCCACGCTGATCGCCAACCACCTGCCGGCCGGCCGCGAGGTGATCCTCCAGAGCGAGAACGGCATCATCGGCATGGGCCCCGCGCCGGCGCCCGGCGACGAGGACTACGACCTCACCAACGCCGGCAAGCAACCCGTGACGCTGCTGCCCGGCGGCTCGTTCTTCCACCACGCCGACAGCTTCGCGATGATGCGCGGCGGCCACCTCGACATCTGCGTGCTCGGCGCGTTCCAGGTCTCGGCGCGCGGCGACCTCGCCAACTGGCACACCGGCGCCGAGGGCGCGATCCCGGCGGTCGGGGGGGCGATGGACCTCGCGATCGGCGCCAAGCGCAGCTTCGTGATGATGGAACACCTGACGAAGTCCGGCGAGAGCAAGCTGGTCGAGACCTGCACCTACCCGCTGACCGGCCTGGCCTGCGTCAGCCGCGTCTACACCGACCTCGCCGTGATCGACGTCGGCCCCGGCGGCGCGCGCGTCGTCGACCTGGCCGAGGGCCTCGCCTTCGACCAGCTGCAGGCCGTCACCGCGATCCCGCTCGCGCGTGCGTGACGCGGACGCGGCGGTCAGAACGTCGACAGCGGAGTCTGGTAGAACTCCTCGAATCGAGCGGACACGCCACGACGCGTCCGCCGCCCCACCCCACGCAACGTCATCTCAGCAGGAGCACCCCATGCAACTCAAGGACAAGGTCGCCATCATCACGGGCTCGGCCAGCGGCATCGGCAAGGAAATCGCGATCGAGTACGCCCGCGAAGGCGCCAAGGTCGCGATCGCCGACCTGTCGCTCGCCGCGGCGCAGGCCACGGCCGACGAGATCGTCAAGTCCGGCGGCCAGGCGATGGCCGTCGCGATGGACGTCACCGACGAGGTGGCGGTCGACGCCGGCACGGCCGCGGTCGTCGAGCGCTTCGGCGGGCTGGACGTGTTGATCAGCAACGCGGGCATCCAGATCATCGCGCCCATCGTCGACTTCACGTACGCCGACTGGAAGAAGCTCAGCGCGATCCACACCGACGGCGCGTTCCTGACCACGCGCGCCGCGATGCGGGCGATGATCAGGCAGGGCCGCGGCGGCGCCATCATCTACATGGGCTCGGTGCACTCGCACCTGGCGTCGCCGCTGAAATCGGCCTACGTCACCGCCAAGCACGGCCTGCTGGGCCTGGCGCGCACCGTCGCCAAGGAAGGCGCCAAGGACGGCATCCGCGCCAACGTCATCTGCCCGGGCTTCGTGCGCACGCCGCTGGTGGACAAGCAGATCCCCGAGCAGGCGCAGGCGCTGGGCATCAGCGAAGCCGATGTGATCAAGAACGTGATGCTCAAGGACACCGTCGACGGCGAGTTCACCACCGTGCAGGACGTCGCGCGGTGCGCCGTGTTCCTCGCGGCGTTCAATACGACTGCGCTGACCGGCCAGTCGATCACCGTGAGCCACGGCTGGCACATGCAGTGACGACGATGCGCGCGGAAGAGCCCGGGCATCGAGCGGAGGGCGACAGCACGCGGCCGCCGCAGGGAGCTGGCAGCGGTACTCCGCTGACTGAGGGCCAACCCGAAAGCACGCGGCCGCCGCGCTCGGCCGCTCCGGAGCCAGGCCGCGCGCTCCCTCGGGGAGCTGGCAGCGGTACCCCGCTGGCTGAGGGCCAACCCGAAAGCACGCGGCCGCCGCGCTCGGCCGCTCCGGAGCCAGGCCGCGCGCTCCCTCGGGGAGCCGGCAGCGGTACTCCGCTGGCTGAGGGCCGACATTTCCGGGCGGCGGTCTTCGACATGGACGGCCTGCTGATCGACTCCGAGCGCGCCATTTCCGAAGCTTGGATCGCAGGCGCGAAGGCGCTCGGGTTCAAGCTGGAGATGAGCGATTTCCTCGGCGTCGTCGGCCGCGCCGCGCAGCAGTCGGTGCCCATGCTGATCGAGATGCTGGGCAGCGAGGAAGCGATGCGCGCCACCGCCGCGAAGGCGCGCGAGCTGCTGCCGCGGTCCGCCGGCGGGCCGGTCTTCCCGCTCAAGCCGGGCGCGCTGATGCTGCTGGAGGCGCTGCGCCATGCGGGCATTCCATGCGCGGTGGCGTCCTCGTCGGATGTCGACGAGATACGGCACCGGCTCGGCCATGTCGACGTGCTCAAGTACTTCCGCTGCATCACCGGCGGCAACGAGGTGGCGCACGGCAAGCCCGATCCGGCGATCTACCTGCTCGCCGCCAGCCGCCTGGGCGTCGCGCCCGCCGAGTGCATCGCGTTCGAGGACAGCGAGAACGGCGCCCGCGCCGCGCAGGCCGCGGGCATCCGCGTCGTCATCGTGCCCGACCTGAAGCACCCGCCGGAGGACGTCGCGGCCCGCGCGCACGGCGTCATGGGCTCGCTGGCGGAGGCGATCGCGCACGTGCCGCACTGGTTCCCGACGCTGTGACGGCGCGGCGGACGGCGACAATCCGCGCGTGATGCCACACCGCGACCTGCCCTTCCTCGGCGGCTACCCCGCCTCGACGCTCGATCAGGTGCGCGCGCTGATCGCGCGCGGCGAGCTCGGCGCGTATCTCGCGCGGCGCTATCCCGGGCGCCACGCGGTGCGCAACGACGGCGCGCTGTACGAGCACGCGATGGCGCTGAAGCAGCGCTACCTGCGCAACGCCCCGCTGCTGTCCAAGGTGCACTACGACAACCGGCTCCAGATCGACCAGCGCGCGCTCGGCACGCTGACGGCGGTGTCGCGCGTGCAGGGCGGGCAGCTGAAGGCGAAGAAGGAGATCCGCGTGGCCGCGGTCTTCAAGGACGCGCCGGCCGACATGCTGCAGATGATCGTCGTGCACGAGCTCGCGCACCTCAAGGAACGCGAGCACGACAAGGCGTTCTACGCGCTGTGCGAGCACATGCTGCCGGACTACCACCAGGTCGAGTTCGACACCCGCCTCTACCTGACGTGGCGGGCGCTGGAGAGCGTGCCGACCGTGACGCAAGTCACGCCGCCGAACGAGTGACTGCAGCCGCTTCGCCGGCCCCTCCCGCTCGCCGGACCGCTTCGCGTGGCCGACTTCACGAAGTGGGTCGGATTGCCTCGGTGTTTCCACGGATCAGCAGGGCCGCTTGCCCCTATCCTGTCGAACATCGCTCAGCACCATCGGCGTAGCCCCATGACCACCCTCCTCATCGCGCTCTTCGTTGCCTTGGCCGTCGGTTTTTCGGCCTGGCGCGTCGTGGTCGCACGCCGCACGCCCAGGCCGGCCGACACCGAGATCGCGCCGCCCGCCGTGGCCGACGCCGCCGATCCCGCATCCAGGCAGCGCACGCCCGAGGAAGAGGCCGCCCGCGCCACCGCGCGCGCCAAGGCCGAGCGCGTGATCGCCGCCGAGACCGCGCGCCGCAAGGCCGCCATCCAGAAGGCGCAGAACCTCGCCCGCGCCGAAGCGGAGCGCCGCGCCGCGGAAGCGGCCAAGGCCGCCGCGTCGCTCGTGTCGACGCTGCCGGCCGGCCAGCTGCCCACGCCCGATCGACCCGCCCCGGCGGTCGCCCAGGCCGAGACGAAGCCCGCCATCGTCGAACGCACCGTGCCGTTCCTGCGACCCGCGCCGGCCGTCCCGGCCGCGCCCACCGCCGCGACCGTGCTCAAGACCCCCGAACGGACGCTGATCATGCTGGTCGACGATTCGAAGATGGTGCGCGTGAAGTCCAGCCGCCTGCTGGCCTCGCACGGCTTCCAGGTCGTCACCGCCAACGACGGCATCGACGCGCTCAAGCAGCTCGAGAACTGCTGTCCCGACCTGCTCATCACCGACGTCGACATGCCCGGGATGGACGGCTTTGCCCTCGTCGCCGCGCTCAAGGGCGATGCGCGCACGCGCCAGATGCCGCTGGTGATGATCACCTCCGCGGAAGATCGCCACCGCGAGGAGGCGCTGCGCGTGGGCGTCGGCCTGGTCATGGGCAAGCCCTACGACGAGGCCGCGCTGATCGCCCACATCCGCAGCTTCCGGTTCTTCGCCCGCGCCGACGAAGCCGAGGCGCTGGCCTGCGCCTGAGCGCGCGCTGGAAGCGGAGCCGCGACCGGCGGCCGCCGGCGGGGCGAGGATGTCCCTGCCGCCCTTGGCACGACGAAGTCGACACCGGATACGGCAGGACGTATCCGAAGGCCTCCGGGACGCGAGCCGCCGGCCTCAGCTCTCCAGGCGATGGCGCCGGTGCCATTCGGACAGCGTCTCCTTCGGGTAGTCGTCGAAGGTGTCGTCGGCCGGACGGACATGGGCGTCGACCCAGTCGGGCTTGAACTCCAGCATCATGTGCGTGACGTCGGGCGGCCTGCTCAGCGGCGTGTCCACGGCGCCCGCGTGCGGGTGCACGAGATCGGGCCATGTCGGGTCGTACATCCACAGCGCCGTGCCGCAGTGCCTGCAGAAGTGGCGTTGGCCGGTGCTGGTCTCGCCGTTGTCGAGCCGGGCGCGGTACACGGCCAGGTGCTCCGAGCCCTCGACCTTCAGCGTGCGCTTGTCCGCGCCGAGGTTGATCGCGTAGCCGCCCGTGCCGGCGGTCTTGCGGCAGATCGAGCAGTAGCAGCGCATGTAAGGCACGGGCTCGTGCGCCGTCACCGTGTACGACACCGCGCCGCAGTGACAGGATCCTTCCAACAGCATCGTCGCTCTCCGCGTCAGGGGCACGCGCACGCTCGCGCGCGCCACGGGCGTGGCGTGGGCAAGGCGCGTACCGAGCGCCGTTGCGCGTTCGCGGGATGGATGGCGCCACGCGAGTCGTGGCAGCGGCCGCGGGCCGCGCGGCCGGCCTCAGCGTGGCGCGTCGGGCGCGAGGCGGGCCGACAGATAGCCCGCCAGCATCGTCTCGAGCTCGCGCGCCGCCGCCTTGAGGTCGGCGCCCTCGAGGTCGCCGCGCAGCTGCACGGCCGACTTCATCACGTGCTGGACGACCGGCGCCATCGCGCGCAGAGCCTTGCGATCGGCGTGGGGCGCGTGGCGCACGAGGATCGCCTCGACGCGCTCGCGCACCTTGCGCCGTACCCCGGCCACCAGCGGCGACGGCGGCCCCGGGCGCTCGACGAGCGTCGCGAACGACGGATGGTCGACGCGGAAGTCGACGAGGCAGGTGGCCAGGGCCCGGCCGAGCTCGCGCGTGGCCAGCGCCGGCGCACGCTCGGCCATGCCGTCCAGCCGCAGCCACAGCGCGTCGACCTGCGTGCCCAGCAAGGCCTCGGCCACGGCCTCCTTGGTGCGGAAGAACTGGTACAGCGAACCGATGGACGAGCCGGATTGCGCCGCGATCTCCGTCATGGTCGCCGCGTCGAAGCCCTTGTCGGCGAATACCTCGGCCGCCGCGGCGAGCAAGGCGTCGACACGCAGGTGGCCGCGGGCGCGGCGCGGCGCGCGCGCGGCGGCCGGCAGGTCGGCGGCCCCGGCCGATTCCCCTGCCCCGGGCGGGGTGACGGACATTTGTGAGTCTTTCCTCATAAACTTGAATGCGAGGACATCCTCATGTTAATACCGGATACGCCATGACCACTGCCGCTCCCCTCGAACTCGACCCCGCCACCACCGCGCTGGTGCTCGTCGACTTGCAACAAGGCATTCTTCCCTATGCGAAGGCGCCCTACGACGGCGCGGCCGTGATGGCCCGCGCGCTGCCGCTGGCGGCCGCCTTCCGCGCGCGCAAGGCGCTGGTGGTGCGCGTGAAGGTGGGATTCTCGGCCGACGGCGGCGACATGCTGAAGTCCACGGTCGACGCCCCCAATCCGCCCGGCCCGCCGCCGTCGAACTGGCTGGACGACCCGGTCGACCTGCCCACGCGCCCGGGCGACATCGCCATCGTCAAGCGCCATTGGGGCGCCTTCCACGGCACCGAGCTGGACCTGCAGCTGCGCCGGCGCGGCGTCCGCGCCCTCGTGCTGGCGGGCATCGCCACCGCGGTCGGCGTGGAGTCGACCGCGCGCTTCGCCTGGGAGCTGGGCTACGAGCTCGTCTTCGCCGAGGACGCCACCAGCGGCCCCGACGCCGCCATGCATGCCAACTCGTTCGGGAAGGTCTTCCCTCGCCTGGGCCGCGTGCGCACGACGGCCGACGTGCTCGCCGCGCTGGCCTGACGCAAGCTTGGCGACGGATACGGCACGAAGTATTGAACCGCCGCTGTCAACCGGCCGCGCGGGCGTCCCGTTGTGGTGACAAGCCTGGCCGATGCCGGGCCTGCTCGAGAGAGTCGGAGCCCAAGCGAATCTCGTCTGAAACGGAAATCCTCAAATGACCAAGACCCTCATCGTTGCCGCCCTGCTCTCCTCGTTCGCGGCGGTCTCGTTCGCCCAGGGCGCGTCCGCCCCGGCCGACGGCGCCTCGGCTCCGGCCAAGCACGCCAGGCACCACAAGGCGCACAAGGCCCACAAGGCGGCCTCCGCCGCGACCAACCCGGAAGCCTCGGTCGACAAGAAGGGTGGCCAGTAAGCCGTCCGCCGGCCCGCGGGCCGGATGACGCTGCTGCACGCCGGGGCGCGCTCCCGGCGGCCAACGCGAAAAGGGTCGACGCAAGTCGGCCCTTTTGCGTTGCTCGCGCGACGCCGGCCAGGCCGACAATCGACGCCTGACGATGCCCGCCGGCCGCCCGCCCCGCCAATCGCACCATGTCTACGTGGTGCTGCTGGACGACCGCGTCTGGAACGAGCCCGCGTTCCGCAAGGCCAACCCCGACCACGCGCTGACGCGCCCCTGCGTCTATGTCGGCATGACCGGCCTCGACCCCGACCTGCGCTTCGACAAGCACAAGGCCGGCATCCAGTCGAACCGCTTCGTCTTCAAGTACGGCCTGCGCCTGCTGCCCGAGCTCTACGCCGTCTACAACCCGATGCCCTACGACGCGGCGCGCGAGATGGAGGTGGAGCTCGCGATCGGCCTGCGCGAGGCGGGCTACGGCGTCTGGCAAGCCTAGGCCTCGCGCGGCCCGCTATGCTGGCGGCCTCTCCACTGCCGGGCAGATCGACATGACGATGACCAAGACGCTGATGATCGTGGCCGAACTCGCCGTGATCAACTGGGTGCTGATCGTGGCCGCCAGCCTCATCAAGGCCAGGGCCTGGACACCGTCCGGCATGAAGGACGCCCTGGGCAACCGCGAGCAGGGCGTCGACTGCCACGGCTTTCCGGCGCGCACCGAGCGCGCGGCGAAGAACATGCTGGAGAACATGGTGCTGTTCACGGCGCTCGCGCTGGCAGCCACCGTCGGCGGCGTCACCGACCCGCACGTGGAACTCGGCGCGCGCATCTTCTTCTGGGCGCGCCTGGCCTACATCCCGATCTACATGGTGGGCATCCCGGTCGCGCGCACCGCCGTGTGGACGATCAGCATCATCGGGATGGGCATGATCTTCGCGAGCATCGTGCAGGCGCTGCCCTGACGCTGCGCCCGGTCAGCGGCGGTTCATCCTCCAGATCGCCGTGCTGAGCACGGTGGCGAAGCCGACCCAGGCCACGAGCGGCAGGCCGGTGGCCGCCGCAGGCTTGTCCACGGGCCTGGCGGCGGCGACGTAGGCCGAGGCGGTCGCGGCGATGGCCGCCGAACCGACGGCGGCCGCACCGAGGTTGTGGCGGCCGAAGAACAGCTTGGACCAGCCCGTGATCATCGCCACGTTGGCCGCGAACAGGCCCAGCGCGCGATTGCGCTCGGGCGTGGACGGCCGGCGCGCGAGCCGGTAGGCGCCGATGGCCAGCGCGCTGTCGAGCGCCGTCCACACGAGCGGGAACACCGCCTTGGGCGGGTTGAAGCGCGGCTTGCGCAGCAGCGCATACCAGACCTTGGTGGAGAGCGAGTTCGACGGACGCTTGCCGAGCGTGGCCAGCGCCGGCGCCACCAGCGCGGTGGCCGCCAGCGCGGCCGCGGCAGGCCGGGACAGGCTGCCGTCTTCGAACAGGTTCTTTTGCTGCATTCGGGCACTCCGCAAGACGATGCGCCGAGGCGGGCAAGACGCGCGCCTGCCGGGCAGCAGGCGCTGTCGCGCACGCGGCTTGCCGCGTCCGCGGCATGCTGGAGAACCTGCCCGACTTCGTCGGCCACGCATTGCGCGAGCAGCGCGCGGGCCTGGACCAGATCGCCTTCAACCAGCTGCCGCTGCGCGCCGGCCAGGGCGCGATCACGGTCGCGAGCCTGGCGTTCGCCGACCACGCGCCGCTGCCCGCGCTCTACACCGCCGACGGCGAGGGCCGCTCACCGCCGCTGCAGTGGACCGGCGTGCCGGCGGCGGCGACGTCGCTCGCGCTCGTCGTGGAGGATGCCGACTCGCCGACGCCTCGCCCGCTGGTGCACGCGATCGCCGTCGGCCTCGCGCCCGGGGACGGCTCGCTGGCCACGGGCGCGCTGGATGGTGGCGAGGACACCCCCGACGACGCGCAGCTGGGCCGCAACTCCTACCTGCGCCACGGCTGGCTGCCGCCCGATCCGCCGCCGGGCCACGGCCCGCATCGCTATGCCTTCCAGGTGTTCGCCCTCGGCGGCGACGAGCCCCTGCCCGACTCCCCGGGCCGCGATGCCGTGCTCGGCCTGCTCGAATCCCGCGCGATCGCCAGCGGCCTGCTGATCGGCACCTATGAGCGGCATGACACGACGGTGCGCGCGGGCGAGGCGGCGGCCGATGCGATGCCGCCGGGCGCCGGCCCCGCGTAGGCATGCGGGGGGTGCGCACGCGACGGCTCGAAACAGTCCGAGACAGCCCGCGCCCGAGGGGCCGGGGCGCGATGGCAAGCCCCTGCAAAGCCATCACTGCCTGTAGAGCTATCGTCGTGGCCGGATAATGACGACCATCATGAAAATCACTCGCCACTTCCTCCCCCGCGTGGGCCAGGTGAACCAGGCCACGCTCGCCACCTGAGTGCTCTTCGACTTCCGTCGGAGGGCCGCCGCGCCCTGCCGACCGACACGCAAACCCCGGCCAGGCGCAAGTCTTCCGGGGTTTCGTCTTTTCCATCCTTCACTGCCAGGCTCGCCATGCGCACGTACGACAAGCTGATCGCCACGATTCCCGATCGCCGGGACATCGCTCGCGCACGCCCGTGCCCCGGCCACGGGCCTCACCAACACCGCTGACCGCCTGGTGGATCCCACCGGGTGGCGGCCGGAACGGCACACACCCGGCGACGCGGCAAGAGGCCGCGTCCCTCGAAGGATTCATCATGACAAGGATCGACACGCCCCTCAGCAAACCGCGCGACCTGCGCAACATCGGCGTCATCGCGCACGTGGACGCGGGCAAGACCACGACCACCGAACGCATCCTGTTCTACACGGGCGAGAACCATCGCATCGGCGAGGTGCATGACGGCAACACGCGCATGGACTTCGACCCGCAGGAGCGCCAGCGCGGCATCACGATCAACAGTGCCGCGATCACGGTGCACTGGCACGGCACGCAGATCAACCTGATCGACACGCCGGGGCACATCGACTTCAACATCGAGGTCAACCGCTCCCTGCGCGTGCTGGACGGCGCCGTCGTCGTGTTCGACGGCGTGGCCGGCGTCGAGCCGCAGACGGAGACGAACTGGCGCCTCGCGGACAAGTACCGCGTGCCGCGCATCGCCTTCGTCAACAAGCTCGACCGCACCGGCGCGGACTTCGCGCGCGTCGTCGCGATGATGCAGGAGCGCCTGGGTGTCGTGGCGTTGCCGCTGCAGCTGCCGATCGGCGCGGAGGGCGACTTCCGCGGCGTCGTCGACCTGCTGGGCATGCGCGCGCTCGTCTGGGACAAGGACGACGCGAGCGCACCCGTGCGCATGGCCGACGTGCCCGCGGAGCTTCAGGACGAAGCGCTGCGTGCGCGGGCGCGCCTGGTCGAGGCCGTCGTCGAACACGACGACGCGCTGCTGGACGCCTGGCTGCGCGGCGACGAGATCCCGGTCGAGTCGCTGCAGGCCGGCCTGCGCGCGGGCACGCTCGCCTCGGCCTTCGTGCCGGTGCTGGCGGGCTCCGCCTTCAAGAACCGCGGCGTCGAGCCGCTGCTGGACGCCGTGGTGAATTACCTGCCGCGCCCCGAGGAGACGAATCATGAAGACGAGACTCTGGACGCCGATCCCGATGCGCCGTTCGCGGCCCTCGCGTTCAAGGTCGTCGCCGACGACCATGGCGCGATGACCTTCGTGCGCGTGTACCGCGGCCGCCTTGCGCGCGGCGCGAGCGTGTTCAACGCGTCCACCGGGCGCAACGAGCGCGTCTCGCGCATCTACGAGGTGCACGCGGACAAGCACATCGACAAGGACGAGCTCGTGGCGGGCGACATCGCCGCCGTCGTCGGGTTGAAGGACACGCTGACCGGCCACACGCTGGCCGACCGCGATCATCCGGTGCACCTGGAGGAGATCGCCGTGCCCGAACCCGTCATCGACATCGCGATCGAGCCGAAGTCGCAGGCCGACCAGCAGAACCTGTCCAAGGCGCTGCAGGCCATGCTGCGCGAGGATCCGAGCCTGCGGCTGCGGCACGACGCCGACTCCGGGCAGACGATCCTCTCGGGCATGGGCGAGCTGCAACTCGAGGTCTCGATCGAGAAGCTGCGCGCGCGCCACGGCGTGGACGTGTCGGTGGGCCGGCCGCAGGTGGCCTATCGCGAGACGCTGTCGATCGAGAGCGAGGTGACGCATGTGCACAAGAAGCAGAGCGGCGGCCCCGGCCAGTTCGCCGTGGTGGCGTTGCGCCTGAAGCCGCTGCCGCGCGGCGACGGCTTGCGCTTCGTCAACGAGAGCGTCGGCGGCGCGATCCCGCGCGAGTTCGTCCCCGCCATCGAGGCCGGCATCCGCCGCGCCGCGCAGGTGGGCGTCGTCGCCGGTTTCCCGACCGTCGACTTCGAGGCGACCGTGCTGGACGGCGCCGCGCACGAGCGCGACTCGTCGTCGCTGGCCTTCGAGCTGGCGGCGGCGGCGGCCTTCCGCGAGGCGGCCGGCAAGGCGAGGCCCCTGCTGCTCGAACCGGTGATGGCCGTCGAGGTCATCACGCCGGTCGAGCACCTGGGCGACGTCATCGGCGACCTGCATCGCCGGCGCGGCGACGTGCTGGGCCAGAACCAGCGCGGCGCGGCGGCCGTCGTCGACGCGACCGTGCCGCTGAAGGAGATGTTCGGCTACATCGGCCACCTGCGCGCCATGACCTCGGGCCGCGCGCAGTACTCGATGCAGACGAGCCACTACGCCGCGGCACCTGCACGCGAGCTGGCGGCGCTGGCGGCGGCCTGAGCGGCCATCGGGGGCGCGCATCCGCGGATGGGTGCGCGCTCCTTCTTTCCGGCTCGTCGCGAACGGGATCGCCGGTCGCCGTCGCAGTGCATTCCGAACGGCGCCCTCCCGGACGCGCAGCCGGCGCGAATTTGCGCACGCTAGTTGCGCGCATTACTATCTCGAAATGAACAATCGAGGACGCAATCGTTCGATCCAGACCATGGAAGCCGCGGAACGGGCGCACAAGCGCGCAACGGACGGTGCGAGCGGGCTGGGCCACGTCGCGCTGTTTGTCCTCTTGCG
>JAEKKH010000189.1 GCA_019510465.1 Burkholderiales bacterium
AGGCTGGCTGGTCTAATGGCGGCATGCGCCAACAACCCCCTGCCCAGATGGTGGCCGACTTCGCGGCCCGGGGCGTCTCGGATGTCGAGTGCCTGTTCCCGGACATCTCGGGCTATCCGCGCGGCAAGCTGATGCCCGCATCCGCCTTCGCGGCCGGCGCCGAGCTGCGCATCGCCCAGGCGATCGCCATGCAGTGCGTGACAGGCGACTACTCGTACGACCCGATCTTCCCCGACCAGGACCCCGACGTCGCCCTCGTGCCCGACTACGCCACCGTCCGCCCCGTGCCGTGGGCGAGCGTGCCGCGCGCGCTGGCCATCCACGACTGCGTCGAGCTCTCGGGCCAGCCCTGCCAGTTCGCGCCGCGCAGCCTGCTGCGCGAGGTGATGGCGCGCTACGAGCGACGCGGCCTGCGCGCCGTCGTCGCGCCCGAGATCGAGTTCTATCTCACCGCACCCAACGACGACCCGGCCCAGGCGCTGCGCGCGCCGGTGATGCGCGGCGGCCGCGCCGAGGTCGGCCAGTCGGCGTTCAGCCTGAACACGCTCAACGAGCACGCCGCGTTCTGGGAGGAGTTCCGCTTCGCGCTGGACACGCTCGGCGTCAAGGCCGACACCTGGATCCACGAGGTCGGCCTCACGCAGTTCGAGATCAACCTGGTCCACGACGACGCGCTCGTCGTGGCCGACCAGGCCTTCCTGTTCAAGTACGCCGCCAAGGAAGTCGCGCTGAAGCACGGCCTGAACGCGGTGTTCATGGCCAAGCCGATCGCGGGCCAGCCGGGCAGCTCGATGCACCTGCACCAGAGCGTGGTCGATGACGCCGGCCGCAACGTCTTCAGCGATGCGGACGGCGGCGAGAGCCTGCTGTTTCGCCAGTTCATCGCCGGCCTGCAGGCCAACCTGCCCAGCCTGATGCTGCTGTTCGCGCCGTTCGTCAACTCGTACCGGCGCTTCGTCAAGCAGAGCCAGGCGCCGGTGAACTTCCACTGGGGCTGCGACAACCGCACCGCCGGCCTGCGGATCCCGCACAGCGCGCCGGCCGCGCGCCGCGTGGAGAACCGCGTGGCCGGCGCGGACGCGAACCCGTACCTCGTCATCGCCGCGACGCTGGCCGCCGGCCTCGACGGCATCGAGCGCGCGCTGCCGCCCACCGATCCGATGGTCGACAGCGCGTACGAGCAGGCCCACACGCTGCCGCGCTCGCTGCCGGCCGCCATCGAGTCGTTCGTCGGCGACGGCGTGGCCGCGCGGCTGTTCGGCGAGCGCTTCGTGCGCGGCTACGCCTCCAGCAAGGAAGTGGAGTACGAGAGCTGGCTCGCCGAGATCGGCGCCTGGGAGCGGCGTTTCCTGGTGCCGCAAGCATGACGCGGACCGCTGCCGTCATCGGCGCCGGCCCGGCGGGCCTGATGGCCGCCCACGCGTTGCAAGGCGCCGGCGTGCAGGTGCACGTGTTCGACGCGATGCCGTCGGCCGGGCGCAAGTTCCTGCTGGCCGGCATCGGCGGCCTGAACCTGACGCACTCCGAGGCGATGCCGGCCTTTCTCGCGCGTTACGCGCAGCGCGCGCCGGCGCTGCGTCCGTTCCTCGACGCTTTCGGCCCCGACGCGGTGCGCGCCTGGGCAGGCGAGCTGGGCATCGCGACCTTCGTCGGCAGCTCGGGCCGCGTGTTCCCCCAGGACATGAAGGCCGCGCCGCTGCTGCGTGCCTGGCTTCACCGGCTGCGCGCCGGTGGCGAGGGCCGGCCGCCGGTGCAGTTCCACATGCGCCATCGCTGGCTCGGCTGGGCCGACGACGGCGGCGCGCTGCGCATCGCGAGCCCTGACGGCGAGTCGACGTTCGCAGCCGAGGCGACGGTGCTCGCGCTGGGCGGAGCGAGCTGGCCCAGGCTCGGTTCCGACGGCTCCTGGGTGCCGCTGCTCGCCGGGCGCGGCATCGACATCGCGCCGCTGCGCGCGAGCAACTGCGGCTTCGACGTCGCGCCCACCGGCCCCGATCGCCCGGGCTGGAGCGCGCACCTGCGCGAGCGTTTCGCCGGCGAGCCTGTCAAGCCGGTGGCGATCACGGCGACCGACGCCAGTGGTGCCCCGCATCGGCAGCAGGGCGAGTTCGTCGTCACGCAGACGGGCGTCGAGGGCAGCCTCGTCTACGCCTTTTCCGCCGGGCTGCGCGAGCAGATCGCCGCGGGCGGCGAGGCCACGCTCACGCTCGACCTGCTGCCGCAGCACTCGCCCGCGCAGGTGCTGGCCGAGACGCGCCGGCCGCGCGGCGCGCGCAGCCTGTCCACCCACCTGAAGAGCCGGCTGCACCTGCAGGGCGTGAAGATGGCCCTGCTGCACGAGCTGCTGACGCCCGCGCAGATGAACGACCCCGAGGCGCTCGCCGGCTTCATCAAGGCGCTGCCGCTGCGGCTCGCCGCGCCGCGCCCGATCGCCGAGGCCATCTCGAGCGCCGGGGGCGTACGGTTCGAGTCGCTGGACGACGCGCTGATGGCGCGCGCCTCGCCGGGCCTGTTCGTGGCGGGCGAGATGCTCGACTGGGAGGCGCCCACCGGCGGCTACCTGCTCACCGCCTGCCTGGCCACCGGCCGCGCCGCCGGCCGGGGCGCGGCCGCGTGGCTCGGCAGCCGCTGAAGCCGCCCGCTACCATTGGCGCTTTCAGGTCTCCCCTGCTTTCGCATGCCCGCGCGTTCCCCGTCCCGCCGTCCCCGCCCCCAAGACGTGATCGACGCCGTCGTGCGCGAGAGGCCGTCCGCCCCCGCCGGCATCAAGGCGCCCGGCCCGCTGCTGATGGCGCTCGAGGGCCGCGCGCCCTGGGAATTCGCCGCCAGCATCGCCGCCGTGCCGCTGCTGCGCAAGCTGCCGCGCGGCGACGGCCACCGCGTGCTGGTGTTGCCGGGCCTGGCCGCCAACGACCTCACCACGCTGCCGATGCGCGCCTTCCTGCGCGATCGCGGCTATGACGCCCTGCCCTGGGAGCAGGGCCTCAACCTCGGCCCGCGTCCGGGCGTCCTCGAGGCGCTGCGGGAACGCGTGCACGCGCTGCGCCGCAGCGATGCCGCGCCCGTCAGCCTCGTCGGCTGGAGCCTGGGCGGCGTCTATGCGCGCGAACTCGCCAAGGAGATGCCCGACTCGGTGCGCTGCGTCGTCACGCTCGGCTCGCCATTCGCCGGGCCGCCGCAGGCCACCAACGCCTGGTGGCTGTTCGAGCGCGTCAGCGGCCATCCCGGGCCCGACGCCGCGATGCAGGCCGCGCTGCGCGAGGCGCCGCCGGTGCCCACGACATCGATCTACTCGCGCACCGACGGCATCGTCGCCTGGCAGTGCAGCCTGAATCCGCCCGGGCCGCTGGCCGAGAACATCGAGGTGCACGCGAGCCACATCGGCCTGGGCCTGAACCCGCTCGCGATGGTCGCCATCGCCGACCGCCTCGCGCAGGATCCGGCGTGCTGGCGGCCGTTCGACAGGAGCGGCCTGCGCGGCCTGTTCTTCAAGACCGGCGGCACGTCGTGAAGGTCCGCGCCAACGGCCTGTCGATCGAGGTGGATGACCAGGGCCCGCGCGACGGGCCGGTGGTGTTGCTGGTGATGGGCCTGGGCATGCAGCTGACCGGCTGGCCCGACGAACTTGTCGCGCTGCTGGTGCAGCACGGGTTCCGCGTCGTGCGCTTCGACAACCGCGACGCCGGCCTCAGCGAAGGCTTCGACCACGCCGGCGTGCCCAGCATCCCGTGGAACGCGCTGCGCCACCTACTGCGACTGCCGGTGCGCTCGCCGTATGCCGTCAAGGACATGGCCGCCGACGCCGTCGGCGTGCTGGATGCACTGGGCATCCCGCGGGCGCACGTCGTCGGCGCCTCGCTCGGCGGCATGATCTGCCAGCACGTGGCGGCGGCCTGGCCCGAACGCGTGGCGAGCCTGGCCCTGATCATGACCACCAGCGGATCGCGCCGGCTGCCCGGACCCACGCGCGAGGCACGCCGCGTGCTGCTGGCGCGGCCCGCCGACAACCGGCCGGAGACACTGGTCGCGCATGCTGTGCGCGTGTTCACCGTCATCGGCAGTCCGGCGTTCCGCCTCGACCCGGCCGACATGCGCGCGCGTGCCGCGGCCAGCATCGCGCGGGCTTCGCGCCCGGCCGGCACGGTGCGCCAGCTGCTGGCCGTCGCGGCCGACGGCGATCGCACGCCGCTGCTGGCGCGCATCCAGGCGCCGACGCAGGTGATCCACGGCGTGGCCGATCCGCTGGTGCCGGTGAGCAGCGGCCACGACCTGGCGCGCCGCATCCCCGGCGCACTCGGCGACTTCATCGAGGGCATGGGCCACGACCTGCCGTTGCAGCTGCTGGGCCGCATCGCGCAAGGCATTGCCGGCAACGCGCGCCGCGCCAGCTGAACGCCGCGTTGTTGCGGCCATGCCAGTCCGCGCTTCGCCCGGGCGCGCGGCTTGGCGAGGCCGAGTCGGCGCGGACGCCGTCGTGCGCGGCGCCGTCCCCCTGCGAGCCGTCGCCGTCCCGACGCGGTTCGAACCATGAAAAAGGGCCGATCGGTCGCCCGATCGGCCCTGGTCAGGTTGCGCGCGCGATCGGAGGATCGCGTCGCGCAAGCCGTGGCGCTTACTGCACGGCCACCGAGACGTCGTCCAGGATGAACGAGGTCGCCAGCGACGAGTCTTCCGCGCCCGAGAACTTCAGCGTGATCGTCTTGCCGATGAAGCTGTTCAGGCTGATCGTGCGCAGGACGTAGCCCGAAGCCGCGTTGACGTTGGAGTACGTCGCGAGCGTCGTGGCCGAGCCACCGCTCGGGGTCGCCGAGACCGTCAGCTTGTCGTACGCGGTCGAGCCCGTCTCCTGCGTGTCGATGTGCAGGTAGAAGGTCAGCGAGGCGGACGTCTTGCCGGCCGGGATGGTGATCGACTGCGAGACGCTGTCGGTGTGGGTCGTGCCGTAGCCGTCGAGCCAGGCGAAGCCCGTGCCGCCATGCGCCGTCTCGCCCGAGCAGGTCGAGTTCGTGCAGCCGACGCCGGACGTCGCCGTCCAGCTGGTGGTGCCCGATTCGAAGCCCGGGTTGAGCACCAGGTTGGCCGGCGGCGGCGGGGGCGGCGGGGTGACCGACACCGAGACCGACGCCGTCTTCGAGGACGTCTTGCTGTTGCTGTCGGTCACAGTTTCCGTCACCGAGTAGCTGCCGGCCGACGCGTAGGTGTGCGTCGGGTTCTGCGCCGTCGAGGTGCCGCCGTCGCCGAAGGTCCACGAACGCGAGGTGATCGTGCCACCCGTGTCGGTCGACGTGTCGACGAAGGACACCGTCAGGCCGGAGACCGTGTCGGTGAAGTTGGCGCTGGGGCCGGCCGGCGGCGGGGGCGGCGGGGTGCCGGTGACGTCGGCCGACAGGGCGCTGATGATCACCGAGCCGTAGCCCGACGCGTAGTCCCAGCCGGTGGCCGCGGCGTAGCCCTGGTTGCCCGAGGTCACGTCATGGAACCAGCTCGGGTGCGAGGCGGCGCCCTGGTAGATCGTCGCGGCCGGGAAGGGCAGCGAGTTGCCGTGCGCGGCCTGGATGCGCGTCCAGAAACCGGCCCACAGCGGAGCGGCCAGCGAGGTGCCGCCGATCTGCGCGTTGCTGCCGTTGACCAGCACGAGCGCGCCGGAGTTGGGCGAGGCGTCGAACGAGATGTCCGGCACGCCGCGCTTGGTGGACGAGCCGAGCACGCCCGCGGCGGTCTGCCAGCTGGGGGCGTTTTCCGTCAGCGAGGGGCCGCCGCCGGCGCCGCCGGAGGACGACTGCTGGCAGCTGGAGGCGCTGGTGCAGGACCACACCGTCTCACCCTGCCAGGTGCCGCCCGAGCTCGACAGCGTCGTGCCGCCGATGGCCATGACGTACGGCGAGACCGCGGGGTAGCTCTGCGCCTTGCCGGCGGTGGCGCCGCACTCGTACGCGCCGGAGTCGCCCGACGAGACCGAGAACATCTGGCCCTGCGCGACGGCCGACTGGAAGATCTGGTCCTGCGAGGCCTCGACCGAGCCTTCGTCGCTTTCGCAACCGCCCAGCGAGACGTTGATCGCGCGGGCCTTGTTGTCCGTGACGGCCTTGTTGTAGCCGGCGCTGAGCGCGGAGTCGCTCAGGTTGGTCACGTTGTACAGGATCATCTGCGAGATCGAGCCGCCGGCGGCCGCCAGCGAGCTCTGCGAGTCCATGTTCCACTCGTCCGTGCCCGAGGTGCTGGTGCCGGCGGTGCCGACGACCGTCTTCGTGACGTTGGGAACCGGGTAGCCGGCGCTCGACGCGAAGCTCTTCAGGTCGCTGATGGTCTGGGTGAGCGAGCCGGCGGTGATGATGCCGATCGTGCCGGTGGTGGCGCTCGGCAGGCTCGACGCGCCGTAGATGGACGCGAAGTTCGGGATGCTGACGCCGGTCACGGCTTGCGGGGTGGCCGCTTCCGGATGCGCGTTCGTGCGCTGGGCGTGCGTGTGCATCATGTGCACGTTCTGCAGGCCGACGACGCCGAGCACGGAGGCCGACAGGTGCTGCGGGATCATCGCGTCGGTGACGTTCGCGTACGCGCGGCGGCCATTGACGTTGTACTCGTGCAGGTCGGCCTTGAACGCCGAGCGGATGGCCTGGGCGGTGCCCGTGGCGCTGACCAGCAGGCGGTTGGCGGCGACTTCGATGTTGGTGAAGCCCTGGGTGCGGAGGTAGGCGACGACGGCCTGGGCGTCAGCCTCGGTCGGCGCGTGCTTGGCCATGAACTCGGCGGACGTCAGCGGACGCGCGCCGGCGGCGCCGGACATCAGCTGGGAGGTCAGCGCGTCGAGCTGGGCCTTGTTGCGCAGCTTCAGCGAAACGACGATGTCGACCTGCTCGCCGGCCTTCAGCGGGGCGACGTGGACGGCAGCGCGCGGATCGTGGGCCTTGGTGCTCGTGGCGACCCACGCTTCAGTGGTGGCGGCCTGGGCCGACAGCGCGAAAACGCTGGCCGTCAGGGCCGACAGGACCTTGAGCTTGTCGGCCCGTCCCGAAGGAGCCTGCCGGCTCTTGGCTTGTCCTTGTTTCTTCATGGAACTCTTCTCCTAATCGATGGGATTCACGCAAATTGATGGCGTGATTTTTTTGCTATGTGAGCGGCAAAACGATTTTGTCGGTGTCGCCCGTGGAAGCATCGCGATCACCGATTGGGTTATCCAGTTCGGGGGGAGGTCGTCGATGCAGGCGCTGATTCTGTGCCGCGAGAATACTGGGGGAATCGGGTCGAACCCCGAGGGGTATGTGGTGCATACCCTGCACCTCGACCGTGCGTTCGAGTGGAGTTGGTGCATGCCTGACCGGGCTCTTCAGCCAGCTGACAGATATGTTTCCGAGGGTGCGAAATTGTTGCGGGAGCGATTAAAGAAGGATTAATTGCACATGCCTGCTCGAATACTTGAGCATTAAATCAATTCATCTCCGGAGTTCGGGAAATCCCTCTTCGGGATTAGGCGAGGTTCTCCAATCCAAATAAGCAAATAACCTTTGGACGTACAACGAAAAACGCGGCCCTCGAAGGCCGCGTGGATACCTGAATCAAGGTATTTTGGGTTTCGCAATACCGTTTTCGGGGTATATACCGACAGGGGTTTCGCTCAGCCGGCGGCAGTGCCGGCGCGCGCCACGGCCAGCGCGGTCATGTTGACGATGCGGCGCACCGTCGACGACGGCGTCAGCACGTGCACCGGCGCTTCGGCGCCCAGCAGGATCGGGCCGATCGTCACGCCATGGCCGCCCGTCATCTTCAGCACGTTGAACAGGATGTTGGCGGCGTCGAGATTGGGGCAGATCAGCACGTTGGCCGCGCCCTCGAGCGTCGAATCCGGCAGCAGCGCCTCGCGCAGTTCGGGGCTGAGGGCGGCGTCTCCCTGCAGTTCGCCGTCGGCCGAGACGTCGGGCATGCGCTGTCTGAACAGGTCGCGCGCGGCGCGCATCTTCCTGGCCGACGGCCGCTGGCTGCTGCCGAACATGGAGTGGGACAGGAAGGCGACCTGCGGCACCAGGCCGAAGCCGCGCACTTCCTCCACGGCCATGGCGGCGATGTCGGCGAGCTGTTCGGCGGTCGGATCGTCGTTGACGGAGGTGTCGGCGATGAACAGCGTGTGCTTGTCCAGCAGCAGCGCGTTGACGGTGGCGAAGCCATGGGTGTCGCTGCGCTGCTGGATCACCTCGCGCAGGTGCCCGAAGTGGCGGTCGAAGCGGCCCACGAGGCCGCACAGCAGGGCGTCGGCGTCGCCCAGGTGCACCATCAGCGCCGCGATCGTGGTGTTGGAGCGCCGCACCGTGGCCTTGGCCATCTCGGTGGTGACGCCGTCGCGCGCGTTCAGGCGGTGGTACGTCTCCCAGTACTGGCGGAAGCGCGTGTCGTCCTCGGGGTTGACGATCTCGAAGTCGCGGCCGGCCTGCAGGCGCAGCCCGGCGCGCTCGATGCGCGCGGCGATGACCGCCGGGCGGCCGACGAGGATGGGCTTGACCAGGCGTTCGTCGAGCGCGATCTGCACTGCGCGCAGCACGCGTTCGTCCTCGCCCTCGGCGTAGACGACGCGCCTGGGGGCGGCGCGGGCGGCGGAGAACAGCGGGCGCATCAGCATGCCGGTGTGCGACACGAAGCGTCCCAGCGACTGCACGTAGCCTTCCATGTCCTTGATGGGGCGCGTGGCCGCGCCCGAGGCCTCGGCCGCCCTGGCCACGGCCGGCGCGATGCGCAGGATCAGGCGCGAGTCGAACGGCGTCGGGATCAGGTAGTCGGGGCCGAAGCGCAGCTCGCGGCCCGGGTAGGCGGCGGCGACCTCGCCGGAGATCTCGGCCTTGGCCAGGTCGGCGATCTCCTTGACGCAGGCGATCTTCATCGCTTCGGTGATGCGCGTGGCGCCGCAATCGAGCGCGCCGCGGAAGATGTACGGGAAGCACAGGACGTTGTTGACCTGGTTCGGGTAGTCCGAGCGGCCCGTGGCGATGATGCAGTCCGGCCGCACCGACTTCGCGAGCTCGGGACGGATCTCCGGCTCGGGATTGGCCAGCGCCAGGATGATCGGCTTGTCCGCCATGGACTTGACCATGTCCGCGCTGATCGCGCCGGCCGCCGAGCAGCCCAGCACGACGTCGGCGCCCCGCATGGCGTCGGCCAGCGTGCGCATCGGCGTCACGCGCTGGTAGCGCTTCTTGGAGTCGTCCAGGCGATCCTCGCGCTTGTCGTGGATCACGCCCTTCGAATCGCACACCGTGACGTTGGCGCGGTTGACGCCGAGCTCCACCATCAGGTCCAGGCAGGCGATGGCCGCCGCGCCCGCGCCCGAGACCGCGATCCTCACGTCGCCGATCTTCTTGCCCACCAGCTCCAGGCCGTTGATCAGCGCCGCCGTGGAGATGATGGCCGTGCCGTGCTGGTCGTCATGGAAGACGGGGATGTTCATGCGCTCGCGCAGCTTCTTCTCGATGTAGAAGCACTCGGGCGCCTTGATGTCCTCGAGGTTGACGCCGCCCAGCGTCGGCTCCAGCGCGGCGATGATGTCGACGAGCTTGTCGGGATCGCGCTCGGCCAGCTCGATGTCGAACACGTCGATGCCGGCGAACTTCTGGAACAGGCAGCCCTTGCCCTCCATCACCGGCTTGCCGGCCAGCGGGCCGATGTCGCCCAGGCCCAGCACCGCCGTGCCATTGGTGACCACGCCGACCAGGTTGCCGCGCGCCGTGTAGTCGTGGGCCAGCGCCGGATCCTGCTCGATGGCCAGGCACGCGTAGGCGACGCCGGGCGAGTAGGCGAGCGACAGGTCGCGCTGGTTGGACAGGGGCTTGGTGGGCGTGACGGCGATCTTGCCGCGCACCGGGCTGCGGTGGTACTCGAGGGCGGCGTCGCGCAGGGCCTGTTCGGCGGGCGACAGGGCGGCGGAGTTGATTTCCATGATGGTTCCTTCTGAGAAGCTGTGAACGAATCCCGCACGCCCGCTCGGCAGGCCAAGACACGCCTGCTCGTCGTTGCAAATGCTCGCCGTGGCCCGAGCCACGTCTGTGCTTTGCGCCTCGATCAGACGCGTCTTGGCGCGCCGCTCGGGCGCGCCGGATCCATTCACAGCTTCTGACCGGTGCGCTCACCGGGGAAGGCATCTTGCCAGCTGGATGTAACCCCTTGGAAACCCTGTGGTCCCGACCCCACGCCCGGCGGGGCGCCAGCCTTCGCGGCTGGGCAGCCGGGCCTTCGCACCGCCCGCGAACGTCTTCAGGCGGCGTCGGTGATGGGCGCGGCGCCGGCCTCGGCCACGCCGCAGGCGACCAGGCGCTCGCAATAGCGCTGCAGCCGCTGGGAATCGCAGTGGATGACGAGCGAGCGCACGCGGCCCCAGCGCAGCTCGAACTCGTGCACGCCGGTGTTCGAGCCGGCCGTGCCGTCCGGCAGCGTGAAGCGGTCGTCCCAGGCGACGGTGGCGACGGTGCGCCAGGGCATGCCGCCCACGACGATGGCGCGGACGTCGAACGCCAGCCCGGGCAGCAGGCGCTGCAGGCGCTCGTACCAGCGCGTGGTGGACGCCAGCGTGTGGCGCTCGCCGGCCAGCGCGTGCTCGCCGGGCATCGCGTGGCGGTGCTGCGGCGCGAACTGCGCGGCGATGCCGTCATAGCGGCCGGCGTTGATGTCGGCGAAGGCGCGGCGCAGCTTGCGGCGGACGATGGCGTGGTACATGGCGGATTCCAATCTTGACAGTGTCAGGATGGAGCCATCGTGCGGCTCAATCCTTCTCGTGTCAAGATCGGCCATGCCGTCCACGCCGACTTCCGCCCGCCGCAAGCGCGCCGCGCCGCGCCCGTACCACCACGGCGACCTGCGCGCCGCGCTGCTGGCCGCCGCCGCCGGCTGGCTCGACGAGCATGGCGAGCAGGGCTTGACGCTGCGCGAGCTCGCACGGGCGGCGGGGGTGTCGCACGCGGCGCCGTACCACCACTTCGCCGGCCGCGAGGAGCTGCTGGCCGGCGTCGCAGAACGCGCGTTCGACCGCCTGGCCGACACGCTGGCGGTCGCCGCCGGCGCACCCGAGGCCGCGCACGCATTGCTCGACATCGGCGAGGCCTACGTGCACGAGGCGCTGGCGCATCCCGCGCAGTTCCGGCTGATGTTCGGCCCGTTGCTGGCCCGCAAGGCCGAGCATCCGGGCCTGCAGCGCGCGGCCGAGCGTGCGTTCGTCGTGCTGCTGGAGGCGGCCACGCGCTTCGCCCCGGAGCGTGGCCTGGAGATCGCGCTGGCTGGCTGGAGCCTGTCGCACGGCGCCGCCAACCTCGCCATCGACGGCGCCTTCGGCGGCCTGCCGGTCGCGCCCGCGCAGGCGCGCCAGCTCGCACGGCTGGATGCGGGCGCGCTCGTGCGGCGCATGGCGGCGGGCCTGCTGCAGCTGCCGGCGCCGTCGAAAGCACGGCGCCGCTGACGGTTTCACCCCGTTCGGCCGCCGCGTCCGTTCAACCGCCATCCTCCTCGTGAAAGGCAATGGCGATGAACCCGACCATGGCTCCCAACCCCCGCCGCCGCGGCCTGCTGGCGGCCTGCGCCCTGGTGGCGCTGCTGGACCTCGGCTGCGCGCCGGTCGCCTGGGCCGAGGCGCGCCTCGTCCAGGTGGAGGTGATCGACCGCGACGATGGCCGGCCGCTGCATGTCTGGCGCGACCATGGCCGCCCGGTGGTCGCCGGCCGGCCGGGCGCGCGCTATTCGGTGCGGCTCGTCAACACGACGGGCGCCCGCGTCCTGGCGGTGGTGGCGATCGACGGCGTCAACGTCATCTCCGGCGAGACGGCCAGCACGGGCCAGGGCGGCTACGTGCTGGAGCCGTGGCAGCGCGCCGAGATCACCGGCTGGCGCAAGAGCGACAGCGAGGTGGCGGCGTTCGAGTTCACGGCGCTGTCCGACTCGTATGCCGCGCGCACCGGCCGGCCGCAGGACGTCGGCGTGATCGGCGTGGCGGTGTTCCGCGAGGCGCCGCAGGTCGAGGTGTCCGAGCTGCGCCCCGTCTCGCCGCCCTGGCGCCCGCTGCCGATGCCGCGCGTGGAAGGGCGGGCCGACGGCGTCGCCAAGGCGGCCACCGGGGCGCCCGCCGCCGCGGCGGCCGCCGAACCCGGCGAGGCGCGCGACGCCGCCGCGGCCGACGCCGCCCGCGCGCCCGCCTCGCCCGAGGCCCGCAGGGTCGCGCCGCAGCAGGCCGAGCGCCTGGGCACCGGCCACGGCGAGCGCGAGACCTCGGTCGCACGCATGACCACGTTCGAGCGCGCGACGTCGCAGCCGGAGCAGCGGGTGGAGATCCGCTACGACAGCGTCGAGAACCTCGCCGCCGCCGGCGTCATCCCGCCGCCGCGCACGGCCTGGACGCCGCCGCCGCACGCGTTCCCCGGCGATCCGCCGCGCCACTACGTGCCCGACCCGCCGTCGCCGCGCTGATCGCCCTTGGAACGGTCACCGGCCAGCTGGAGCGAGCCCGGGTTAGCATCGTGGCCCGTGCAGGCCCATCCCGACTCCGTTCCGCCGCTCGCGTTCGCGCGCGACGCGGACGAACGCCCGTGGGACCAGGCGCCGGCGGCCACCGCCGCCCCTGCCGTCGACACCGACGAACACCTGATGCTTGCCTTCGCCGGCGGCGACACCGCCGCCTTCACGCGCCTGTACGACCGCCACGAGCGGGCGACCTGGCGCTTCATCCGCCATCGCCTCGGGCCACGGCACGAGGGCGCGGCCGACGACGTCCTGCAGGAAACCTGGATCAGCGTCGCCCGCGCCGCGTCGCGCTACGCCGCCACCGCGCGTTTCACCACCTGGCTGTTCACCGTGGCACGCAACCGCGTCATCGACCACCTGCGCGCGCAGTCCAACGCGATGCTGTCCATCGACGCACCGCTGGCCGGGGCCGGGCCGGACGACGAGGGCGAACGCTGGGCCGATCGCGTGGCCGCCGATGCGTCCGACGGGCCGCAGGCGCGCATCGAGTCGCGCGAGCAGGCGCAGGCCTTCCTCGACGCGCTGGCGCAGCTGCCCGAGGCGCAGCGCGAGGCCTTCGTGCTGCAGGCCGAGGGGGGCCTGAGCGTCGAGGAGGTGGCGAGTGCCACCGGCGTCGGCGCGGAGACGGCCAAGACGCGGCTGCGCTACGCCAAGGCCAAGCTGCGCACGCTGCTGGCCGGATGGAGGACGCCATGAGCGAGCCGACCCCGGGACGCGCCCTGGACGACGACCTCGGCCAGGCCTACGCGCGCTCGCATGCGCTCGCCGGCGATGGCCGCGGGCCGTCCGCGTCGGTGCGCGCGAACGTGCTCGCCGCCGCCGCGCGCATCGCCGCCGGCCAGGGGGCCGACGCCCCGCCGCTGGTGCCCGTGGCGCCGCCGGTCGCGGCGCTGGCGCGCAAGCGCGGGCCGGCGGTCAACCTGTCGTCGTGGCGGGTGCGCGCGGGCGCGGCCCTGTGCGCGCTGCTGCTGGTGGGCGCGGGCGTCTGGCGCTTCGACCAGAACGGCCGCCTGGGCGGCGGCGTGCAGGTGGCGCTGGCCGAGCTCCGGCTCGCCCAGCCGCGCACCTCGGCCGCGCCGGCGCCACAGGCGCTGCCGCTGCCGGCCCCCGCCGCGGCGTCCTACCCCTACGCCCCGCCGCCCGCCGTGGTCGTCGATCCTTTCGACGGCAGCGCCGGCGCGCGTGGCGCGGTTGCCCGGCACGCGGAGCGCGAACGCGAGGTGGTGGTCGCCCAGCTGGACGAACAGCGAGCCGCCGCGCCGCGCCAGGCCTCGCCGGTCGACGGGCTCGCGCCGTCGTCCCGCGCCGCGCCGCCGGCCCCGGCGCGCCCGACTGCCGCGGCGGACGTGGCCGCGCCGCCGCGGCCGGTGGCGCTCGCTTCCAACGCGCCGCGCACGCAGGGCAAGGCGGCCGGGCAGGAGTCCGCGACGGTGACCATCACCGCCGCGGCGCCGGCCGCGCCGCCCGCGATCATGACGTCGCCGCCGCGACCGCCCTCGGCGCTGCCGCGCCGCATGATGCTCGTGCCGCGCTCGTCCCCCGAGCCGGCCACGCCGGCGGCGCCCGCGGGCAACACGGTGGTCGCCGCGGCGGACGCGGATGGGTTCTCCGCCGGCAGCCGGCGCGCGGCGGTCCCATCCGCCCCGTCGCCCGTCGCCAAGGCGGCGGCTGCGGCCGCGCCGGTCGTCGTCGCCGGCGCCGCGGCGGCCCCGCCCGAGCCGATGGCGCTCGCCAAGCCCGACCTCCACGCCGCGTCCGAGGCCGACGCGTTGAAGCGCTCGACGGCCGACATGGCCGGCCTGGTGCCGGCTTCGGTCCGGCCCGACTCCCTGCCGGCCGCCGCCGACCGGGGTGACGTCGAGGCGTTGAAGGCGCTGCTGGCCGGCCCGGCCGCCCGGGTCGACGCGCCCGACGCGGACGGCCGCACGGCGCTGCTGCATGCCGTGCTGGCGCAGCGCCCCGAGGCCGTGCGACTGCTGCTGGCCGCGGGCGCCGACCCGGGCCGCGCCGATCGCACCGGCCTGACGCCGCGCCAGGCGGCGCAGGCCGGCGCCAGCGCCGAGATCGCGGCGCTGCTGGGCACCGCGCCGCGCTGAGGCCGGGGGCGCTCGGCGTCGCCGGGAGGGACCGCGTGGCTGCCGCCGCCCCCGGTCCTCGGGCGCCCGTCCGGCACGGCCTGTCCCAGGGAAGCGCCGGTTCGTCGCACGGGCGTGGGGCCGGCGGCGCGCTGCCGTCAGAATGCCAACCTGGAAAGTCCAAGAATCCGTCCCCGGAGCCGCCCGCATGCTGTCCATCGCCTCGCTGACCCACGTCTACCCGAACGGAACGCGGGCGCTCGACAACGTGTCGCTGGACATCCCGCCCGGGCTCTACGGGCTGCTAGGGCCCAATGGGGCGGGCAAGTCGACGCTGATGCGCTGCCTGGCCACGCTGCAGGTGCCGACCTCGGGCCAGATCCGTTTCGGCGACATCGACGTGCTGGCCGAGCCGCACAAGCTGCGCGCCAAGCTGGGCTACCTGCCGCAGGACTTCGGCGTCTATCCACGCGTGTCGGCCTGGGAGATGCTCGACCACCTGGCCGTGCTCAAGGGCCTGACCGATGCCGGCGCCCGCCGGGAGACGGTGGAGGCGCTGCTCCAGCAGGTCAACCTGTGGGACGTGCGCAAGAAGGCGATCGCCGGCTTCTCGGGCGGCATGCGGCAGCGCTTCGGCATCGCGCAGGCGATGATTGGCAACCCGGCGCTGATGATCGTCGACGAGCCGACCGCGGGCCTCGACCCCGAGGAGCGCAACCGCTTCAACAACCTGCTGGCCGAGATCGGCACGACCAAGGTGGTGATCCTGTCGACGCACATCGTCGAGGACGTCGCCGACCTGTGCTCGCGCATGGCCATCCTCGTCGACGGCCGCATCGTCAGCGCCGGCACGCCGGGCGCGCTGATCGAGGGCCTGCGGGGCAAGGTCTGGCGGCGTGCCGTCGAGGCCGAGGAACTGCCCGGCCTGCGCAAGCAGTTCGCGCTGATCTCCACGCGGCTGCGCGGCGGCCGCACGCTGATCCACGTGCTGTCCGACACCGCGCCCGACCCGCGCTTCGAGCGGGCCGAGGCGGATCTCGAGGAGGTCTACTTCTCGACGCTGTACGCGCACCGCAGGAGCAACGGGCAATCCGGCAACGAGGCGTCGCGCGGCGCCGCGGCGCACTGAGAGCGCGGGACGCCCAGCATGTTCCGTCACATCGTCGCATTCGAATGGCGCTACCAGCTCCGCAGCCCGGTGTTCTGGGTCGGGTGCCTGATCTTCTTCCTGCTCGCGTTCGGCGCCACGGCCAGCGACAACGTGCAGATCGGCAGCCTGGGCAACGTGCACAAGAACGCGCCGTACGCGATCGTGCAGACGCTCGCGCTGCTGGGCGTGTTCTCCGTCTTCATCACCGTGGCCATGGTGGCCAACGTCGTGGTGCGCGACGACGACACCGGCTTCGCGCCGATCATCCGCACCACCTCCATCGACAAGGCCAGCTACCTCGGCGGCCGCTTCATCGGCGCGAGCGCGGCGGCCTTCGTCGTGCTGGCGACGGTCCCGCTGGGCATCTGGGTGGGCACCCTCATGCCGTGGCAGGACGTCGAGAAGATCGGCCCGTTCGTGGCCGGCCACTACCTGGCGGGCCTGTTCGCGTTCGAGCTGCCGACCCTGCTCATCACCGCCGCGCTGTTCTTCGCGGTGGCCATCGCCACGCGCTCGCTGGTGTGGTCCAACGTCTGCGCAGTCGCCTTCCTGATCCTGTTCTTCGTGGCGCGCGGCGCGACGCGCAACGACCCGACGTGGGAACGCGTGGCGGCGCTGCTCGACCCGTTCGGGCCGTCGCCGCTGACCTACGTCACCAAGTACTGGACGGCCTCCGAGCGCAATACGCTGCTGCCGCCGTTCACGGGCGTGCTGCTGGCCAACCGGCTGCTGTGGACGGCGCTCGCCGGCGTGGTGTTCGCGATCGCCTACCGCCTGTTCCGCTTCGAGACACGCTACGACAAGGCCGAGCCCGGCGCCGCCGAGGACGCGCCCGCCAAGCCGCGCAAGCTCACGCGCGCGCAGAAGGCCGCGCAGCGCCACCAGGCCGAACTGGCCGAGCTCGGCGAGGCCAACCCCGCCGGCGTGCGCGAGATGCTGGCCGCCGAGGCGCGCCGCCACGTGCCCGCGCTGCCCGACATCCCGCCGGCGACGCGCGGCACGGCGCGCCTGCAGCTGTGGGAGCTGGCCAAGGTCGACATGGCCTTCGTGTTCCGCAGCCCCGTCTACTACGTGCTGGTCGCCATCGGCCTGCTGCTGGCGGGTTCCAACCTGATGTTCGGCGGCGAGATCCTCGGCAGCCCGTCCTGGCCCGTCACGCGCCTGATGGTGGAGGCGCTGGGCAGCGGCTATTCGCTGCTGCCGATCATCCTGGCGATCTTCTACGCGGGCGAGCTGGTGTGGCGCGACCGCGATCGCCGCATGCACGAGATCATCGACGCCACCGGCGCGCCCGATTGGACGCACCTCGTGCCCAAGGTCATCGCGATCGCGGCGGTGCTGGTCTCGAGCGCACTGCTGGCGGTGCTCGCGGCCATCGCGTTCCAGGCGCTGAACGGCTATTTCCGCTTCGAGATCGGCGCCTACCTGGCGTGGTTCGTGTGGCCGATGGCGGTCGGCGCTATCCTGATCGCGATCCTGACGGTGTTCGTGCAGGTGCTGGTGTCCAACAAGTACATCGGCTGGGCGGTGATGCTCGTGTACTTCGTGGCCTCGGTGATGCTGGGCAACATCGGCTGGGAGCACAACCTGTACAACTACGGCGGCAGCCCGCCGATCCCGTTGTCGGACCTGAACGGCCTGGGCCGCTTCTGGATCGGCCAGGCCTGGTTCCAGCTGTACTGGACGGCGTTCGCCACGATGCTGCTGGTGCTGTCGCACGCGCTGTGGCGCCGCGGCACGACCACCGCGCTGCGCCCGCGCCTCGCGCAGGTCGGCCAGCACCTGCGCGGCGCGCCGGCGGCCGTGCTGGGCGGCGCGGCGCTCGTCTGGATCGCCTCGGGCGCCTGGATCTTCTACAACACCAACGTCCTGAACCGCTACACGACGCAGCCCGAGCGCGACCGCCGCGCGGCCGACTTCGAGAAGACGCTGCTGCCCTTCGAGAAGGTCGTGCAGCCGCGCGTGGCCGACGTCACGCTCGACGTGGAGCTCTGGCCGCGCGACGCCCGCGCGGTGACGCACGGGCACTTCGCGCTGGTCAATCGCAGCAACGAGGCCATTCCCGTGCTGCACCTGCAGTGGGCCGAGAACCTGCGGCTGGACTCGATCACCTTCCCGGGCGCGACGGTGCAGACCGACTACCCGCGCCTGCACTACCGCATCTACAAGCTGGCCACGCCGATGCAGCCGGGCGAGCGTCGCGTGCTGGACTTCACCACCACGCTGGAGCAGCGCGGCTTCGGCAACGACCGGCCGATGACCGCGGTGGTGCCCAACGGCAGCTTCTTCAACAACTTCGAGGTCACGCCGTCGGTGGGCTTCGCGCGCCAGGGGCTGCTCGAGGAACGCGCCAAGCGCCGCAAATACGGCCTGCCCGCGGAGCTGCGCCCGCCCAAGCTCGAGGACGATTCGGCGCGGCAGTTCAACGCCTTGCTGCACGACAGCGACTGGGTGACGTCCGACATCACGGTCACCACCGACGGCGACCAGACGCCCATCGCCCCGGGCCAGGTGGTCAGCGACACCGGCCTGGCCAAGGATCGCGACGCCCGCCGCACCGTGCACTTCCGCAGCGACGCGCCGATCAACCAGTTCTTCTCGATCCAGTCGGGCCGCTACGACATCCGCCGCGCCGTGTGGCGCGCGCCGGCGCAGGCCGACCAGCCCGCGCACGACGTCGACCTCGCGGTGTACTACGCGGCCGGACACGAGTTCAACGTCGACCGCATGCTCAGTGCGATGAACGAGTCGCTCGCGCTGTTCGACAAGACGTTCTCGCCCTACCAGTTCAGGCAGGCACGCATCATCGAGTTCCCGGCCTACGCGCCGTTCGCGCAGTCGTTCGCCAACACGATCCCGTTCTCCGAGAGCATCGGCTTCGTGCAGCACTGGACCAATCCGACCAAGATCGATGTCGCCACCTATGTCACGGCGCACGAGATCGGCCACCAGTGGTGGGCCCACCAGCTGGTGCCGGCCGACCAGCAGGGCGCCTCGATGCTGGTGGAGACCTTCGCGCAGTACTCGGCGCTGCTCGTGATGGAACAGCACTACGGCAAGGACCAGGTGCGCCGCTTCCTGAAATACGAGCTCGACCGCTACCTGCGCTCGCGCGGTGGCGCCGTGCTGGAGGAGCTGCCGCTGGACCGCGTGGAGAACCAGGACTACATCTACTACCGCAAGGGGTCGGTGGCGATGTACTGGGCCAAGGAGGCGCTGGGCGAGGAGGTGGTCGACCGGGCGATGCGCAAGCTGCTGGCGCAGTTCGCGTTCAAGGGCGCGCCGTACGCCAACACCACCGACTTCCTCAAGCTTCTGCGCGCCGAGGCCGGCCCCCAGAACGATCAGCTGATCTCCGACCTGTTCGACAAGATCACGATCCTGGACCTGAAGGCGAACAACGCGGTGGCCACGCAGCGGCCCGACGGCAGGTACGAGGTGAAGTTCGACGTCCAGGCGCACAAGTTCTACGCCGACGGCGCGGGCAAGGAGACCGAGGCCCCGATGGACGAGGACGTCGAGGTGGGCGTGTTCACGGCCCGCCCCGGCGACAAGGGTTTCGGCCCGTCCGACGTCCTGCTGCTGCACAAGGTGCCGGTCCACGGGCCCGACGTGCCGGTCACGGTGGTCGTCGACCGCCGCCCGACCTGGGTCGGCATCGACCCCTACAACAAGCGCATCGACCGCAATTCCGACGACAACCTGACCCAGGTCGGCCTGCCCAGGTAAATCCTCGTTACCGGTGACTGGGGGGCCGGCAGGCCGGACCGCCGCCGCGATGTGGGACGATTGCGGTCCCGGAACGCGGGGGCTGACGAGGGCTTGATGAACGGGTTGTGGGTTGTTTCGGTCGTGGTGCACGCCTATGTGGCACTGCGCCTGCTGCCGGGCGTGCTGGCCGCCTCCGGCACCGCGCCGGCGGCGATGCTGGCCGTGCTGCTGATCGTGTCGGCGGGCATGGTGCCGCTCGCGCTGCGCCGGCGCAAGGGCAAGCGCACGCCCGAGGAGATCCGCCGCAGCGACATGCTGGCCTGGGCCAGCCTCACCCTGATGGGCCTGTTCTCGTCGCTGTTCGTGCTGACCCTGCTGCGCGACGTGGCCGTCATCGTGCTGCTGCTGGCGCGCCTGGCCGGCCTGAGGGTGACCGACCACGGGCTCGATCTCAGCGCCAGCGGGGTCGTCGTGGTGGCGCTGCTGGTGACGCTGGCCGGCTTCTACAACGCGCGCAAGGCGCCGCGCGTCAAGACGGTCGACATCCCGCTGAAGGACCTGCCGCCGGCGCTGCAGGGCTTCAAGATCGCGCAGATCTCCGACATGCACATCGGCCCGACGATCAAGCGCCCGGCGATGAAGTACGTGGTCGCCAGGATCAACCAGCTGCAGGTCGACGTGGTGGCCATCACCGGCGACCTGGTCGACGGCAACGTCTACGAGCTGTCGCGGCACGTGGCGCCGCTGGCCGGCCTGCGTTCCAGCCACGGCACCTTCTTCGTCACCGGCAACCACGAGTACTACTCCGGCGTGCACCCGTGGCTGAAGTACCTGCCGTCGCTGGGCGTGCGGGTGCTGCTCAACGAGCACGTGATCATCCTGCACAAGCACGCGCCCATCGTCATCGCGGGCGTGACCGACTTCTCCGCGGCCAGCTACGACACCAGCCACCGGACCGACGTCGCGCTCGCCATCACCGGCGCCCCGCGCGCGGCCGTCAAGGTGCTGCTGGCGCACCAGCCGCGCAGCGCCACGGCCGCCGAGCAGGCGGGCTTCGACCTGCAGCTGTCCGGCCATACCCATGGCGGCCAGTTCCTGCCGTGGAACTTCTTCGTGCGCTTCCAGCAGCCGTTCACCGCGGGGCTGCACCGCGTCAAGGACATGCTGGTCTACGTGAGCCGCGGCACGGGCTACTGGGGCCCGCCCAAGCGCTTCGGCTCGCCGTCGGAGATCACGCTGCTGCGCCTGGTCGCGCAGACCGAGCGGCGGCGCTGACGGCCCACCTCGCGCGGCGGGCGCCTGAGGTAACCTGTCCGCCCCGACCCCGCGAGAACGCCATGAAGACCGTCCACCACGCGCTGACGCAGGGCACGCCCGGCGTCTCGATCGAGCTGCAGAGCCTGCATTTCGGCACGCCCGGCGCCGGCCCCAAGGCCACGCTGCAGGCGGCGTTGCACGCCGACGAGATCCCCGGCCTGCTGGTTGCGCACCACCTGCGCGCCCGCCTGGCCGAGCTCGAGGCCGCGGGCCGCGTCACCGGCGAGATCGTGCTGGTCCCGGTGGCCAACCCGATCGGCCTGACGCAGCGCGTGCTCGGTTCGGTCGAGGGCCGGTTCGAGCTGGCGACGGGCGAGAACTTCAATCGCCACTACGCCGACCTGTTCGACGCGGTGGTCGCGCGCGTCGACGGCAAGCTCGGCGCCGATGCGGCGTACAACGTCGGCCTGGTCCGCGCCGCGCTGCGCGAGGCCGCCGCGGCCATCCCCGCGCGCTCGACGCTCGAGAGCCTGCGCCGCACCCTGCTGGGCCTGAGCATCGACGCCGACATCGTGCTGGACCTGCATTGCGACAGCCAGGCGGTCCTGCACCTGTACACCGAGACGTCCGTCTGGCCGCGGGTCGAGCCGCTGGCACGCTTCCTCGGCTGCGAGGCGGCGCTGCTGGCGGAGGTGTCGGGCGACCATCCGTTCGACGAGGCCTGCTCGACGCTCTGGCCGCGGCTGGCGGCGCGCTTCGGCGCGGCCACGCCGATCCCGAGCGCCTGCGTGGCCGTCACGGTCGAACTGCGCGGCGAGGCCGACGTCGACCACGAGCTCGCCGGGCGCGATGCCCAGGCGATCCTCGACTACCTCGCCTGGCAGGGCCTGATCGCCGGCGCGCCGGCCGGCATGCCGCCCGCGCGCTGCGAGGCGACGCCGCTGGCCGGGTCGATCCCCGTCAACGCGCCGCACGGCGGCGTCCTTGCCTACCTGCGCGAGCCTGGCGCGCGCGTGGCCGCGGGCGAGCGGCTGGCGGACCTCATCGAGCCGATGACGGGGCTGGTCACGCCGCTCGTGAGCCCGATCGACGGTGTGTTCTACGCCCGCGAGACGCGCCGCTTCGTGCCGGCGGGGACGAGCGTGCTGCGCGTCGCCGGGCGCGAGGCGCTGCGGACGGGGAACCTGCTGACGGCGTGAGCTATCTTGCTTCGCTTCGCGTGGCGCTTGACGCTTGACGTTTCACGCTTCGCTGCTGGCCGGCGTTGCGCTTGCGACAGGCTGGGCTGGGGCTCCGCTCTCCGGCTTGCCGTGCGTCGGAATCCGGCCTGGACGGCGCGGATTCAGCGGGTTCCGTGGCTTCGACGTGCACCGCGCGCTCGCGGTCGGGCCGCGTTCAATGA